>JAFVWA010000074.1 GCA_017501885.1 Clostridia bacterium | reverse complement strand
TCCATTTGTCTTTGTAGTCTTCTACTTGCGCTTTTAGGCTTTCAATTTCGTCAAGAAGTTTTTGCTTTTCTTCTGATGCCTTGCTTTTCTTTGGTTGAGCTTCTTTTTTAATTTCTTGGTTTATATTTTCTTGTTCCATTTTAGCTCCTATTTCTTCTTTAACATATCTTCTAAAATCTTTCCGACGCCTTCTAATACCGAAACGACCTTTTGGTAGTCCATTCTAAGCGGTCCTATAACGCCGTAAGTTCCCATCTTAACACCGCTTGCCGAATAAGTTGCGGTAACAAGCGAGCAATCTTCGGGAACGCTGTCGTCCCCTTCCCCACCTATTTTAATGTTTATTTCAATGTTGTCGTTATCATTAACTAAAAGGTTGGTAAGTTTATCTTTACTCGTTACTACCGAAAGGAAGTTCTTAACCTTTTCAGCATCGTTGTATTCGGGGTTTTTAAGGGTTTTTTCATGCCCTTCCATAACGACGTCTGCCTTATCTTTAAGAATATATTCTTCAATAGCCGACATAACGCTGTCAAAAATTTCTCTATAAGTTCCAAACTCTTGCGCTACTATATCGGTAAGTTTTATAGTTTCGCCAAGTTCCTTACCAACGAGCAGTTTAGAAAGCATTGCGCTTGCTTCGGTAATTTGCGCGTCACTCATACTTTCGGGGATTTCTATAAACTTATCTCTTATCAATATGTTTTCAGTAACTAAAAGTAAAAGCGCTTGATTTGATTTGTAACGGAAAATGTCAATCTTTACAATTTTCTCGTTAGCGTTGTGCGCGGTATAGCCAACCGACGTGTAGTCTGTGAGTTCGCTAATAACCTTAACTGCGTTTTGAACAACCGATTCTAAGTTATCCGCGTGTTCTTCAAACGAACTTTTGATAAAACCGAGTTCCTTAACGGATAGCTTGCTCTTATCCATTAGTTCTGAAACGTAAAGTTTATACGCTTCAATACTTGGAACACGTCCACTCGACGTATGAAGTTGGGTTAAATACCCCATTTCTTCAAGCCCTGCGAGTTCGCTTCTAACGGTTGCTGAACTGATATCTTGCATATACCTTTCGGTAATACTCTTGCTCGATACCGGTTGCGCGGTGGAAATATAATCATCTACAACGTATTGTAAAATCTTTTTCTTTCTGTCAGAAAGTTTCATTACTTTTCCCCTTTGGCAAATTAAACGGCTTTTTGTTAGCACTCTTTTGTTTTAATTGCTAATTTTATCTAAATTCTACACTTATTATTTGCCTTTGTCAAGACTTTTACGACACATTTTAAAAGAAAAATTTAAAAACAAAAAAAGAGCGAAAAATCGCTCTTTTTTGTTTGATACTTTTTTGTTTTTCAGCAAAAAACCTTATAAATATTACAGACTCTTTCTAACAACGTATAAAGTCATATCACCTTTTGGTTTATAGTTAGAGAGTTGAGAATTAGATAACTTGTTGGTAAGTTCTGCATCAAAGTATGCACCGCCAAAATATTGGCCGTCGCCAATCTCAAAAGTAATCGAATCTATTGTTTCGCTTTCATATATATACTGCTCATCAGTAGTTCCGTCTTCATAAACAATTGTAATGGTAAGTTTTGAAAGCCATTTAGCATAAACGGTAACGTCCTTGTAGAAATAAGTAGAAGTGAACTTATAAGACAACTCTTCATCTCTATACCAACCGCCAAACTTTTTATCATTTACAACCCCAAGCGAATAAGCAACATCATCGAAATTGATACTTTCTTTATACCCGATGGTTACGGGATCAAGCGTTACACCGTCAACACCCGTTTCAAAAGATACGGTTATTTTATCCCATATAGCATAAATGGTATCAAACCTTAATTCATCTTCGCCAGTAGAATAATCTGAAACAATAGCATTTCTTGAATTAAAAGTAGTGGTTCCGTCAGCATTTACCGTAAAGAGAATCTTATCCGCATAGTATTTCATATCATAATAGGTTGCTTCATAAGCACAAGTATAATCACCTGACCAACCAAGCAACGTAGCGCCGTCTTTTACAGGATTTTGGAAAGTAACGTCGCCTTGGCTATATCCAAATTCAATTTCTACGATATCCGTGTTTCCGTCAACGTTACCACCCGATAAATCAAGTTTTAAAGTATGAACTTGAGTAAATACTGCTGATATGTAAGGCTCGCTAGAAGTAGTTGGCAAGTTAAATCCATCTGTAAAGCTTAAGGTTTCGGTATGTCCAACACCATATTTATTGCCTGCCGTTAACCAAGAAACGCTCCAATACATGAACTTGTATCCGTCTTTTTGTGGAACGAACTGAGTGAAATCAATAGTAGGACAACCAGAATAAATCATGTCTGGCAATTGGTCTTCATTCTCTAAAGTTGCACCGTTTAAGTTCCAAGTAATTTCATATGCTCTTGTCCAATAAGGAGTTAACTCAACAGCACCTGAGTTAGGTAATCTATTAGTGCTAAGAGTAGTAATTAACTCTTCATAGCCCCTTTGTTTCCAACCAAGGAAAACGTAGCCGTTATATTGCGCGGTAGGAAGATCAATCGTGCCTTCTGCACATAAAACTTTGATTGGATAATCTTCTTCAACGATTGATTCGCCGTAACTTAAATTATATTCAATATAGAAGTATTTGCCTTCTTCTTTCCATTTAGCATAAACTTTTACGTTTTCAACTAAACCTTCAGTTGAAGTAATTTTGGTTTGGAAATCTTCTTCTAAATACCAACCGTCAAACTTGTAGTCGTAAGAAATGGTTGAATCTTTCTTTGGAATTGGGAAAGTAATTACTTCGCCTTCTAAGAACTCTTTATCGAGCGTAATCGAAGAATCGAAAGCACCGCCGTTAAGTTCGTATACAACGTTATAAACGTCTGGTTCTTCGGGCTTAACTTCCCATTTTGCATAAAGAGTCATATTCTTGGTGCTTGAGAAATTGTAAGCACTTATTGATTGAGTAAGTTGTTCGTCTTTATACCAACCTACAAAGTTAAAACCTTCTTTTTCAGGGGTATCAAGGTCGTATTTTTCGCCAGCAATCAAAGTTTTGGTAGCAATTTCGCTTCCGCCGTTTGAATTAAAGGTAACGCGAATAGTATCGTCGCCCGTCATCTTTTCAACGCCTTGGAAATCAAAGGTAACGCAAGGTAATAAACCTGCTCTTTCCATGTAGGTAGCGTCTATTTCGTAGTTGCCGTTTTTATCAATGTTATAGAAACTAACCGTATCTATTCCAGAACTATTGATTGGGTTCAATAACCAATATTTTGTAGTAAATCTATCTTCTTTATAGAACTCTGTATCGTCTTTGCAAAGCGCATAATCGGTTAAAGGTAATTTTCTATCTGCTTGACTGCTATGGCTTGATACAAAATTGTCTACGTTCCAAAGATAGAACTTATATGGATTTTCTTCGTTAAGATTCTTGTCGCCAATTACTGCTTTTTCAGCATCGGTAAGGCTATTATAGAAATCGCCGTTTAAGTATTCTAAAACACTTTGAGCATACGTAGTTTCATCCATAAAGTCGATTATTTGCGAAGTGGTCCATCTGCCGTTAGAACCAACCCAAGTAATAGGCTCTACCTTAAAGTAGTATGCTTGGAATTTTTCGTAACCGAAAGAAGAATCGAATAAACAAACTTCCTTAGCGTATTCTTCGCCTTGATATTCGTAGTAACCATCTAAGTTTCTGTCGCTCATTTCCATTTGGTCTAAAGCGTCGATAATACTTTGGTCGGTAACTCTCGTTTGTGGATATCTTCCAAGCTTAATGCTTTGTTTCCCCAAATATTCGTCGCAAGAATATGATGCGTGTGCAACCATATCGCCTACGAGTTCAATTGACTCTACCTTTTTACCGCCAACTACCCAGCCTTCAAAAGAAATGCCGTCAAGTTCTTCTCTTTCAACGGTATACTGAGTAAGGTCAATGGTCGTTCCTGCTTTAACAGTAACAGGATCTATTGCTTGTCCACCACGAACGTCAAAAACCAACGTTACGTCTGCGTTAGGATCAACAACAAATTCAACTTCTATGTTGTATTTGGTTATACCACAACCAGAACAGGTCTTGTGTCCGTAACCTTTCTTGGTAGGTGTTGCAGGCTCGTCAACTATGATTTCACCGTATGTATGCGCTACTTTCACAACCGCATCTTCGTGACCACAAGTTGACTCGTGCCAGTGATGAGTTTCATCGTGTGCCCATTCTTCGCTAAACGTATGAGTGTGTCCGCCACCATTGTCGTCGCCACCGCCACAACCAACGAACACGCTAACGCTTACGGTCAGCGTCAAAAGGAGAGCAAAAAATCTTAACAAACTCTTTTTCATTAAAAATCTCCTTTATTCGGTTCCCCCGAATAGTTATACTGAATCGATTATACCCCACCCCCGACGATTTTGTCAAGTTTTTTTACAATGCACAAGCCCACCGCATTTGCGGTGGGCTAAAAAGTGTCAAATTTAACTATTTTCTAACTGCGCCGTTGCCTTTAACAACGTATTTATAAGTTACCAACGCGCCAAGCCCCATAGGTCCTCTTGCGTGGAGTTTTTGGGTAGAAATGCCTATTTCTGCGCCTAACCCAAACTGAAACCCGTCCGAAAACCTTGTTGAAGCATTGTGGTAAACACAAGCCGAGTCTATCTCGTTTAAGAACATTTCCGCGTTCTTTTCAGTTTCAGTTACTATACACTCAGAATGCTTGGTAGAGTGTTCGTTTATGTGATCTATCGCCTGACTTAACGAGTCAACCGTCTTTACCGAAATAATAGCGTCGCCATACTCGGTGAAAAAGTCCTTATCGGTTGCTTTTTCTAAGTAAGGATAGTCCTGTATCACGTCGAACGCGCGTTCATCTGCGCGAATGACCACTTGTTTTTGTTCTAATGCCTTTGCAATTTGGGGCAATGCCTTTTGCAAAATTTCAGAGTGAATAACTAGTGATTCGCACGCGTTACAAACGCTGTAACGTTGGGTTTTCGCATTGAAAATTATGTTGACCGCCTTGGTTACGTCTGCGGTATTATCAACGTATACGTGGCAGTTTCCCGTGCCCGTTTCAATTATAGGAACGGTGGCGTTTTGAAGCGCAGAGTTTATCAAGGACGCGCTTCCCCTTGGGATAAGAAGGTCAACGTATTTATTCATTTTCATAAACTCCACCGTCGTTTCCCTTGAAGTGTCTTCGATTAGGCTAACGGCGTTTTGGTCGATTCCGTTTTGCTCCAATGCCTTTTTAAGAACGGTTACCATGGCTTTATTTGAGTTTATCGAGTCGCTTCCACCCTTTAAGATAACGGCGTTAGACGTCTTAAAGCATAGCGCAAACGCGTCTGCCGTAACGTTGGGGCGAGATTCGTAAATAATACCTATAACCCCAAAAGGAACGGCTTTCTTTTGCAAGGCAAAGCCTTGTTCGTCATCTTGGTAAGAATATGAAACGCTTCCCACAGGGCTTTTAAGAGTAGCCACTTGTTCCATTCCAACGGCAACCCCTTCGATAACCTTGTCGGATAGCGTAAGCCTATCTATAAAGCCTGCGCTTTGACCTTTAAGTTTGGCATTTTCGATGTCGATAGCGTTTGCTTTTTGAAGATAGCCTTTGTTTTCTCTTATGAGTTTAGCGCCCGTTAAAAGCGTTTTATTTAGTTGTTCTTCGCTTACGTTCAAAAGTGATTGCGAGGCTTTTTTAGCATTCTTGCCAACGTTTAATAAATAATCGTTCATTATTATTTATCTCTCTTTTTGAAAATTCTTTTTAATCTGTTTGTAAA
This sequence comes from Clostridia bacterium, assembly GCA_017501885.1. GTDB lineage: Bacteria > Bacillota > Clostridia > Christensenellales > Borkfalkiaceae > UBA1259. Next base: position 37,664 of record JAFVWA010000074.1, on the reverse strand, counting down.
ATAAAACAATTTTTTTCTTAGTCTTGTAAGCAAGGTGTTTTTACACCAAGCGTCAACCTTTTTTTGGTATTTTTTATCGGTTACGGGGATATATTTTTTACCCTTATAAAAGCCGTCTAAAACACCGAACACGTTGTTTACGTCCACCTTTTCGGGGTTTATTTGGCTATCCCCTTTAACTATTAGGTATTCGGGAAAAACTTGCATAACCCTATGCAGAACGAAAGAGCCGTCTTCTCTACGGAAAAACACCACGTCTTTACTCTTAAAAACGCCCGTGCTTTTTTTGATTATTACCGTTTGCGAACGGTTTTTGATAAACGGCCACATACTGTTTCCGTTAGGAACAAAGGACAAAACCCCTGATTGTTCTAACACGGAAAGGTAGTCGGCATTTTGAATTACGCTCATGATTACCAATTATAATATGTTTTTTATTTGATTAAGGCTATCCACCTTATAATCGTAAAATTTTTGCTCTGGCTCTAAAACTTTGTCGTGGTTATACCAAAGCGTTTGCATTCCGTATAACTTTCCGCCCTTAATATCTGCCGTTAGCGAGTCGCCAATCATTATCGTTTGTTCGGGCAACACTCCGTCCATTTGTGCAAAGCATTTGTCGAAAAACTCTTTTTGGGGCTTATCCACGCCGAGCGCTTCCGAAGTAAACACCTTTGTTAAATATGGATAAATCCCCGAAATTTTAAGTCTATTATATTGCTGGTCGTTTGGCGCGTTAGACGCGGTATACACGGGATACTTTGAAGAAAGATATTTAACGAGTTCTACCGCTCCGTCAATAACAACTACGCAGTCGTAAAGGTTTTCTAAGAAAGACTGTTCTACCTTAACTCCGTCGTAATCGATATTAAGCATTCCGAAAATTTTGTTCCAACGCTCTTTATGTAGTTGGTCACGAGTATACTCGCCCCTTTCTATGCTTTTCCAAAGCTCTTCGTTAACCTTAGTAAACGTGTTAAAAACCTTTTCACTAAAAGGCAAGCCGTGCTGAGCAAAAGATTTTTGCATCGAAAGATACGAACACTTTGAAAAATCAAGCAAAGTGTTGTCGATATCAAGCATAACGGCTTTTATCATATATCGTAATCTACCGCAACTGAACTTTGACGAACGGCGTGCATGTGCTTTTTAACCACTTCACAATGGTATGGATCGTTTTGATATTCATCAAGCGCTGTCCTATCTTTAAGGGTTACTTGCAAAATTATATCGTAAGAACGTTCACTTTTTAAGAAGTCTTCGCCAACTTCGATTTCTAATGCGGTGGGAACTTTCCCTTTCATAGAACGAAGAACTTCCGCCGCCTTATGAACGTCTTCACCTTCTTTTAACTTAAAACAAACTATATGTTTAATCATAATCTCTCCTTAATATCTCTTGTATGTATCGCCCGTCTTTGCGTAAAATTCTTCTACGAACTCACTAAACGAGTCTTGCATAATGGCTTCACGTATTCTTGCCATAAGGTTGTTTAGATAGGTGATATTGTGAAGACTTATCATCATTCCGCCCATCATTTCGCCCACGTTAATCATATGGCGAAGATATGCTTTAGAGTAGTTTTGACAAGCATAACAATCACATTCGCTATCGAGAGGGGTAAAGTCTTCTTTGTAAATTCCGTTTCTTACAACCACCTTTCCGTTAGAAGTAAGTGCCGTGCCGTTTCGAGCAATTCTCGTTGCCAAAACGCAATCGAACATATCAATACCACGCTTAACGCCTTCAACTAAACAGTCGGGGCTTCCTACCCCCATAAGGTATCTTGGCATGTTTACGGGATAGTGTGGAAGAAGTTCGTCCATAACGTCATACATAATTTCTTTTGGCTCGCCAACTGAAAGTCCGCCTATACCTATACCGTATTTTGCGTAAGGCAAGGTTTCTTTCAAACTCGTCAAGCGAAGGTCTTTATACACGTTGCCTTGAACGATTGGGAAAAGCGCTTGGTTTGGGTTTTTGTGATGATTATAGCAACGGTCTAACCATTTAAGCGTTCTATCCATAGCCTCACGGCTTTTTGCATAGTCAGCGCCGTATTCCGAACATTGGTCAAACGCCATAATGATATCTGCCCCAAGGTTGTTTTCAATTTCCATAGCCTTTTCTGGGGATATAAAGTGTTTGCTTCCGTCTACGTGAGAGTTAAACCAAACACCGTCGTCTTTTATCTTGTTAAGTTTAGCGAGTGAGAAAACTTGGAATCCACCGCTATCGGTGAGAATAGGTCTATCCCACGCCATAAACTTATGTAAGCCACCCGCCTTCTTAACGAGTTCGTCGCCCGGGCGCATGTATAAGTGATAGGTGTTTGCAAGAATGATTTGCGACTTAGCATCTTTAAGTCCTTGCGGAGTAACCCCCTTAACGGTGGCTTGCGTGCCAACAGGCATGTAAGTAGGCGTTAAGATATCGCCGTGCGGAGTATGAAGTATACCCGCACGCGCACCCGTCTTACTATCTTGTTTTAGTTGTTCAAAGTAAAATTTTTCCATATTTTTAATACAAAGCAAATAATTTAGAAAGTTTATAAAATAAACATAGCATCGCCGAAAGAAAAGAAACGATACTTTTCAGAGACAGCGGTATTGTAAATTTCAAGTATTTTTTCTCTTGTTGAAAGGGATGACACTAACATTAAAAGAGTTGATTTTGGCAAGTGGAAGTTAGTTATAAGTGCGTCTACGCACTTAAACTTATAAGGTGGATAAATAAAAATATCCGTATCCCCCTTTTGCGCTTTTACAAAGCCGTCTTCCCCCGTAGCGCTCTCTAAGGTGCGAACGCTTGTCGTTCCAACTGCTATAATGCGCCTACCTTCTCGTTTTGCCTTATTAATAATTTCGGCAGACATTTGGCTAACTTCATAAAACTCAGAGTGCATGTGGTGGTTTGTAACGTCGTCAACCTTGACGGGACGAAACGTTCCTAAGCCTACGTGTAGCAACACGGGAACAATCTCTACGCCTTTATCTTTAATCTTTTGCAAAAGTTCTTGTGTAAAATGAAGCCCTGCCGTTGGCGCGGCTGCCGAACCGTCCGTTTTAGCGTAAACCGTTTGATAACGCTCTTGGTCTTTAAGTTTTTCGGTTATGTATGGTGGCAAGGGCATCTCGCCTATGCGAGATAGTATATCTTCAAAAACGCCGTCAAAACTAAACCTAACCTTACGGCTTCCCGTTTCTTCGATAGTGGATAAAACTTCCAAAGAAAGTTCTTGATTAAAAATTAGTTTTGTTCCAGGTTTTGCCTTTTTGCCAGGCTTTACTAAAACTTCCCAGTCGGTTAAATTAAAGCGCTTTAATAGTAGCACTTCTACCTTACCGCCGTTTTTGGTGTAAGCAAACGTTCTTGCAGGTAAAACCTTGGTGTCGTTTATAACCAAAACGTCGCCCTTTTTAAGGTAATCTACGACGTCGTGAAAATGCTTATGTTCTATTTTGTCGTTTTGCCTATCGAACACCAAAAGTCTTGAACTGTCTCTTGGATAGACGGGAGTTTGCGCTATAAGTTCGGGGGGAAGATTATAATCAAAATCGTCCGTTCTCATTACTCGTCTTCCTGCTCCTTTTTGCCTTCGGGATACTTTAAGCCAATATGTTCATAGCCTTTCTTTTGCAACACTCTGCCACGTGGCGTGCGCGCAATAAAGCCGAGTTGCAATAAGTATGGCTCGTAAACGTCTTCAATGGTGTTTGCGTCTTCGTTAACAGTTGCAGCAAGCGTGTCTAAACCGCAAGGGCCACCGTTAAACTTTTCTACCATTGACTGCATAAGTCTAATGTCGATTGCATCCAACCCCAAATCGTCAATCTCTAACATTTTGAGAGATGCTTTCGCATCTGATAAAGACACTTCTTCGTGCCCTTTAACAATCGAATAGTCGCGAACGCGCCTTAAAAGTCTATTAGCGATTCTTGGCGTGCCACGGCTACGCTTAGCAACTTCTACCGCCGCCGACTTTTCCATTTGAACGCCAAGTTTAACTGCCGAGCGCTCTACTATCTCGGTGAGTTCTTCAACCGAATAGTTTTCCAAACGACAAATAACGCCAAACCTATCTCTAAGCGGAGAAGAAAGTCTACCTGCTTTGGTGGTTGCGCCTATAAGCGTAAACTTAGGAAGTGGGAGTTGCACGTTCTGTGCAGAAGGTCCTTTACCTATGATAAAATCTAAGGTATAGTCTTCCATTGCTGGATATAAAATTTCTTCAACGTTGTGGTTTAGGCGATGAATTTCGTCAATAAAAAGCACGTCCCTTTCGTTGAGGTTGGTAAGTATTGCGGCTAAGTCCCCTGCTCTTTCTATTGCAGGTCCGCTCGTGATTTTTATTTGCGAACCGAGTTCGCCTGCTATAATGTGTGCCAACGTTGTTTTACCAAGTCCGGGTGGCCCGTATAAAAGAACGTGGTCCATAGCTTCTCCACGAAGTTTTGCCGCGTTTATACTGACCAAGATATTGTCCTTGACCTTTTCTTGACCTACGTAACCTTCCATTGACTTTGGACGTAGAACGTTTTCTATAACGTCTTCTTCACTTTTTGTGCTTGTAACTAATCTTTCTTCTTCCATAACCATAACTATTTCATACTCTTAATTGCAAGAGCGATTATTTTTTCTATTTGCGTTTCGCCTGCGTCTTGCGCCTTTTTAACAGCGCCCACGCTTTCGGCTTTGGTAAACCCTAAACTCATAAGTGCAACAACTGCATCTTGGTTAACGCTTTCTTCAACAGGCTTATCGTTAAAGAGTAGCACTTCGCCCGTCGCTTGGTCTACGCAACCGATTTTTTCACGAAGTTCTAATATGATGCGCTCAGCCGTCTTTTTGCCAAGCCCTTTTACTTTTGATAACCCCTTAACGTCTTGCGTGGCAATCTTTGTAACGAGTTCGGGAAGGGATAACCCCGATAAAACGGTTATGCCCATTTTGGGGCCAACCCCAGATACCGATATGAGTTTTAAGAACATGTTCTTTTCTTCGGGAGAAATAAAACCGAAAAGCGAAACACCGTCTTCACGAACAGCCATATAGGTATAAACTTCGCCCTTTTTCTCTGAACAAAGTTTTTGATAAACGGAAGCTGAACAACTTATCTCGTAGCCAACTCCGTTATTTTCAAGTAATATAATGCCGTTTTCACAAGTTAAAACGTTGCCTTTTAAATACCCTATCATATTTCTCCTTTATATCTTAAACAGTCCGCCAAGTTTATTAGTTTGCGCGTGGCAGAGAGCAACCGCCAAAGCGTCGGCAGCATCGTCGGGACGCGGAATGCTCTTTAACCCCAAAAAGGATTTTACCATTGCTTGAATTTGTTTTTTATCTGCCCTGCCATAACCGGTAAGCGCTTGTTTTATTTGGAGCGGAGTGTATTCAAAAATTCTACCGCATTCCTTATTTGCAGTCAAAAGCAAAACTCCCCTTGCGTGCGCAACGGCTATCGCCGTCTTGACGTTTTTTGCAAAGAACAGTTCTTCCATAGCGATTTCATCAGGCTTAAACTTATCGATGACTTGCTTTATCCCCTTTTCAAGTAGCGCTAATCTAACTGCGAGATTTTCTTCCTTAGGGGTAGAAATAATTCCGTAGTCAATCATTTCGGGTTTATGCCTATTATCTTTTTTTATTACCCCATAGCCCAGCGTTGCCAAGCCAGGGTCGAAACCTACTATAATCATACTCTATTATTGTAAACAATTTAGCGTAAAAAGTCAATGGAATATATAAAAACGGCAAGGCTTTTTAGTCGCCTTGCCGTATATAATTAAATTATTTTATCAGGTTGCGTTATATATCCCCGTATCGCAGAAAATATATTGACGAATGGTAAATTCTATCGTTACGTTTTGTTGATTAACAACTGATACTCTTGGAACGGTTAAAACAATCTTATCACCAATTTTGATACTGCCCATAAGCGAAGTAAATTGTTCATACGTTGAAATAGTGTATTCGGTGTTGTTGATTTTTAATTTTGTAATAACGTCGTTTACCTTTAAGCCAGAAGTAGACGCAATGCTGTTTGCGGTTATACTTACAACGTTTACGTATTCCTTTCCACCTTCTTCTTTCTTGGTTACCGTAAAGCCGAGTTTTTCTTTTCTACCCGTGATATAACCAAAGTTGCCGTCGTCTTCACTATACGTGCAAGTTGCAATTAGCGAGCGAGCGACGTTTACAAAGCCGTTATCAATGCCGTCGTTACCAATAACAGAGATAGGAATAGCATTGTTTAAGCCGTGTTTTTCTTCTAAGCCTGAGTTGGTAATTCCTATAAGTTCACCGTAAAGGTTATAAAGTCCACCGCCCGAACTACCTGGGTTTGTTGGAACGTCTATTTGCATAAGTTTCATAGAGCCTACGTTTTCCACGCTAACTTCACGTTCTAAGTAAGAGATTATACCCGAAGAAACGGTGCCAGGAAGACTACCCGTGGGGTTGCCGATTGCAAAAACCGTTTCACCGCGACGAGCCGAATAGGTTGCAGGTGGAATTTTTGCCGTAACCAAGTTGTCGTAAGAAAGTTTGTTCCCCGACAACGCACGCTTAGACAAGTCGAGTTTAAGAACGGCTACGTCAGACTCCATATCGCTTCCAACCAAAGTTATAGCCGTATCCATAACTCTATCGGTATCGTATACGTAATAAGGCGTAAGGTTAGATTCCCCAATTAGACCTGCAAAGATATAATCTTCGTTTTCGTAAGAGTAATCAGTATCGGGAATAACTACGTTTATAACGCCCTTGGACGATATAACGTGATGGTTTGTAATAATGTAAACGTGCGTTTTTATAGGTGATGAAGCGCCGTTTTCAGAAACTTCGATTAAAACACCGCTACCTGCACCGCCCGTGCCTGTGTAAACGGCAACAGACGAACGTTCTACTTTTGCAACGGCGTCTACCATAGAGAGTTCTACTCTTTCACTATCACTTGCGGTATTGTAACCGATAGTAACGTTTTGCGACACGATAGCCGAATCAGGTAAATCGCTGATATCTCCCGTATCTTTTATAAAAGAGCATTCGCTACCAAATGCGCATCCCCCTACGAAAATGCACAAAGATATCGAGAACATTAACGTTGCTAAAATTCCAAGAAATCTTTTCATTAAATTTCTCCTTATTCTAAGGTATTATTATTTTATCACAATTTTATTGAAAAAAACTTAAAATCCTAAAAAAAGTCCAAAAAATTTTTATCGTTAGCTTTTCACTAATGAAAAAACGCTTAAAAACACCATTTAAAACTAAAAAAGGGTAAAAAACTACCCTTTTTCTCCGCAACCGTTTGCGGAGATTCCGTAAACGCCTGCGCTATATAAACGGCAGGTAATTTACGGATGCTTTGCTTTTAATAAAAAACAACCTTACCGCCGATACCACAAGTATCAGCAATAAGGCTGATTTTATGTAAGTTAAATTAAATTATTCTTCGTCTTCAATAGGAAGGTCAACGTTGTGATATACTTCTTGAACGTCGTCTAAGTCTTCTAAAGCGTCGATTAAACGTTGGAACTTAGCAAGGTCGTCCCCTTCTAAAGTAATCATGTTTTGAGAAACCATTTCAATTTGAGCCTTGAAGAAATTTAAGCCCTTGTCTTCTAAGTATTTACGAACTTGAGAGAAACTGCTAACAGAAGTGTGAATTTCAAAAGCATCGTCTTCTGAAAGGAAATCGTCTGCACCAGCGTCTAAAGCGTATTCCATAATAACGTCTTCATCAAGGTCTGGAGTTCTTTCAATAACGATTATACCCATAGTGGTAAACGTGAAAGAAACGCAACCTGCGTTACCCAAAGAACCACCGTGCTTTCTCATAGCCGTTCTAACGTAGTCAACAGTTCTATTTTTGTTGTCGGTGAGCGCCTTAATAATAACTGCGCTACCAGCAGGGCCGTATCCTTCGTAGGTCAATTCTTCGTAGTTGTCCGAAGCCATATCCCCAGCAGCCTTTGCGATACATCTTTTAATGTTGTCGTTAGGCATGTTAACTGCTCTTGCTTTTGCAATAGCGTCAGCAAGTTTGCTGTTGGTTGAAGGATCGGGGTTAGATTTAGCAGCAACTGCTATTTCTCTGCCCACTTTGGTAAAGATTTTACCTTTTGCAGCGTCTGTTTTAGCCTTTTTAGCTGCGATATTTGCAGCATGACTGTGTCCTGACATTTGTGTTCTCCTTAATTTGAATTTTTAAGAGTATACATTAGTATACCTGCGGAAACGCCTGCGTTTAGGCTTTCCATACCTTCCCTCATAGGAATTTTAACGGTGGTAGTGGCAATGTTTCTAACCACGTCACTCACTCCGTGAGCTTCATTTCCTATAACCAAACAAAAATCGCCTTTAAGTTTTTTTTCAAAAACGTTTACACCGTTCATGTCTGCAACGATTATCGGAAGGTCGATAACTTCTTTTATTTTTTCTCTATCTACGTATACAGTATTTACGTGGTAAATACCGCTCATACTTGAACGCACGGCTTTTGGCGAATATGGATCGGCTGAGTCTTGGGTTAAATACACGGTATTATACCCTGCGCACGCCATAGTCCTAATTATCGTGCCGACGTTTCCCGGATCGGATACCCCGTCGAGAAACAAACAACTCCCCAAGCACTTTTTGGGCTGTGGCTTTTTAAGTATAGCCAAAGCGCCTTGCGGAGATTTTTCACCACTTATATACTCGAAAACTTGTTCGCTAACAAGAGTTGGCTCAAAGCCGTTTAAGTTAAGCTTTGCTAAGCCTTTTTCCGTGCAGATAACCGATAAAACTTCTTGACCGCATAAAAAAGCTTCATTAACCATTTTAACACCTTCTACAAGGTAACGGTTTAAACTATCGCGGAATTTTTTGCTCTCCAAAGAACGCGCTTCTTTAACGAGAGAGTTTTGTTTAGAAATTATCATTTTAATTACAACAAAGCCTACTCGAATAGGGTAGGCTTTTTAAGTTAAAACTATTTTAAGTTAGCTTTTGCTTTTTCGCAGAGTGCGGTGAATGCAGCAACGTCAGAAACAGCGATTTCAGCTAAAACCTTTCTGTTAAGAGCGATACCTGCGTTCTTTAAGCCAAACATGAACTTGCTGTAAGAAAGATTGTTCATACGGCAAGCAGCGTTGATTCTTGCAATCCACAAAGAGCGGAAATCACGTTTTTTAGCCTTTCTGCCGATGTAAGCATACATTTGTGCCTTCATAACGGCTTCACGAGCTACTCTATATCTCTTGCTTCTTCCACCAAAGTAACCTTTAGCGAGTTTTAATATTTTTCTACGCTTTTTAACAGCGTTAACAGCTCTTTTAATACGCATATCCCGTGTCCTCCTTACTTATTGTAAATGAGCGTTTGAATAGTCTTTTGTTGAGTTGCATCTACGAATGCGCCGTCACAGAGATTATTCTTTCTCTTTCTGTCTTTCTTAGTTAAGATGTGGTTTTTACCAGAGCAAGCACGTTTAATCTTGCCGGTTGCGGTAGTTCTAAATCTTTTTTTAGCCGCACTTTTGGTTTTCATTTTCGGCATAATAATACCCTCCGTAAGTTTTTTATTTCAGTTACGCTTTGTTAGGCACGAGCATCATCCAGATGTTTCTGCCTTCCATGAGCGGTTTCTTTTCCATTTGACCTTGTTCTTTAACAAGTTCGAAGAACCTATTCATAACGTCGATACCGAGTTCTGAGTGAGTCATTTGACGACCACGCATTCTCATAGAAACCTTAACCTTGTTGCCTTGGGATAAGAACTTTAAGGTTTGTTTTGCCTTAACGTTAAGGTCACCAACGTCGATAGTCATAGAAAGTTGAACTTCTTTAATTTCTATAACCTTTTGGTTTTTCTTAGCTTCTTTTGCCCTTTTTGCTTGTTCAAAAAGGAATTTGCCATAGTTCATAATTTTGCAAACGGGTGGATTAGCCGCGGGTGAAATTTTAACCAAGTCTAAGCCCTTTTCGTCTGCAATTTCTTGCGCTTGTCTTGAAGACATAATTCCTAATTGCGCACCGTCGTCACCTATAAGACGGACTTCCCTGTCACGAATTTCTTCGTTGATTTGATGTTCCCTTTTAATGGTTTTGCACCTCTCCAATAAATTTTCCTAATAGGAATAAAAAACAGGTTGCTTATAACAAAAGCAACCTGATACAATACGCGATAAATACGCCAAGATAGGCGTTTTTAAGTATTGAGCCGAGCGAACTTTTCCGTCGGCGAGAAGGGTAACTTCTGCTTTAAGCAAATATATAATACAAAATTTTGCACGTCTTGTCAAACGTTTTTTAGCACTTTTTAAACTTTTTACACAAGCGCCGAGTTAAGAGCGAATTTTCTAACAGATTCAAGCGCGTTTATGCAAGTATCTAACGAATCGTATGCTTCGCCTATGCAAATAACCGATTTTTGAACGTTTCTAAGTTTATAGTAAAATCTTCCGAACTTATCCTTATCAATTATAAAATTGCCTTCGAGAGAGTTTTTCTTAACGGCTTCAATCGCAGAAAGAGCGGTAGCCTTTTTAGAAACTTCTTCAGTTGAAAGCATAACTTGACCGTTGTTAGCATATAGACGGGCAAAGAAGCCACCGTGAGCGCCCTGCTCTATCTTCCACTTACCCTTTGCACCGCCAACGTTACCGTCGGTGATTTTAACGGGAGTGTAGTCGATGAACTTTTGACCTTCAACAATTCCGTCCATAACGGGTGAATTTTTGTAAATACGCTTAACCGATTCAATAGCAGAAAGGCAACCTTCTTTAGTCTTATAAATTTCACCAGCACACAAAAGTTTGTTGCCAGCAGACTTTAACTTAAAGTAACTTTCTCCACTCTTATCGTTGTAAACTACGAACTTACCGTTTTCTACACCGTTTTTAATGGTATTGATGCCCGCTCTTGCTCCGTCAACCGAAGAATATACTTCACTGTTAAGCATAACTTCGCCGTTACTTGCTAAAAGTTGAGCTATGTATTCGTTTTCTCTTTTTATAGCAATAACCCACTTTCCGTTGAGTTTTTTAGGCTCTTTCTTGGGTTGTTCAGTCGCCTTTTTAACGGGCGCTTTTTCCGTTTTCGAAACAGGTTTTTCTTGGGGTTTTTGAACGGGTTGTTCTTGCTTTTCTTCTTTTACAACAGGTTGCTCTACAACTTGTTCTGTTTCCGCGGGTTTTTCAGGTTGTTTTTGCGCTTTTGCCTTTTTCTTTGCCTTACTCTTTGCGCACGCTACGATAATGCCAATAATTATAGCCAAAACAACTACTGCACCACCTATGGCGATTACCCATGCTAAAAGTTCAGAAACACCTATAGCCGTTGCTAATTTTAAAATCAACTCTTTCATAATTACTCTCCGTCGTTAAAGTATAAAATACCGAGCGTATGCGCACCGCAATGGCTTGCGATAGTTCCACCTGCGAAAGTCTTGTAAATTTGCTTAAAGCCTGCATTTTGACAAGCCTTTTCAGCCGCGTCAAGCATTTCGGGAGTTGCACTCGTGTAGGTTATAAACACCTTATCAAGGTCGGGAGTGTCAAACTCTTCAAGAACTTCGTTGCAGTATTTTTCAATAACCTTGCCCATAGGTCCGCGATATTTTTTATCAGAACCCATCTTTCCGTCTTTAACAACTATTCTTGGACGGATATGGAAAATGTTTGCGCCAAGAAGCGCCATTGCGTTACATCTTCCGCCCTTATATAGATAGTCTAATCTTTCAACGATAAAACTTACTTGAAGTTTTTCTGCTCTTGCCTGAACCTTTTCTTGAATATCCTTGGGTTCAACGCCTTGGTTAGCAAGTTCCCTTGCATAGATAGCAAGAAGACCTATACCCGTAGAAAGACTTTTACTGTCTACAACGAAAACGTTTTTAACGTTGTTTGCAGCCGCGAAAGCGTTTCCGCAAGAACTTGAAAGTCCGCTCGATAAACATACGTGCACTACTGCGTCGTATTCTTTTAATAATTCTTCAAAATATTCGGTATATTCAAACTCGTTAAGAGCGGTGGTCTTTGGAAGAACGCCCGTTTTATCAACCTCTGCAAAAATTTCTTCGGTAGATAGTTCACCGTCTTTAAAATAATTATCGCCTATGGAAATCTGATAAGGAATAACCTTAACGTCGTATTTAGATAAAAGGCTTTGAGATAAATCACTCGTAGATTCAACTGAAACTGCTATTTTCATTTCTTTTGCCATCCTTTTAATAAATATATTATACTCTAACACAATTATTTTTATATTTCAATATTTTTTAATGGGAATTTTGCATATAAAGATATTTAATTTCCCCTAAACACTTGCCATTGCACTAAAAAAAGTGGTATTATACTATGTAGTTTAATTACATGTAGGAGAACGTTATGGAAAAAATTAACGGCAATATTATAAAGGACACCGTAGAATTTTGTGACTTTCCATCATACGATGGTCAAGTTGTAAGCATAAAAGGTAACATTCACCGTATTCGTGAAATGACGGGTTTTGCTTTCGTTATTGTAAGAACTTCAAGAGACCTTATTCAATGCGTATACGAACCATCTTTTTCAGATTACCGTTGGGACGATAGACTTTGCGAAGAAGCGTGCGTTAAAGTTACCGGTAAAGTAGTTGCAAGCGTTGACGCTAAGGGCAACAAGAGATACGAAATGCAAATTCACGGCATAGATATTCTTTCTCTACCTGCCGAAGGTTTGCCCATCGTTATCAATAAAAAGCAACTTGACAACATTCAGTTGTCAACAGTTTTGGACCTTCGTCCAATTTCTATGAGAAACCCAAAAGAAAGAGCAATCTTTAAGATTCAAGAAGGTATCGCAAGGGGTTTTAGAGAATACCTTATGAAAAACGGTTTTACCGAAATTCGTTCGCCAAAAATCAACTATGCAGGCGCTGAAGGTGGAACTAACGTATTTAAGCTCGATTACTTTGGCAAGGAAGTTTATCTTGCACAATCTCCCCAACTTTACAAGCAAGCGCTCGTTGGCGTTTACGGTAGAGTTTTCGAGATTGCCCCCGTATTCCGTGCAGAACATCACGATACTTCTCGTCACCTTAACGAATATACTTCTATGGACCTTGAAATGGGCTTCATCAATTCGTTTGAAGATATTATGAACATGGAAACGGGCGCACTTAAATACATCATGAATCTTCTTAAAACGGAATATCAAAACGAAGTGGAATTACTCCATGCAGACATTCCTGAAATAGACGCTATTCCCGTTATGAAGTTTATGGACGCAAAAGAACTTATCATGAAGAAGTTTAAATACACTCCAAGTGATATGAAAGACTTTGACCCAACCGAAGAAGAATTGCTCGGCAAATACGCTAAGAAAGAACTTAACAGCGACTTTATCTTTATAACCCACTATCCATCTAAAAAGCGTCCTTTCTACACTATGGATGATCCTGCTGACCCCGAATACACCTTGTCTTTCGACTTGTTGTTTAGAGGCTTAGAAATCACGAGTGGTGGACAACGTGTTCACGATTACAAAGAACAAGTTGCTAAAATGGAAAAGTGCGGAATGAATCCCGAACTCTTTGAAACATACCTTATGCTCCACAAATACGGCGCACCACCCCACGGCGGTTTAGGTATCGGCTTAGAAAGACTTACAATGCACTTGCTCGGCTTTAAGAACGTTCGTGAAGCAACCATGTTCCCACGCGACATCAACAGGGTTACTCCCTAAAATACAAAAAAGAAAAGGCGGAGAACACTCCGTCTTTTTTAAGGTAAATTTATGATAGGACTTGGAACTTTAATAAATACAGGCGCAGTAATCGTCGGTGGCGTTATCGGTTTATTCTTTGGTAAACTAATCGGCAAGCGATTGCAAACTGCCCTTATAACTGCATGTGGCGTAAGCACTCTGTTTATAGGAATTGGCGGAGTGTTAGAAAAAATGCTCGTTTACGATAACGGCAAGTTTTCCACACAAGGCATGCTAATGATGATAATTTGCATGGCTTTGGGAACTTTAATCGGCGAACTAATCAATATCGATAAGGGCATGGAAAAACTCGGCGACTGGTTAAAAGCAAAAACCGCCAAAAAATCTGCTGACGATAACACAGCAGAAGACGCTACATTTACCCAAGGATTTTTAACCGCTTCAATCACCTTTTGCGTGGGCGCAATGACAATTATAGGCTCTATCGAAGACGGCATTTACGGTGATTATAGCATTCTTCTTGCTAAATCGGTTTTAGACTTTATAATGGTTATCGTCTTAACGTCTACACTCGGAAAAGGTTGTATCTTCTCGGCAATACCCGTGTTCGTTATACAAAGTTTGTTTACCCTACTCGGATACTTTATAGGTCCAATTCTATCAGACGGCGCGTTAAATAATCTTTCTTACGTTGGCTCGGTGCTCATCTTCTGTGTAGGACTCAACCTTTTATTCCCAAATAAAGTTAAGGTTGCCAACATGCTCCCCGCAGTTTTATTAGCGGTAGCGTATGCTTATCTCCCCATATGAACATAAAAACAAATAAACAAAAAACGGCTTAGTTACTTAAGCCGTTTTAATTTTGAATAATTATTCACCACGTTTAACACATAAGATATCGTCAGCCGAACAATCCAAAATAGTGCAAAGCTTTGACAAGTTTGCAAGTGTTGGTTGCGCCCTACCCGAAAGATACTGTGAAACAGTCGCACGGGAAACGCCAAGAGCCAAAGCGATTTCACTTTTCTTGATTCCCGACTGCTCTATTTCTCTTTTAATATTTTCGCTAATAATTAAGTCTAAGTTTTTATCCATGTTTTTATTATATTAGGTATCGCCTAACAAATGCTTGACAATTAGGCATTGCCTAATTATTATGTATAAAAATCACTTATTTATTTAGAGTTATGATAAAAACTTGTTCGATTATAGGTCACAGAGAAATTGAAATTACTGAAAGCTTAAAAGAAACTATTAGAAAAAATGTATTACGTTTAATAAGGAACAAGGGTGTTTCAACCTTTCTTTTCGGTAGTAAAGGACAATTTAATTCTTTATGTTATGATATTATAACGGAAATTAAAGTAGATTACCCAAATATTAAAAGAATTTATATACGAGCAGAATACCCATTCATATCGAAGGATTACTTAGATTATTTGCGAGAGTTTTACGAAGATTCTATATATTTTGATAAAAATGGAAATAGCAGTAAACTTAACTACATAAAACGAAACGAATATATGATAAATCATAGTGAATATTGTTTATTCTATTTCGACAATAATTACACTCCTAAAACAAAAACCAAAAGTGGAACAGCAATAGCATATAATTATGCTATAAAAAATAACAAAGAAATAATTAATATAAAAAACGGCTTAGTTACTTAAGCCGTTTTTTGCGTTTTAAGGGGTTTGGGGAAAATCGCAATTCCCCAAGCCTTTTTGTTTCTTTTTCAGCATTGAAAAAGAAAGTTAGTGTTTATATCGCTTAAAAGCCCATTCCGCCTGCAGGCATTGCAGGTGCTGTTACGGGTTCTTTAATATCAGCAACAACTGATTCGGTAGTTAAGAATACACCTGCAACAGATGCGGAATTCATAAGAGCCGTTCTCGTAACCTTAGTTGGATCGATAATACCGCTTTCTACCATATCGGTATATTCGTTGGTGAGCGCGTTAAAACCAAAGTTAACTTTATTAGCCTTTAATACTTCGTTAAGAATTACAGAGCCGTCAAGACCTGCGTTAGTAGCAATTTGTTTAATGGTGCTTGAACTGCTTTAAGAACGATTTCTGCGCCCGTCTTTTGGTCGCCACTTAACGTGTCAGCATATTCTTTAATAGCCTTAACGGTTGAGATAAGCGCGATTCCACCACCGGGAACGATACCTTCTTGAACTGCAGCCTTTGTTGCGTTAAGCGCGTCTTCAATACGAAGTTTCTTTTCTTTCATTTCAACTTCGGTTGCTGCGCCAACGTTGATAACTGCAACGCCACCTGCGAGTTTTGCAAGACGTTCTTGTAATTTTTCTTTATCGTATTCAGAAGTGGTAACTTCGATTTGAGCTTTGATAGCTTGCTTTCTTGCTTCGATTTGAGCGGGATCGCCTGCACCGTTAATAATGGTAGTGTTGTCTTTATCTACCTTTACAGAGCCTGCACGACCTAACATATCTAAGGTAACGTCCTTAAATTCATAACCCATTTCAGAAGAAACAACTGTTCCGCCCGTCAAGATAGCAATGTCTTCGAGCATAGCCTTTCTTCTGTCGCCAAAGCCGGGGGCTTTAACTGCTACACAGTTGAACACGCCCTTTAACTTGTTTACAACGAGTGCTGCGAGTGCGTCGCCTTCAACTTCTTCAGCGATAATTAAGAGTCTCATTCCTTGTTGAGCGATAGGCTCGATTATAGGAAGAATTTCTTGAATTGCAGAAATCTTTTTATCGGTAATTAAGATTACGGGTGATTCTAAAACAGCTTCCATTTTGTCGGTATTTGTTACCATGTAAGCAGAAGCATATCCCCTGTCGAACTGCATGCCTTCAACAGAAGTGAGTTCGGTTTTCATGGTCTTGCTTTCTTCAATGGTGATAACGCCGTCTTTGCCAACCTTTTCCATTGCTTCGGAAATAAGTTCGCCAATATTTTCGTCGCCAGCAGAGATAGACGCTACTTGGCAAATGCCATTTTTATCAGTAACGGGTTTAGAAATCTTTTTAAGTTCTTCAACAGCAACTTCAACAGCGCCTGCAATACCCTTCTTTAAGATAATGGGGTTTGCGCCTGCTGCAACGTTCTTTAAACCTTCGTTAATCATTGCTTGCGCTAAGATTACAGCGGTGGTCGTTCCGTCGCCTGCAACGTCGTTAGTTTTGGTTGAAACTTCCTTTACGAGTGATGCGCCCATGTTTTCAAAAGCGTCTTCAAGTTCTACTTCCTTTGCAATGGTAACACCGTCGTTAGTGATAAGTGGTGCGCCGAACTTTCTTTCTAATACTACGTTTCTGCCCTTAGGTCCTAAGGTGATTTTAACGGTGTCTGCTAAAGTGTCAACGCCTTTTTGTAAAGCCTTTCTTGCTTCTTCGCCGTGTAATAATTGTTTAGCCATTTTTAATTGTCCCCCTTATTATTCTACGATAGCCAAAATGTCGCTTTGGCGAATGATGGTAAGTTCTTTACCGTCAACTTTAAATTCACTTCCTGCGTATTTAGAATAAAGGATTTTATCCCCTACTTTAACTTGCATAGTAACTTCTTTGCCGTCGATAAGTCCGCCTGGACCTACTGCAACGACTACAGCCATCTGCTGTTTTTCTTGGCTTGCCGATGGAAGAATAAATCCGCTTGAAGTCTTTTCTTCAGTTCCTATACTTTCAACGACAACTTTATCAAATAATGGTTTAACTGTCATAATTAAACACCTCCTACAAAATCAAATGTTAGCACTCTCTTTTGTTAAGTGCTAACATTTATTATATATATAAAATTATTTTTGTCAATAGAATACTACCACAAATTTAAATTTATTTTGTCTTATGCTGATTGTTCGTTTTGGTTTGCGGTTTTACTTTCACGCTCGGAACGAAAATCAACGGCTATCTTATCAACCAACACGAATTTTCTGCGTAAGTTTCTGAACACGTAAGATATGATTATTATAAACGTAATGATTGTGATTACCCAAGTTATAGGATATACGCAGTATAACATGGTTTCGGTTTCTTTTAGTGGGAATATAAAGAGTATCCAAAGCACTCTAAATAGCACCGTTCCCGTTAGGGTAACTATCATACCCGTAAAGCTTTTACCAACCCCGCGAAGCGAATAACTCATAGTATCCATAATTCCGCAAAGAACGTAGAACGCGCCTATCCAAAGTGTTTTATTAAACGCCGCCTGAGCAACCAAGGTGTCGCCCGAAATGGCTTTTATCATAGGATAAACGAGTGCGACCATCACACCGCTTACGACCACACCGACAACCGAAACGATTCCGATTGACGTAAAAAAGGTTCTTCTTATTCTCGGGTAATTTCTTGCGCCGTAGTTTTGGCTTATGAATGCTTGTGCAGAGAGCGCGATAGAGTTCATACAAACGTATATAATGTTGTCAAACTGATTAGCATATCCCGAGCCTGCAACTATGTGGTTTCCGTAAATAGCGCCTAACCTGTTTATCGAAGAACTTATCAAGGTGTTTGAAAAACCAAATAATGCGCTGTTGATACCAGATGGAACACCTACCCTAAGAAGTTCTCCAAGTTCGTTTTTGTAAATCTTGAAATACTTCCATTCAAACTTAGCAACTGATTTGTTTTTTAATAAAGCAATAAAACAACAAACACTTGCAAATACGTTACTTGCAACTGTTGCAATCGCAACGCCTTCAACGTCTAAGGGAG
Organism: Clostridia bacterium; assembly: GCA_017501885.1. Taxonomy (GTDB): domain Bacteria; phylum Bacillota; class Clostridia; order Christensenellales; family Borkfalkiaceae; genus UBA1259. The sequence continues at coordinate 19,279 of JAFVWA010000074.1, read as the reverse complement.
TTAAAACAACTAACACGATGTTCAAAACAACGTTTATAACCCCACCTATGGTTATGTAAAGCATTGGACGAACGGTGTCGCCAGACGCTCTTAAAATATTTGCACAGTAGTTATAAAGCAACATAAACGGCGAACCGCAAAGATATATAGTTAAGTAGGTTGTTGCAAGGTCAATAAACTCGTCGCTAACACCCGTCCAAGTTAAGAACGTTCTTGAACAAAATATGCCGACAAGCACCAAAATAGCACCTGCAATTAAACTTACAGCTACCGAAGTGCCTATGGTTCTTTTAACCCTTTCGTCTTGTCTTGCACCGATAAACTTAGCAACAACTACGTTTGCGCCAACTGATAAACCAATAAAGAGTGAAATTATCATATTGATAAGCGAACCCGTCGTGCTTACCGCTCCAACGCAAAGGTCACCGTTATCGGCAAAAATACCCAAAACGAAAGTGTCCGCCATATTGAACGCCGTTTGCAATAGACTTGCTATCACTAAGGGTATGGCAAAAGCCACTAATTGCTTAAAAATCGGCCCTTTGGTCATATCCATTTCACGTCTTTTAAGTAGTCCCATTTTAGTCACCTTTCTAAAATCTGTTTTTTGCAATCAAAAAGGGAAACGCCATCGGCGTTTACCCTTTTTTTACTAAAATTCTTTAATTTCGCTATTTTTATAAATGGTAAATCTAATAGTTAAACCGTTGCTCTCTATTGGCTCGCCCTCGCTTACGCAAGACCAGTTAGGCAAATCGTCTAAATTTTCATAAAAGACTTCTGCTCCACCGTCAGCGTCAACTTTGGTTACCAAAACTTCCGAACAATAGGGAAGCATAGTTCGGTAAAACATTGCACCGCCTATAACGAAAACGTCTTCTGTATTATATTTTTTAAGTTCCTTTGAGAGTTGCTCCAAGGTATAAACAACCGTGCAGTCGTCTCTTGTCACGCCCTCGGGAGCAAGAACGATGTTCACCCTATTTTTAAGTGGTTTGCTGTTTGGGAAAGAAAGCAAGGTGTTGTAACCCATACAAACGGTTTTCCCTGCCGTCTTTTCTCTAAAATACTTCATATCTTCGGGAAGGCTAAACAACAGGTCGTTCTTTTTACCTATGCCCCATTTTCTATCAACTGCAACTATTGCTTTCATTATACAGCCACCTCAATTTTATCTTCGAGTTTATTGTATTCGTAACCTTCTAACTTAAAGTCATCTACCGTAAAGTCGTAGAAGTTTTTAACTTCTGGGTTTATCCAGAACTTTGGTGCAGGGAACTGCGGATTTTTCAAAATCTTTTTAACGATGGGAACGTGTCTATCGTAAATGTGCGCATCTGCTATAACGTGAACGAGTTCGCCAACTTTAAGTCCCGAAACTTGCGCAAACATGTGAAGAAGAACTGCGTATTGCACTACGTTCCAGTTGTTTGCCGTCAAAACGTCGTTACTTCTTTGATTTAGTATACCGTTTAGTGTGTCGCCACTCACGTTAAAGGTCATAGAATAAGCGCAAGGGTAAAGGTTCATTTCATTAAGGTCTTGATGCACGTAAATGTTAGTCATTATACGCCTTGACTGTGGGTTATGCTTTAAGTCGTATAAAACCCTGTCAACTTGGTCGAACTCCCCTTCCTTATATTTGTGTTTAACGCCTAATTGATATCCGTAAGCCTTGCCGATAGAACCACTCTCGTCCGCCCAACTATCCCAAATATGACTATTTAAGTCGTTTACGTTGTTGGACTTCTTTTGCCAAATCCACAAAATTTCGTCTATTGCAGATTTAAAAGCCGTTCTTCTTAAAGAGATGATAGGAAATTCTTTGGAAATGTCGTAACGGTTAACTATGCAGAATTTTTTCACCGTGTGCGCAGGCGTGCCGTCAAGCCACTTAGGGCGCACGTCAACGTCCGTATCCCACCAACCGTTTTCAATAATCTCCGAGCAAGTATTTATAAAAATCTCGTCTGCTCTACTCATTTTATCCCCCTACCGCTAAAAAGCGTCTTTCGTTTGTTTTTTCCATCTTTTGGCAATGAAGTTTAGCACTATGCGTTTAGGCACTAACTTCATAATAAAATTCAAGAACTTGTTAAACCCACCGGGTATATAGGTTATTTTGTTTTTGCTAACCGCCTTTAACGACTTTTCAGCAACAAACTCGGGCGACTTTGCCGAAAGTTTACCCCATAACCCTTGATTTTTTATGTCTTCTTTAATATCTTCTCGCGTATAAACGCCACCGGGCATAACAGTCGTAACCTTTACTCCGCTCTTTTTTAGTTCGTAGTGAAGCGAAGTGAAAAAGTTAGTGAGCATAGCCTTTGAAGCGCTATATAGCGCAAAGTATGGCATTGGGCTTGCGCCCGACATACTCGAAATGGTAATTATCTCCGTCTTTGGCGCGCGCATTTTTAAGAGCGCGTGCGTAAGCGTTACGGTCGCTTCACAGTTGACGCGAAGTTGAAAAAGCACTTTTTCAGGAGTGTAGTCGGTAAACGCCTTTTGAATATCAACGCCTGCGACGTTTACTATTCTTTCAAACACTATGCTGTTATTGCTCATATCAGCAAGCATTTTTTCGCGTTCTTCCTTGCTTGTTAAATCACAAGCAAAATGGCAAACTTCTACGCCGTATTTAGAATTAAGTTGTTCTTTTAAGGCTAAAAGTTTTTGCTCGCTTCTCCCTGTAATATAAAGATTTTTACCCTTTTTTGCTAAGGCGTGGCAAAAGGCTTTGCCTATTCCACCCGTTGCACCGCTAATAAACGTCCACATTTATTTTGCTATTAAAACCTTGCTTGAAACGCCGTCTATCATACCGAGTTTGCCTGATAAACTGTTGATTTTTTCCTTGGTAGACTCTAAGCAAATGCTTATGATATTAAGACCGTGCCTATGGGGAAGGCCCATTCTTCCGATAATGTCTTCTCTAAACGCTGAAAGAAGGGAATTTACCCTTTCGACAGCCGAAACGTCGCTTATTATAATTGCTACTACCGCTACGCTTTTTTCCATAATTTTCTCCGTTTTTATAATTGTAACATAAAAAAAAACGTTTAGCAATTAAATTGCCATTTTTCTAACTTGTTTTTTAATTTTTCCAAAGCCTTTTTTTCTATGCGCGAAACGTATGAACGAGATATCTTTAAGAACTTAGCAACTTCCCTTTGCGCGTATGCCCTTTTGCACTTTAACCCGTATCTTAAACAAAGCACGGTATATTCGCGCTTTGACAGGTTGTTTTTTAGAAAATCCACTAACCGCTCTCTTTCAATGCTTCTATCCACTTGCGAAAAAACCGCGTCTTCCTTTTCGCAAAGAAGGTCGATTAAGGTAAGCTCGTTGCCGTCTTTATCCGTGCCGATGGGATCTGAGAGCGATACGTCGTTAGCGTGCTTTTTGTTTGCGCGAAGAAGCATTAAAATCTCGTTTTCAATACACCTTGCGGTATACGTTGCAAGTCCCGTGCCCTTGCTGTCGTCAAAGGTATTTATGGCTTTTATAAGCCCTATGCTTCCCACCGATATTAAGTCGTCCGTTTCGGCTGAGCCTGAATACTTTTTTACCACGTGCGCGACAAGGCGCATGTTGTGGCTAATGAGTTTTTCCTTTGCCTGTTTGTCGCCTTGTTTCATTTTAAGTAAACACTCTTTTTCTTCTTCGGGTTTTAACGGCTTTGGAAAGGAGCCGTTATGAACTATTGCCCCCGTAAAAAAACAAATTTTACTGATTACAAATAAAATCGCTTGCAAAAACATTTTTCTTTTTCCCCCTTTTTTTATCAATATGAAAGATAAAAGCAAGGTAGAAGAAAGGGCAAGTCCAAATTTTTGTCATAAGGGTATTGATTTATATTTTTTAAGGTATAAAATGCTTTTAGCGTTTGGAAAAATCTTTTAAAGGGGGCGAGAATTTATCAAATACTACGTTAACTTTTACCCTTTTTACAAAAGGTTATCAAGGGCGATTGAAGCGTTTGAAAAAGGCTTCACCCCCTAAAGCAGGTGCATTTTGAATTTAATACAAATACAGGAATTTTTTGCAGATTACAGTTTATCTTCGGTCATCATAGCAAGCATTACCTTACTTGTAACCTTTTTGACTGATAAACTTCTTAGAAACAAAACGGCAAAAATCATCAGCGCGTTCTTCCCTTTTGTTTTGGGAATTGTTCTGACCTACCTTAAAGCGGTAATATTCGACGGCGTTTTCGCCTTTACGCTCTCTACCGTCTCTGCTGGGTTTATGAGCGGTTGGCTTTCGGTTATGATTAAAGTTATAATCAAAAGAACTATCTCGGGACAAAAGCCGTTCATTGAAAAGGACGTAGCGGTGATTATCGGCTTAATCGAAGGATACGTTAAAAGCGACTGCATAGACGGGGTTGCAACGTTTATAAAACAACTAATTGCAACGGACGATAATACCGAGCCCGACGACGTTATAAAAGACATCGCCGACACGCTTACCCAAAATGCAGTTGAAAACCAAAGCGACTTCACGGCTCTTGCCGGTTTGATCTTTGCATCTGTCAAACAAACAAAAGAATAATCTTTATGGGGCGACTTCGCCCCTTTTTCTTTTGCTTTAATAGGTTACATAAAAAGCCAAAAACAAAAAATACTAATCTTATGCAATTAAAGATAAACTTAGACGAAAACGTTAAAGTGATAAAACAAAGTTTAAAGTCTGACGACGTAAACTTTAACCAAATAAAAATTGGGGATAGTGACGGAGTTGTAATCTTTGCAAAAGACCTCGTTGATAAACAGTCTATCGGCGACCTTATCATTAGACCTGCAAGCCTTTTTAAGGGCAAGGTTTGTAAAGATAGTTTAGAACAACTCTTTTTCTACCCTGAAAAGCAAAAAGTAACTACTATTAAAGACTGTATAAACCAAGTGGTTTCGGGAAATGCACTTCTCATCTCGGACGGCGTAGATTTTGCAATCAGTTTTGACATAAAATTTTTTCAAATGCGCGCCATTGCCGAACCGCCCACTTCCACCGTTATAAAAGGTCCGCGCGAAGGCTTTGTGGAAACTTTGCCCGTCAACGTAAGTTTAATTAGGCGGAGAATAAAATCTCCACATCTTATTATGGAAAACACCGAGATAGGTAGGTTTTCTAAAACTATGGTAACTCTTTGCTATATTGACAACGTCGCTGACAAAAAGTTGGTGGAAAAGGTGAGAAAAAAACTTCAAGAAATAAACATTGACGCTATCCTCGACTCGTCATACGTGGCAAAGTTTTTGGGCGACAAAACCCCCACTCTTTTTAAGCAAGTGGGAAACACCGAAAAGCCCGATATTTTGGTTGCTAAAATTTTAGAAGGCAGAGTTGCCATATTAGTAGACGGCTCACCCATAGCGCTGACCGTGCCTTACCTTTTAATAGAAGACTTCCAAAGTCCAAGCGACTACTATAACTCGCCGTATAGCGCAACAATAGCAAGGTGGATAAGAATGATTTCTGTATTTTTGGCACTCGTCTTGCCCGCCCTTTTCGTGTCGGCAGAACTCTTTCACTTACAACTTATACCCATATCCTTTCTACTTACCATAGTCAACAGTATTAAAGGCATACCCTTGTCGCCAAGTTACGAAATGTTTTTTACTTTTTTGATATTCGAAATACTGAACGAAGCGAGCGTGCGCATGCCGAGATACGTGGGAATGGTCGTTTCTATCGTAGGCGGTTTAGTGCTTGGCGAAACAGCGGTTAACGCGGGAATAATTTCTCCCCCAACGCTTATGATAATTGCGCTGTCCGGAATTTGCTTATACACCGTTCCCGAACTTGAACAACCGCTTTCTTTTTTGCGTCTTTTCTTTTTGGTAATTGCAGGCTCTGTGGGTATTTACGGGTTAATTGTGGCGGTCAGCGGAATGCTTATATATCTCGTGTCAAAAGAAAGTTTTTCCGCACCCTTGCTTGCACCATTTACGCCACTCGTTAAAAAAGACCTTAAAGACTCTTTCTACAAAGGCTTTTTAACCGAACAAAACTCTCGTCCACAGTCACTACAAAATGCAAATAGACGCAGAATGGACGAAAATTAAAGGAGATTAAATGAAGCAACTTAAAACAAGGCAAATTTGCTTTTTCTTTATAGCGTTTATGCCCATAACCAAATTCTTTATGGTGCCGAGCATTTTGGCAGGACAAGCGCATGAAGATATGTGGATATGTTCAGTCGTCAATTTGTTGTTAGACCTTTTCACACTCACCGCGTTGACGGTTGTGTGCAAAAGGGAAAACACCGATTTTATAACCCTACTTAAAAATAAACTTGGAGAAAAGGGAGCAAAGGTAGTTTTATTTATTTACGCGATATATTTTTTTACAAAGGCTTTTCTTCCATTGCAAGAACAAAAAGAATTCGTCAAGCTTTCACTTTACATCAACATGCCGACCGACCTTTTCTTTTTGCCATTCTTTTTAGCGAGTTTTTATCTATGCCTTAAACCCATGCGCGTATTTGGCAGAGTGTCTGACGTGCTTTGGTTTTTTACGTTATCGGGATACCTAATCTTAATCGCGCTTTCCTTTAACAACGTCGATTGGACTTCGCTTTTGCCCGTTGGAGCAAGAGGGGTTAAAAACGTGCTTAAAGGCTCTTACCTAACGGCTAACTGGTGGGGAGATTGCGTTTATCTAATGTTTTTTATAGGAAACTTTGCTCACGGCAAAAAAGCGTCCTTAAAAATTATACTATGCTATCTACTATCGGGTGTTATCGTGCTTTTTGCAATGATTTTCTTTTGGGGAACGTTTACTTCAATTGCATTCCAACAAAAGTTTGCAATGACGCAACTTTCTAAATACACCACAGTTATAAACAACACGGGTAGGTTTGACTACTTAGGAATACTTTTAATTTTGTTTTCGTGCGTGTTTGGGTTAGCCCTACCGCTATACTTTTGCAGTAGTTTATTGCAAGAAGTTTTTCCGCTTAAAAAACGGTGGATTATTCCACTTGTTGTCAACGTTTTGATACTTGTTTTGATGACCGCGCTCAATAGATTTATGGCTACCGTAACGCTTGTCATTCAAAACTATTTAAGCTTGTTCTTTATAATAATGGCAAACCTTTTGCCGTTGTTTACTTTACTACTCAAAAACAAGGAGAAAACTAATGAAAACCTTCAAACCTAAAATCGCGTTATTTTTATTGTTTTTAATTAGCATACTGTTTTTCTCTAACGACTTTGGACTTATCGATATTGAAAAGACGGCAATAATTACCGCCATTGCAATTGATAAAGCCGAAGACGGCGATTATCTTGTAACTTGCCAAATAGCCGTTCCCGAAGCGACGGGTGCAGTTTCCGAAAATCAAAAGGCGCAAATGTCTGGAAAAGGTAGCACCGTAGGTGGCGCTATAAAAACTATGGGAAGTTTATCGGGGTGGTTTCCACAAACAATATTTTGCAACCTTATAATAGTCGGAAACGACTTAATAGACCAAGACGTTATTGGCGTTTTAGATTACTTTTCTAAAACCATGCGAGTACAAGACTCTGCCCAAGTGGTGCTTGCCGAAAAAAAGGCAAAAGACCTTTTAAGCGTTTCTACACCACTCGACAACATTTCGTCTTTTGCCATTCAAAAGATTTTGCTTAAAAACCCCGGATTTGACCAAGACGTATGCCCCGTTGACATAAAAACTTTTTGCGTAGGATACTATGGGGAAAGCAAGTCTTCATATATGCCCTTAGTTAAAATTATTAGTGCCGAAGATCCCGAAAAGAGCGGAGATTCAAGCGGGGGCGGTTCTGGTAGTGGCGGTAGTGGTAGTGAGCAGTCTTCCGAAAGTCAAGGAGATACTAAAACCAAGGGCACAAACGCCTTTGATGCAACCACGACTGCTCTATTTGTCAAGGGCAAAAAGGTTGGAGAGTTAGATAAAACGCTTACTCATACGTTTAATATGATTACCAAAAAGATAAACGGAACGGCATTTTCTATTGACGACGTTGACGGGGTAAACTACCTTGTAACAGTAAAGACCGACGATAGTATGACTTGCGTTAAGGCTGACCAAAACCAACTTTCGGTAAATATAGATATTAACCTTTACTGTCAAGTAAGCGACCAAACCAAAGTTGGCAATAGTTCGGTTTTTGAAAGCAACGACGTTATGAGTGAAAAACTTATTGCAATAGCTGAAACTCGCATAGCGCAGAACGTAGAAGAACTGTTTGCGGTAATAAGGCAGACGGGTTGCGATTTTTTAGGCATAAAAGAAAAACTGTATCGCTTTAATCATAAGCAATACAGTAGATATAAAGATAATTATTTACAAGTTATGGATACGCGTGTAAACGTAAAATTACAAGGTCAAAGTTAATCGAAAGCGTGGGCTATTATTTCACTTGCCGTTGCGCCCGTGATATATTCGCCCACCTTTTCAAAGGCTTTTTTAAAGGTTTCCTTAGAAAACTCTTTGCCGTTAAGAAACGCGCAAATTTCATCAACGTCTTTTACAGCAAAAAAGTCTCCGCTTATTTTCGCGTTGCTAATTACCCCGTTTATAAGGTCTGCGGTAAGCGAGAGTTCGCCAAAAGAAAACCTGTTGTTTATAAGCAAACTCCCTTTTGGGGAATACCCTTTATTCCACTCGTCGGTGGAATATTTTTCTTTAACTAATGCGTTTATGCTTTCAATATCTTGTTTTGAAAAACAGGTTTCATCAAGTCCCTTTTTCATAAACTTTTTAAGCCCGTCAAAAAACTTTTCGGGCGTAACATCTTTAACGTATTCGCATACGTTGGTTACTCTTGACGAAACGGATTTTATACCCTTGCTCTCAATTTTTAACTTGCTTGGTTTTAAGGAATTAGTAAGCGCATCAACGTCAGTCTTAAACAAAATTGTGCCGTGGTGCATTATTCTATCCTTAAATACCGTTTGAGCGTTACCAGAAATCTTTTTGCCGTCAACCGTCAAATCGTTTCTGCCTGAAAACTTGGCTTTAACACCCAGCGAATGCAAGTAGTCCACGATAGGCTTGGCAAAAACTTGGTAGTTGTTTTTAGTTTGGTCAAATGGTGCAATCACCGTGTAGCAAATATTATTTAAGTCGTGGTAAACTGCCCCGCCACCCGTTATTCTACGAACGACTTTTATACCGTTTTTTTCAGTATAGTCTAAGTTGACTTCTGCAAAAGTGTTTTGGTTAACCCCGACGATAACCGCAGGAGAATTTCTCCACAAGTAGATATAATATCCGTCGGTATGCTTTAACAGATATTCTTCACTTGCAATATTAAATTGTGGGCTCACTATATCGTGGGTTAAAAACTTAAACTTAGTCATAAAAATCCATTATAACAAAAGAGGGCAAGATTTTGCCCTCTTTTAATTATCGGTTATACACCTTTCTTAGCTTTTCTAATTGCTTCTGCACTTGAAGTATTGATAGTGCTTACGTGACCTTTGAGAGGTAAAATCTTATCGTTGATGCAATCGATAATCCAGTTAGCTTGTGGGAAGAATTCAGCGTCGAATTCATAAGGAGGAGTAATCCAGTTTTGAGCGCCACAAACAACAGCAGGAGCATCGAGATAATCGAAGCAAAGGTTAGAGATGTTGGTTGCGAAGTCATTTAAGATACTTCCTCTTGCGCAAGCGTCTGAAGCAAGGATAATTCTACCCGTCTTCTTAACAGATTCAACAACCTTGTCGTAGTTGAATGGAACGATTGAACGAGCGTCGATAACTTCAGCTTCTACGCCGTATTTTTCAGAAAGAATCTTAGCAGCTTCCATAGCCTTGTAGAGAGTTGCACCAATAGTAAGAATGGTGATATCACTACCAACGCGCTTAACGTCAGGTTCGCCAAGTGGGATTTCATAGTATCCTTCTGGAACGCCTTCCTTGTGGAATTCTTCACCCTTGTCGTAAATTCTTTGGCTTTCAAAGAAGATTACAGGGTCGGTTCCGTTAAGAGCAGAGTTCATTAAACCCTTAGCGTCGTAAGGAGTTACAGGGAAGCAAACTTTAAGTCCTGGAACGTGTGCAGGAAGCGCAACCCAGTCTTGAGAGTGTTGAGCACCGTATTTAGAACCAACTGAAACACGGAGAACAACAGGCATCTTTAAAATACCACTACTCATTGCTTGCCATTTAGCGAGTTGGTTAAAGATTTCGTCGCCTGCTCTGCCCATAAAGTCAGCATACATAAGTTCAACGATAACTCTACCACCGCACAAGCCGTAGCCTACTGCAGAAGAAACGATTGCCGCTTCTGAAATAGGAGAGTTGAATAATCTGTGGTAAGGAAGCGCTTCGGTAAGTCCTTTATAAACTGCGAACGCACCACCCCAGTCACGAACGTCTTCACCATAAGAAGTGAGAGTTGGGTCTTTATAGTATCTATCGATGATAGCTTCAAATAAGCCGTCACGAATGTTATAACGCTTTAAGTTGGAAACGAGTTCGCCCTTTTCGTCGTAAGCAAAACGCTTTTTACCAGCGATTTGTTTAACTCTTGGGTTTTCTTCCATAGGCATCTTAACGTCTTTGCCGATTTCGATAGGTCTATCTTCCATCTTTTCAACAGCGCCGTTACTGAACATAAGATTTTCTACGTAGTAAGGATCTTTCTTGAAGTCAAGATATGGAGATTCGGTAGTGTCGGTTGCAAGTTTGCAAAGTTTTAACATTCTTTCAGAAATACTTGCAAGTATATCGTCGAACTTGCCGTCGCTTTCAATTTTAGCATCAACAAGCGCCTTTCTGTAAGTAACGATAGGATCGTATTCTTTCCATGCAGCAACTTCTTCTGGAGTTCTGTAACTCATAGAGTCTGATGGAGAGTGTCCACCGTAACGATAGGTTACAACGTCCATCATTGCAGGGCCTTTGCCTTCTAAGAGAAGCGCTTTCTTTCTCTTCATAGCTTCGATAACTGCAAGTGGGTTGAAGCCGTCTACTCTTTCTGCATAAAGTTGAGTTGGAGATACGCCAGCGCCAAGACGAGCAAGGAAATCGTAAGCCATAGTTTCGCCACGGGTTTGACCGCCCATGCCGTAGCTGTTGTTGAAGAAGTTAAAGAGGATTGGAAGTCCGCCTTCTTTTTCCCAAAGTTTTCTGAATTGGTCCATAGAAGCGAAGTTCATAGATTCGTAAACAACGCCACAACCAACAGCGCCGTCACCAACGTTAGAGATAACGATACCGGGCTTGTCGTTTACTTTCTTATAAAGTGCTGCACCGAGTGCTACGGGAGCTGCACCACCAACGATTGCGTTGTTAGGATAAATACCGAAAGGTAAGAAGAACACGTGCATAGAACCGCCCATACCTCTGTGGAAGCCTGTTCTTCTTGCGAAAATTTCGCTCATAAATCCGTAAAGCAAGAAGTCAACTGCTAAGTCTTTAACGTTGCCTGTCTTGTTGATTTTTTCAACGGGAGCGAGAGTTTCGCCACCCATAAAATCTTTCATTATTTGATAAAGTTTATCGTCGGGAAGCTTGTGAATAGAAGCAAGACCACGAGCGAGAACTTCACTGTGAGAACGGTGAGAACCAAAGGTCATATCGTCAAGGTCTAAGATGTATGCTTGACCAACGGCAGCAGCTTCTTGACCGATAGAAAGATGCGCAGGACCTGGATAGTTGGTTTTAAAGCCTTGGTATTCTTGTTTTACCTTAATATCCATAATCATGCTTTCGAATTCTCTTAAAACAGCGATGTCGTTAAAAATTCTTACGAAGTCGTCGTTAGAAAAGTTTTTCTTTTCGTCAGCGATAGTTTTGTTGTATTGGTTAACAGGAATATCTTCAAAAGATATTTTGCCAGCCTTTCTTAACTCAACGGGATCAACGAATAATTGTTTACTCATATTATAATCTCCTTATTTAATAATTAATTATTATATCTGGAAAATCGCTTCTCTAACGATTTCGCAAACGGTTGGGTGTGGGAACACAAGTTTTTTAATGTTTTCGATATCTACTTCTAAATCTACCATAGCAGAAACAGCAACGATAAATTCACCCGCATAGCTACCGATGATGTGTGCGCCGATAAGAGTGTTTGTCTTGTTATTGATAACGAGTTTGCAAACACCGTCTAAATGAGTGTTTTCCGCAACGTATCTGCCTGAATAGGTCATTGGGATAGAAACGCACTTTACGTCAAGTCCCTTTTGTTTAGCGCTTTCTTCAGTTTCACCTACAGAACCAACTTCGGGGTTGGTGTAGATAACTGATGGAATAACGTTATAACGCATAGCGTCTTTTTTGCCTAAGATTGTGTTGATAGCAACTTCTGCTTCTCTGTAAGCGGTATGAGCAAGCATAACCTTTCCGTTAACGTCGCCAACAGCGTAAACGTTTGCAACGTTGGTTTTCATTTGGTCGTCGGTAACTACTGCACCGCGTTCTAAGTTAACGCCTATGTTTTCTAAACCGATGCCAGCAGTAACTGCGCGTCTACCGATAGAAAGAAGAATCTTATCTGCTTCTACCTTGCTTACTTTGCCGTCTTTTTCGTAAACAACGCCGTCTTTTTCGATAGAAGTAACTTTTGCACCAAGATTGAACTTAACGCCCTTTCTTTCTAATGCTTTTTGTAAAATTGCCGAGCATTCTTTTTCGGTAGGACCTGCGATTTTATCGAGCATTTCGATAACGGTAACTTCTGAACCTACGCTTGAAAAATAACTTGCCATTTCCAAACCGATAACACCGCCACCAACTACTGCAAGTTTCTTTGGAATTTCGGTAAGGTTTAAGATTTCTCTATTAGTTAAAGCAACGCCTGCTTCCAAGTTTTCTTTTAAGCCTTGGATAGGTGGAAGTGTTGGCATAGAACCGGTCGCAATAATAAGGCGTTTTGCCAAAACCTTTTCTTCGCCTGCTTTAATAACGTAACCGCCGTCTGCTTTGCCTTCAATAAAGCCTTCGGCAACTTTCATTGTAACTTTATTTCTTTTAAGTTGTGCTTTGATGCCAGAAACGAGCATTTTTACAACGCCGTTCTTTCTTTCAACTACAAACTTTTGGTCAACTGATTTTTTGCCGTCTACTTTAACGCCGTAATCAGCTGCGTGGTTAGCATAGTCTAAAACTTTTGCTGAGTTTAAGAAGGTTTTACTTGGAACGCAACCTTCGTTAAGACATACACCGCCAAACTCTCTCTTTTCAATAACCAAAGTTTTAAGTCCTGCATGTCCTGCACGTTCAGCGGCAAGATATCCACCAGGGCCACCGCCCAAAACAACTAAATCATAAGTTTCCATATCTATCTCCTTAAATGCACTTGCTGTCAGCTAAAAGGTTTAAGCTGAAGTTTTCTAAGTAGTCTTTGAGTTCTTTTAAGAATCTTGAAGCGGGCGCACCGTCTAATGCGCGGTGGTCGTAAGAAAGTGAAAGGTTCATTGCCGTATATGGAACAACTTCACCGTTCTTGCCAAGTTTAACTCTCGTTTCAAGCGTGCATACGCCGAGTATACCCGTTTGTGGTGGGTTTACTACAGGGGTAAAGCTTTCAATACCCATAGTTCCTACGTTGCTTACGGTAAAGCTACCACCCGTTAGAAGTTCGGGCGACAACTTGCCTTCTATTGCATCGGTAGAAAGTTTTTTAGATTTTACTGCGATTTCAGATAAGCTCATAAGGTCTGCGCCGAAAAGGGTTGGAACTAAAAGTCCACGTGGAGTGTCGGTTGCAATACCCATATTAACGTGTTCAAAATAACGCATTGTATCGCCGTTGATTAAGTGTGCGTTTAAGTCTCTGTGTTTTTTGATTACACGAGATACAGCGTATACTATAATGTTATTGATAGTGATTGATGGAAGTTTAAGTTTTTCTGCGTTATCTTTGAGATACTTTCTAAATTCCATAATGTTGGTGCAATCAAACGAAATATTGTGAGTGAGTTGCGCCATAGTTGAAAGGCTTGCCACCATGTTTTTAGCGATAACCTTTCTGATATTAGACATCTTTTCGTCTTTATAAGCCTTAACGTCAACGTTTTCAGTAGCAGATGCCGGTGCTGATACAGCAGCAGGAGCAGGTGCGGTAGCCGTTTTAGGATTAACGCTTGCTTCTCTAATATCTCTTTCAATAATTCTGCCGTTAGGACCTGTTGGGTTAGCGCTTGCAAGGTCTACGCCGAGTTTTTCTGCCAAAGCCTTTGCTCTTGGAGAAGCAAAAATCTTGCCGTCAGTATTAGCGGGAGCGCTTTGAACGACAGGTGCGCTTGCGGGAGCGCTTACGGGCGCTTGCTTAACTTCTTCAACAACGGGAGAAGCCACAGCGCCTTCGGGTGCAAAGTAAGAAGGATCGTCGCCATGCTTACCGATAACGCAAACGTTGGTAAGAACGGGAACTTCGTCGCCTTCTTCACAGAAAAGTGCCAAAACTTCGCCTTCGTTTTCAGAAGGGAAATCAAACGCTGATTTATCAGTTTCATAGGAGAACAAGTTATCCCCTACCTTAACGGCATCGCCTACCTTTACACACCACTTAGTAAGAATACAACTTTCTACGGTTATACCTTGCTTAGGCATTGCTACGCCAAAAGCGGTTGCGGGTTTTTCACCCTTAGGTTTAGCAGGGGCAGGTGCGGGTGCGCTCTCTTTAACTTCTTGAGCTACAGTTTGGGTTGCGCCGGCAGGAGCAAATGCAGAAATATCTTCGCCCTTTGCACCGATAACGCAAACGTTTGAAAGAACGGGAACTTCGTCGCCTTCTTCACAGAAAAGCGCCAAAACTTCACCAGCTACTTCTGACTCGAAATCAAACGCAGACTTGTCCGTTTCGTAAGAGAACAAAACGTCTCCCACCTTAACGGTATCGCCTACCTTGACTGCCCATTTGGTAAGAATACAACTTTCTACGGTTATACCTTGTTTAGGCATTGTTACGGGATTTGCCATACTTTTTAAGTCTCCTTTTTTTATCGAAATGTTTTTGCTAAAAAAAAGCAAATTTATACACATATATTGTAACACATAAAAAACTTTTTGCAACCATCTATTTTAAAGTTGCAAAAGCGCACAAAAAGTGATAAGATATAATCACAAATAAACACAAATGAAAACATTTTGTCCGTTTTACACGGAAAGGGGTGCAAATTTATGCTCACTTTAGAACGTCAAGAAGAAATTTTAGCCATTTTACAAGAAAACAAATCGGCTACGGTAGACGAGCTTGCGAGCGAGCTTTTCGTTTCGGGCGCGACTATTAGACGAGATTTAAGGCAGATGGAAAAACAAGGGCTTATAAAGCGCTCTCACGGTGGCGCAATGCTTTACAAGTCGAGTGCAGAAGACTCGGCTTTTGCCCTTCGCGAACAAGAAAACACTTCTGCCAAAAGAACGATAGCAAATTTAGCGACAAGACTTGTATCTAACGGGGATTCGGTTTTTTTAGATTCGTCTTCAACAGTTGGCATGCTTATACCAAAACTTAACTTTTACGACTCTCTCTCGGTTACCACAACAGGGCTTAGAAACGCCCTACTCTTATCCGAGACCGAACACATTAAAATATATATAACAGGTGGACAGATATTAAATCACTCCAACTCTATAATCGGCTCTGACACCATTGATTATATATCGCGTATGCACGCGGATATTGCGTTTATGTCTTGTTCCGGGGTGGACTTAAAAAGTGGGTTTACCGACACGAGTATTGAACAGGCAAAGTTGAAAAAGAAAATGCGTGACGGAGCAAAGAAAGTTGCAATGCTTGTGGATAGCGCAAAATTCAACAAGACTTTTTTATGCACAGACTTTTCCTTTGACGAAGTTGACTATATAATAACCGACAAACTACCCCCAAAAGAATACGTTGAATTTTTAAAAAACACTAATTGCAAGATAATCTGCCCCGAAAACAATGAAATATAACCCAAATCAAAAAATAAAAAATCACGGCAATGCCGTGATTTTTCTTTTTTAATTATGCTTCTTGGCTATCAAACCATTCAGTTGTAGCGATGTAACTATCCTCCAAGTGGTTTTGAATGCTTAAAAAGTCTCTGCATAGAGTAGGATCTTTAAGTTTTTCTCTCCAAACGATAGGATAACTTGGAGACTCTGCATATTTACCCGTTGTGCCTGGTCCAAAAACTAATAAAATATACCAAGTTTTAGTATGCGCACTACCTAAATCAATAGTTTGCAAATAAGAACAAGCAGTAAAAGTATCTAAGTAAATTTGAATACATTCGTTACCGATAGTAACGTTTGTTAAGCCTGTGCTTGCAAATGCAAGATCCTTTATATATATAACGTTTGTTAAAGTTACTTGTTTTAATGACGCGCAAGACTCGAACGCGGAAAAATCAATGAGTTCAACGTTTTCAAGGTTTATAGAAGATAATGCCGAACAGTTTTTGAATGCGCTATCTCTAATTTCCAAAACGCTTTGTGGCAGGGTTACACTTGATAAGAAACTACAATTTGCAAAAGTGTCTGGTAAAATTTGAGTAATGCCGTTTGGAATAGTAATGCTTTGCACTCGCGTTCCACTAAACGCACCTTTACCGATAGAAGTTACACTCGATAGGTCGGCGCTAAAAATAATGCTTCCTGTAAAAGCGTTGTTGCCTATTTTTTGAATTTTCCCTAAATTAATATTAAGAAGTGCCGAGCACCCGTTGAATGCTGAATTGCCAATTTCGGTTATCGTGTCGGGAAGAACTACCTTTTTAACGTTTTTCTTACCCCTAAACGCGTCTACGTCAATCTTTGTAACGGTTATGCCTTCAATCGTTTGCGGAATGGTAACTTCCAAATCAGAACTAATGAGCGAAGTAGTTGTTACCGCATAAGTATTATCAGATAAGAGAGAGTATGTAACTCTATCTAAGGTAACCGTTTGTTGAACGGAAGGGGTGTCACCCGTGTCATCTCCTGGGTTAGATGGGGTTTCATTGCCCGAATCTCCACCGTCGTCGGGATTAGAAGGAGTGTTACCACCATCATCAGGGTTTGACGGTGTATCGCTTCCACTATTGCCACCGTCGTCGGGCGTGTCGTTTCCACCGTTTCCGTCATCGGGCGTCTCATCTCCGTTATCGCCTGAGATATCGGTATTGTTATCCCCGTCATTTCCGTCAAAGTCTAAGCCGTTACATGCAGAAAAAACGCCGAGTGAACAAATGAATATTAAGATTGCAAGTAGTAAACTAAATATTTTTTTCATTTAAAAATCCCTATAAATTACGCGCGAGAGTCAAGATATTCTTGTTTGCAGAAATAACTGCCGTGATCCCAATCAGTCGCTCTGATATAAGTAACGGCAAGGCTTGGATCTGCAAGTTTTTCATAGTTGGCATCATAAACCCATTGAGTTATACCATCAGTTGCACTTACACCAACTGATTTCCAACCTTCAAGATTAAGAATGTAAATTCCTGTTAAAGCGTCGCAACCGTAGAAGGTTTCTTTTTTGAAATAAATACAGTCTACGCCTATTGTAACAGTTTCAATACCAGAACAGTTGTTAAATACGTAGCCGTGAATAAGTCTTGCACTTAAAAGGTTTACACTCTTTAAGTATTGACAACTTGCGAATGAATTCTTTTCCAAAACTTCAACGTATTGAAGGTCGATATTGGTTAAAATAGAACAACCGTTGAATGCGCCTTCCCTAATCGTGTTTACACCCGAAGAAAGGTTAACCGTGTAAAGTAAAGAGCAACCCGAAAAACAACTAAGTGGAATTTCAGTTAAGTTTTCAGAGAAAGTAACCGTGCGGAGTTTTTCACACTTTTCAAAAGCGCGTTGTCCTAAACTCGTTACCTTTGAAATATCAATACCCGTCAAAACTTTACATTGATAGAATGCGTAAATTCCGAGAGCAGTAACGTTGTCAAGATTTATAGTGGTAAGTTTTGAACAACCCCTAAAAGCAGAATTTCCTATTTTTGTTACGCTACTTGGCAATTCAACCGTAACGATTAAAGATTTTGCTTGAAAGGCTTCGTTTCCTACTGCCGTTACCTTTTTGTTTTCAACCGTCTCGGGAATAACAACGTTAGCGCCCGTTTCCGAATAGTTAACCGCGGTTATGGTGTAAGTATCGTCTTGTTGTAAAGTATAAGTTATACCGTTAAGTTCAACGGTTGATAAGTCTGTTCCGCCTTGGTTATCGTCGCCCGTGTTGTCGTCTCCGGGATTTGAAGGTGTGTCATTTCCACTATTGCCACCGTCGTCGGGATTAGATGGGGTGTTGCCACCATCGTCGGGATTTGATGGGGTATCGCTACCGCCATTTCCACCATTACCACCGTCATCGGGGGTATTGTTGCCACCATTTCCGTCAAAATCTAAGCCACCGCAACCGGCAAAACTCGCGAAAGAAAATAGCATACATAATATTAAAGATAAAAGCGCAAAAAGTTTTTTCATAAATAAATTATCCTTTAATCAGCCTATATTTGTTGCATATCGATTATACCAAATAACTCTCGCTATGGTATATCAATATATTAACTAAAATACCCGCTATTACGGTTCGTTAAAAATATCGCCATGCACAAAATACTGTCCGTCGGTATATCCACGTGCAAGAACCCACGTTTCCGTGCAAATAAAACAACCTTTATTTTGGTTAGTCATCATAAACTCTGCACACTTATCGGGTGTATTAATCTTTTCTCTATTGCCCCATTCTTTATGCATTACACCATTTCTGTCTGCGTAGTAGTTTTCAAAATAATACCACCAAGCTTGCTCTGTATTAGCAATGGTAAAACTCAACAAACTTGGGTTGCTGTAAAAAGCCCTTGGGTAAATTCTTTGAATTTTTTCACCAACCACTACGGTTGCAAGTTTTGCACAAGAGAAGAATGCTTCGTTTCTGATATCAACGGCATTAGTAAGTGTTAAGTTTACTAAATTAACACAACCCGAAAAACAACTTGCCTTAAAGTCTTCCACTTTATCAAGGTTTATGTTTACTAAGCAACCGCAAGTTTCAAACGCTTGTTTATGAATAGTTAAAACACTTTCGGGTAGTTTTACCGTATAAAGCAAGGTGCATCCAAAAAAGGCTCTTTCGCCAATTTCAGTAAGCGTAGAGTTTTGCATATCCACTTCGCGTAGTTTAGTAGCGCTAGAGAATGCACCGTATCCTAAACTTTTAATAGAACTTAAATCTAAGTTAGTATTAGTTGTAGTTATTGCACCGTTAAATGCGTTTTTGCCGACAACTTCTACCTTAGAAAGGTTTATGTCCTTTAACTTTTTGCAACCCATAAAAGAGTTTTCACCTAAAGTCTTTACAGAATCAGGT
>JAFVWA010000073.1 GCA_017501885.1 Clostridia bacterium | reverse complement strand
TTATTTTTTATAAAGGAGTTAGAATTATGAACACAGTAACAGAAACATTTGGCAGCCTTGTATTTGACGACAGAGTAATGAAGGCGAATTTGTCCGCTAAAGTATATCAATCTCTTAAAAAGACGATAGACGAAGGGACGGAACTTGATCTTTCCGTGGCAAATGCAGTTGCCTCAGCAATGAAAGATTGGGCGGTAGCCAACGGTGCAACACATTTTACGCATTGGTTTCAGCCGCTCACGGGTATTACAGCCGAAAAACACGACAGTTTTATTACTCCTGCACCCGACGGCAGAGTGATTATGGAGTTTTCCGGTAAAGAACTTATAAAAGGTGAACCGGATGCGTCAAGTTTTCCTTCGGGCGGTATAAGAGCGACGTTTGAAGCGAGAGGTTATACCGCTTGGGATCCTACTTCTTATGCCTTTATTAAAGGCAAAACGCTTTGTATTCCTACGGCTTTTTGTTCGTATGGCGGCGAAGCGCTCGATAAAAAAACACCGCTTCTTCGTTCGATGGAAGCGCTTAATAAACAGGCTTTGCGTATTTTGAGACTTTTTGGGAATAACGACGTTAAATATGTTCGCACGTCGGTTGGTCCGGAACAGGAATATTTCCTTATCGACAAAGAAATGTTTGATAAGAGAAAAGATCTCGTATTTACCGGAAGAACGCTTTTTGGGGCAAAAGCACCGAAAGGGCAGGAAATGGAAGACCATTATTTTGGCGTAATCAAACCGAGAGTTGCGGCCTTTATGGCAGAACTTAATGAAGAACTTTGGAAACTCGGTATTCTTGCAAAAACCGAACATAACGAAGTGGCGCCCGCTCAGCACGAACTTGCTCCGATTTATACAACGACGAATATTGCTACCGACCACAACCAACTTACTATGGAAATTATGCAAAAGGTTGCACTTAAACACGGTCTTGTATGCGTACTCCACGAAAAGCCGTTTGCAGGAGTAAACGGTAGCGGGAAGCATAATAACTGGTCAATGGCAACGGATACAGGAGTGAATTTGCTTTCTCCGGGCGAAACGCCTTATGAAAACGCACAGTTCTTGATTTTCCTTTGCGCAGTAATCAAAGCGGTTGATAATTATCAAGATTTACTCCGTATCTCTGTGGCAACGGCAGGGAACGACCATCGTTTGGGGGCAAACGAGGCGCCTCCCGCAGTGGTTTCTATCTTCCTTGGGGACGAACTTGCTGCAATTTTGGAAGCAATTGAAAGCGATAAGCCTTATGCGGGAACAAAGAAAACGACGTTAAAACTCGGCGTTGACGTTCTTCCTAAATTTGCACGTGATACGACGGATAGAAACCGTACGTCTCCGTTTGCGTTTACAGGCAATAAGTTTGAATTCCGCATGCTCGGTTCTTCCAACAGTATTTCCTGTGCAAATATTATGCTCAACAGTGCAGTAGCGGAATCACTCAAGATTTATGCGGACAGATTGGAAGGGGTAGATAATTTCGAGCAGTCGCTTCACGAAATGATAAAAAAGACAATAAAAGACCATAAGCGTATTCTGTTTAACGGCAACGGTTATGACGAAACGTGGATTGAAGAAGCGGAAAAGCGTGGGCTTATGAATTATCGTACTACGCCCGATTGTATGCCGCATCTTCTAGATAAAAAGAACGTGGAAATGCTGACGTCGCATAAGGTATTTACCGAAACCGAACTTAAATCCCGCTGTGAAATTATGCTTGATAACTACTGCAAAACGGTTGTTATCGAAGCGAATACTATGGTGGATATGGCGAGAAAGCAGATATTGCCGGCTGTGGAAGCTTACGTGAAAGAAGTATCGAAAACAGCGGTGGCGAAGAAACAATTTGCTCCCGACGCGTCTTGTGAATATGAAAAGAAAACGGTCACGAAACTGTCGCTTCTCATGGAACAGATTTTGGATAAAACAGAAACGCTTGAAGACGAGATAATGAAACTTAAATTTATCTCCGACGTAAAACAAGAAAGCTATGCAATACGTGACAGTATTCTTCCGAAGATGGGCGAGCTTCGTGCCGTTGCCGATGAGGCGGAAACGCTTACGGCGGATAAATATTGGCCTTTCCCCACTTACGGCGAATTGCTTTTTGGGGTAAAATAAAAATATAATAAACAAAGACGTTTGAGAAAAGAGAAGTAATACAGGTGTCCGCGCACAGAGAGTATAGAAAGGTGAGAACTATACGGTAGGGCTTGTACGAATAACACTTTTCGAGTTGCAATCTGAAAAAGGAATTTTAGTAGGTGCGCCGTTCGGTCGTGCGTCAATCGACACAGCCTTGTCAGAGGTGAAAATGAAGAACAAATATAGGTGGCACCGCGAGTACAGCACTTGCCCTATAGGATGCTGAATTTACTAAATTAGAGGTATTTTATATGTGTTCAATTATAGGTTATTGCGAAAGCGGTGCCACTTTTTCTACCTTTTGTGACGGTTTTTCCAAAACGGTTTCTCGTGGACCTGACGATATGAAGATTGTAGATACAGGTAAAGGTTTGCTTGGATTTCACAGACTTGCAATTATGGGACTCACTCCCGAGGGTATGCAACCGTTTGAAATGGATGGAAACTACGTAGTATGTAACGGTGAAATTTACGGATTCGATAAGTTGAAAGAACAACTGATTAAAAAAGGATATTCCTTTAAGAGTGAATCGGATTGTGAAATAATCCTTCCGTTATACCGTGAATACGGAGTAGAAGCGTTCAAAATGTTAGACGCTGAGTTTGCGTGTATTATTTATGACGGCAAAAGTAAAGAATATATTGCAGCAAGAGATCCGATAGGTATTAGACCTCTCTATTACGGTTATGACGATAAAAAAGTAATTATATTTGCGAGTGAGCCAAAGAATCTTGTCGGTTTGGTTGACAAAATTATACCGTTTCCACCGGGACATTATTATAAAGACGGTAAATTCGTATGTTATAACGACATTACCAAAGTTGATAAATACTGTTATAATGACTTGGAAACTGTTTGCAAAAACATCAAAGAGAAACTTATTTCAGG
>JAFVWA010000001.1 GCA_017501885.1 Clostridia bacterium | reverse complement strand
CTACGGACCCAAAGGTCAAAACTGAATATTTCCCCCGATTTCGGGGTTATGCACCCTTAGCTCAATTGGATAGAGCGTTGGTCTACGGAACCAAAGGTTAGGAGTTCGAGCCTCTTAGGGTGCGCCAAAATTAGCCCAAAACACTACGTTTTGGGCTATTTTTTTGTCTTTTTACGTATGTTAGTTCATTTTTAAGCGCTGTTCTAACCTCGTGGGTTAGAACAAAATGTGTCTTTTTTTATAGTAACTATACTAAACGTGCAAAACGCCAAAAACGGCTTGTTCTAACCCCTGTTCTAACCTAACGTGCATTTTCCGTGTTAAAACCGAAGAATTTTTCTATCATTTTTTACTTTGAAATATTTTTATTTATTTTTAGCAATAGAAAAGACGGCATCATTTTCCGATACCGTCCATCTATATATTATTCAGTTTTATTTTGCTTTATAAGCGAGATATTCTTCGATAGAAGTAAAACCGAGTGCTTTCATTTCTTGACTTGCTTTTTCTAAAAGAGAAAGTTCGCTTTCTTTCTTGACTATAGGTTGCTCATCAGAATAAGCAGATAAGATTGTGTTTGCCGCTTTAATCTTAAAACTGAAATCAAGGTGCGAGTACACATTTGCCGTTGTAGAGAAATCTGAGTGACCAAGCCACTCTTGAATTTCTTTTAATGGTACGCCACTTGCAAGCATATTACTTGCACAACTGTGTCTTAAATCGTGTAACCTTATATGCCTTAAACCATTTTCTTTAACTAAGTCTGCAAATTTTTTCGTTAAATGGTCAGGATAAACGATTTTACCATCTTCTTCCACACAAACGTAATCTAAATATCTCTTGTCGTAAACGTTGCCGTAAAAGGCTTTATTTTCTTCTATTTTAGCCTTATGGCGAAGAAGTAGTTCTTCTACGGGCGGTATGAGTGGTAGCGTTCTATGGCTCGTTTTGGTCTTTAATTCGTCAGTTAAAATGACTTGTCTTTCAACCACGAGTAACTTATGATTAATCGTTATGAGTTTATGCTCAAAATCGACTGCGCTCCACCTAATACCCAACACTTCGCTTCTACGGAAACCGTAATAGGCTGCAAGTGTTAATGGAACTTCTAACGGATGACCTTTTATAAGTTCAAACAATTTTTTCATTTCGCCTTTGTCGTAATAGGACATAGGCGATTTTTCTTTATGTAGCGGCTCTAAAAAGTCAAACGGGTTGTCGGGAATCAACTTTGCTTGATACGCTTTACGAAGTGCGGGGCGAAGTACACAGTTATAGTGTTTTAGACTTATTTCTTTAACCCCACGTTTTCTTTCGCTATCATAGAACTCGTTTAATTCCTTTTCGGTAACGTCGATTAAACGTAGCTTACGCTTATCAAAGAATTTTTTAAAGAGTGGGATATAACGCTTATAGCCGTAATATACCGAAGCCGATAATTTTGGCTTTCTTTCTTCAACGTATTTATCACAGTAGTCGCTAAAAAGCATTACCGCATCAGACTTATCCGTATCGTTTGCGTTTGCACGACGTGAAATTTTATTACGGGAAGCAATAAGTTCTTTTTCAAACTCTTCGGCTTTTTCTTCAGCAATTTTCTTTGCTTCTTTCTTATTCCCACGTTCTTTTAAGCCCGTGCTTATCCATTTATGCCTTTTTACGTTTGCTTCATCGTAATAAGTTATAACGCCGTATAAAAATCCTTTTTTTGCGTGAATGCTTACGTTCACTATTTCACCTCCGTACCATTAAGAAGATAAGAGATTACGTTAATCTTTGGAATTTTGTATTCTCTACCAACTTTTCTTGATTTTATTTCTCCTCGTTTTACCAATTTATATGCAAGTACTTGTCCGATTTGGAGCATTTGCATTAAATCTTCCACACTGACAACGTCAGGATAGTTCTCAAACATTTCGTTTGCTTTTAGTTCATTGTTTACAATAGTTTTATTAGAAGCGCTTTGCGCCGTTATTTTGTTGTTTATAGTATTTTCCTCCATTTATTTGGTGGTTGCGGGATAACCTCCTTTTAATTCGTTACGCATTTGTTTTCCCTTATCATCGTAACCCCGCCAACTCATAAATACGGTGGATTTTATACCACGCTTCCGTGTTTCCTGTTTCATTCATCGCTTTATATCATAAATTCATTGCGCCCTTGAAACACGTCGGCTATTACTTTCAGCAGTTTACCGTTCTGCCTTATCCGAGTGGACTTGTAGCAGGTAGTTGAACCCTGCCATTATTAAATCTACTTTACTAAGTCCGTTTTTTGTAAGGAACTCATCAATTTTCTCTGCATCCTTACGGGGAATACTCGTTCCCCAAACTTTGTTAAGTAGCTTGCGTTCTTCTTTGTGTTTTTCTTCATAAGCCCTACGACTAATGCGAGTGGGCGTATCTTGTT
Source organism: Clostridia bacterium (assembly GCA_017501885.1). Classification (GTDB taxonomy): domain Bacteria; phylum Bacillota; class Clostridia; order Christensenellales; family Borkfalkiaceae; genus UBA1259. The sequence continues at coordinate 11,760 of JAFVWA010000001.1, read as the reverse complement.
TTCTTTCCATATTAATACTCCTTTAATCTACGTAAATAAGTTCGTTTAAGATTTCTTCGTCAATACGGTTTTTGATTTCCATTTCAATTTTAACGTCGTGCATAAATTCGCCCGTCTTTTTGTATTCGGGGCGCTTTAAGAGTTTTTCTCTCATAACTTCCCAAATTTGTTCGGCGGCTTTATCTATGCCGTGAAGATAGGACGGAATATCTTCAATCAACCAATCTTTACCCGTATCTATCAAATACTGCTTTTTTAGGTTGCCCCATTTACCGTAAACGTGCTTCACGGGTGGATGCGTGCGCTGATATTCGATTACTTCTTCAAGCGTTAAACCTTCCATTTCAATCTTCTCCTTAACCGTAGTGTACTATCGTATTAATACGAATATCACTTTTTATAAAAGAAGTCAAGCTGTTTTTATAACTTTTTTGAATTTTCTTCTAAAAACTCGAATGTAAGAGTAAAATCCACACTTTTTCAAAAATCAGGCAAAACAGGCAAAATAGTGGATGTTTGTAATGCAAACTTCCTAGACGGTTGCTTTCAATCCTAAAAAAGGCGCAAAACTACCAAAGATAGCCCGTTTTTGTAAGACTAACTTCGACTACCTCTTTTTCTTGTAAAATTAACTTCCACTACTTTTGTCCCCAAGTTGCCCTTTTTTCTCTAGTTTTTCAATAAATTTGGCGTCAAATTTATCTCGTTTGGTGCTATTTCATCTATATCTAACAGGTCTAATAGTTCTTGTCCATATACCGTCTTAAATAGAGTATATGGGCTTAAGTCATTAAACTTCTTGCGCCTATACGAGTTAATGTGACTCATCATCAAATTCACTTGCTCTTGCGTTAATTTTTCAAAAGTCTTTCCCTTTGGCAATATTCTTCTTATGAACTCATGGTTTACTTCAATACTGCCTTTTTGGTCCGAACGATTAATATCACAGTAGAATACTCTTGTTCGTATTTCTCCCCAACAATTAGTTTCTATTCGTAAAGGATTTGAAAACTCCGTTCCATTATCCGTCAGTATTACTGGGAATAGTCTTCTAAAATTTTCATCACCTAGTTTTTCGTAAAGAAGATTGAATACGCTAACTACGGACAATGACGTATTGTTATCCCTTAAATATGCCAACATAAACCCGCATTGAACAAACAATAACGTAAGTAATACTTTTCCCGTTTTTCCACCTTTTACAGTATCCATTTGTACTGTTGGAACGTCATTTTCTTGTATGTAAGTCAAATACTCTTGATACGTTCTATTTTCTCTACAACGAGTATCAATCTTATGTTCTACTGGACGTTTTCTAGCTTTGTAACGAACTTTCCTTACCAAGTCTATATTCTTCAGTTCAAACACACTATTTTCTATATAGTTATATATTGTTTTCTCACATACGGGAATTTCGTCTTTGTACACGGAACAGACGTGATGTATTGACTGTCCACATATTATGGGTGTTGTAATGAGCCTTTCTAAATTTACCGTTTCTTCTTCTGATAACAATATTCCTTTACGGCTATCTGACATCTTGGATCGATATTGGTTATGTGCATGTTCTGCGTAGTAATATTTCTTCCTGTGTATGCAAGTAGACTTCTTTGGGCAGCCATTACAACAATATGGAGCTTTTAGTAATCTCTCGCATACTTTTTCTTCAAATTCTTTACAATACAGAAAACACTTACCACACTCCTTACACCAAAATTTGAAGCATGGCCTTGGATTGCATAGATTCTGTATTTTGCAAGTATCTACTTTACTACAAGGATTGTACTTACGTCCACCTCGTCCTGTTTCTCTTATCACCAAATGTCTTTTAATTTCTTTTGCAATTGTTGTTACATCTCTCTTCAACTCCTTTGCAATCTTTCTTATACTTTTGTTTTGGTTTAATGAAGATTGTATAGTAATCCGTTCTGTCAAAGTCAAATGCTTATGTTTTTTTAAGTTCATCTTCCACCTTTAACAACTTGGGACTTTACTATTATCTCATATTTTATTTGAAAGACTAACTTCTACTAGTGGATTTTCTACTACCTATGTGGATTTTTCTTTTTCAATTAACCTTTTCTTCTAAAAAACTTTCATTTTAATCTCCTTTACCGAATTTGTAGCGGTTATACTTTTCGTTTTGCTGTGGCTGTGGGGAAGATATGAGTTGTTCTTCTTCCTTGCGCTTAGCAATCATTTCTTCTTCAATTTCTTGCAAACGGTTACGGTAGTTGTTTGTTTCGGGCATAAACATTTTAGCCACAGCAGAGAATAGTCCCTGCATATAACCTTTGATTTTCTTATTAGAAATAGCGATATTTCGTTTAAGAAACTTATCGTTGGTTTTACGCTTGAATTTTTTGTCGTAGGTATAAGTGTTGTCTTGGATATATTTTGCCTTTTTAAGCACGATATTACCAAGCCTACGCCTATAATCCCAACGTAGTTTTTCTATCGTGTGAATTGTGCCTACGCCGTGAAAATCCGTGTGATTAGGAAACAAGTCCGCAGTTTGCATTTCTTCTTTAACTTGATTGGCATAATACTTGCCCATAATTCCTTTTAAGGCTTCTTCTTTCTTGTCCATTTCTTTTACGAAACTTTTATGTGCGGCGTACGCATTATTGTCGCAAGAGAGCAAAAAATCTACCGCCTTATCAATTTTTTCTCTAAACGGTGCCATCTCTTTTGATGCGTAGAACCAAGGCTTGTCCTTAGGTAATTCTTTTGCAAGTTCCTTTAACGTTTTTGCGGCTAAATCCTTAAAGTGAGCCTTTTCAAACGCTACCGATTTTGAAAAACTTTGAATAACTTCATCTCGTTTTTTGTCGAGTTCGTCGTTAATGGTGTAAGCATTTAATCGCTCGGTCATTTTTAGTATGGAATCTTTAGAAATTTTTCCTTTGGCTCTATACTTATAACCAGCGGCACGCTTGTTCTTAATTTTCGGTGCTCGTTCCCAAAAAACGTAGTGGATATGTAGGTGATCGGGCTTGTCTAAATGAAGCGCACACATAAGGTCGATATTGTCCTTGTCAAAGCCTGCGTCTTTGTAAAATTCATTGAACGTTTTCTTAATAAGGTCAATACATTTTTCAGGCGTGTCTATCTTCTCGGAGTTCTCTTTATTGAACGAGATAAACCCGTGCCAAATATTCTTTTCTCCCGTTTGCGCGCGTTTTTTCATTTCTTTGACTTCTTGCTTTGAAAGTAAGCCGTTTTGGTTGAATACGCCTGTGCTTTTTTGCAAATATTCAAGCATCGTAAACTTTTGCGTTTCTTCGCCCATAATCTTGCCCTCAGCCGTCATATACTTGTAGATATTGTTATCTTGACCTGACATATCGAAGAAAGCACGGTCTTTTGCGTGCTTGTCAATATCCGCTTGCGACGAACCTTTTTTAAGGCGATAGGGAGTATATGCTATATCGAAAATTACAGGTTGGCTCATAGCGGTTTATCTCCATTATTTGACCGACGGGCAAAGGGAAAGGTGGGTATCCCACTTTCCAAAGGCAAAATGCGGTTGAAACTGCATTTTCTTAGCCTGCTACCTAAAACCTTTATTTGGCTTCCGTTTTGCTTCATAGTTTGCTTGCCTTAAAAACCGCAAGTTCAATCTCTTTTCGATTTTCCAAAATCTTGGTTAAACTTTTACAATTTTTATAACCGCTGTAATCTAATCCAACGTCTAAAGGCGTCCAATCGATAATACCGTCTAAAAGGTGTTTGTTGCTTTGATAAAGGTCGTTTACAATATGCGGATGCGCTTTCATAAAATCTTCGTACGAAAGTATAAATTCTAATTTTTCCGTCTTGCTATCAATCTCTTCATCGGTAACTTTAACACGCTCAGATTTACCGCCTTTTTTACCACTTGTTGCACGTATTTTAGAGAGTTCTAATTTCAGTTTTGCAAACTCAAAATATCCGTCCACAGGCGGTTTTAATTTGCTTGTTTGCTTGCCGTTGAACGCATAAGAGCAGAGTGCTTTTAAGTATGCGCCGCTATCTTCGTCGTTCATTAGTTTGATGGCTTTATAGTACACGTCTAAGAAAGCAAAGTGGAGCATCTTTTGGTTATACTTTTTAGGAACTTTGCCTTGCGTTTCAAGGCGCTTAACTTCTTCAAGTTCAGAGAGAATACAAGCCTGATAATAATCCTCTTGCGCTGACTTAGGTGGAGCCATCAGTACGTTGTCAAAGACAAAGGCGCAAACGGCTTTAATAAAGCGCCCAATCTCTTCGTCTTTGGCGTTTTTGATTACGTTCCAATACATATCGTAGAACGTAAATCGAGTTAATTTTTTCTCCATTTTAATCTCCTTTTAATTTATTTGCAGAACGTTTATAGGCGCATCTGCATTGCCTTTTAAGTTAGCCCATAAGCACCACCTCCTTAACGTTTTTATTAACCCCCTCACTTATAAGCCTTTTGAAGAAGCATTTTTCAAGCCCTAAATTGAAAATTCTCTCGAAAAATTTTTACCACTCACTATTAATGGACATTTGCTCCCGTATTTATGGGGATGTTTTGTTATTTGCTTCAATAATTCTTCAAAATTTTTTATCCCCTCAAGTGGTAGCCGTTGAAAACAGCATTTTTACAACCATTTCTTAAAAAATTTACACCTTTTACTTAAAAGGGTTAATTCTAAGCAAAACCGCACCCCCATAAGTTAAAAATATTTTGCTTCCCATATAAAAGGGCTTTTTTTACTCAAAAGTAAACCCCATTAAACCTAAAAATATTTTTACCCCTTCACTTAAAAGGGCGATTTTTAGGCAAAAGTTAAGGTTAAAACTAAAAATTCTTTTTATTAAACCTTTCCACTATGGTATTGGTATAAAAAAATTCTTTTTGGTCGGAAACTTTTTTATAAACGTCCTTCACTTATCCAAGGACAGAAAAAAGGAAAAGTACACGGTTTGCGTTAAAATTCCTTTCCACACTTAACCAAGGACACTTTTTTTGAAAACGCGGCGGTTTTTGATAGAAAATTTTACTCTCTATATAAAAGGGCGATTTTAAGACAAAACGTGGCGGTCTATCTTGTAAAAAATTTATCCCCTCAAATGGTAGCCATCGAAAACGGCAAAAATATGCCATTTTTGAAAAAAATTTTTCCTTTCACTATATATCCCTTACTTTTTTAACGAAAAACAACCCTCTACTTTTAAATGCTGAAAAATTTTCCTTTTTATAACCACGCTCTACTATATATCCCTGACTTTTTTTGCGTTTTGCAACCCCTTCACTATTCTATTGCACAATTTTTTAGCGAGTGGTCCACAAAGTAGGTAAAAATTTCTCTCCATATATCCAAGGACACGAAAATTAAAAATACAACCCCGTTGAAGGATAAAAGCACAAAAAGCCGCCCAAATTGGACAGCTTTTAACACATTGTTTATTAAAAAAAACGGCTCCTTTTAATAGAGCCGTTTTTTATTATTTATCTTTTATATTTCCTTTTGCGACGTTTCTTTCAACCAAACTTTTTGCAAATTCCCATATTTCTTCTGAACCTAATTGAGAAGATTTTTGTCTATTCAACACTTGTGATTTATTCACATTGTGCGCTCTCCAATCCGCACCATTGTTACTATCATTTAGGAGAATAGGCTGTAAATTATGCTCTTGGGAAAGGTTATCCTTTTTAATTCACGCAAAGCCTCGTCGCGCGTCATATACATCTTATCCGTCCTTTCATCTATAAAAGCGTTCAGACGAACGTGCATACGGTCTATCACTGCTTTCTCAATTTTTCCCTTGTGGCGGTACTCCAACTCTCTTTTTCTGTACTTGCACTTCGGCTCTTTCTCTGCGAACCAAAAATGTATATCGGGTGATTGATAAACGCCGCATAAATGCGCCAATCTGCCGCGCTGTTCTTCTCGTAGTGGCGCAGCACGAGGATCAATACGTTTTCATTCGTCAGCCATTTAGTAACCTGCCGATCTCGCTCTGCCTTTATATCCGTTATTTGCTCATAAAGGACTTCCCGTTCCTGTTCATCCGCTGTCCGTATCGACAAATACAAGCGATTGATTGCCGCCTTGCTCTCGTCTATGATTTGTACGATTTTATCTTTATGTCTGTATTCCGTAGCGTTCCCTGAACCCACATCATACGCTAAACTTGACGAAATCGGGAGATAGTCACCGTATTGCTCTCTGCCTTTTCGGAAATGCACTTTATTCACAAGCGCATACAGATCATCCATCGCCGTATGATAAAAGGCGTGCTGTTTACTTCTACTCTCGTCAATCTCTGCAAAGAAATTCGGAGAAGGACGCTGATACTTCTTCCGCAACATGGTAAGTTCCTTGCTTACGGAAATATTTTCAAAGCTGCGTTTTGCCTTGTCGATCTCCAATCCCGAAAGAACCGCAAGCTTGCAGATGTCCTCGTAAATTGAGAGTATCTTTCCCTTCTCTGCGCTCTTATGTAGTTCATCCCACAAAATACTGTTGAGCTTTTGCGACAGGTTGACGATTTCCCCGATCTTATTGACGCTTGTATCATGGTCGAGTTTAGAGAGCGTCTGTTCCGTCTTTTCCTCTGCTTTGATGTTGCCCACGGGAACTTTGAAAAAATCCTTATATCGCGCGGCCGCGTTTACCAACAGCTTGTCATCCGTTATCAGCATCGTATCCGAATCATAATCACAGCCGTTGAGCCGCTGCTGGATATTTTCTCCGATAGAATTTACACAGACAATGTTTTCGCCTAGGTCAAAGTAATCCCATATCCCACCGCTGAGAGCGTTTTCCACACAATATAAGTTTCCCATCGTGATATGCGGAGAACGCGCGCACAGCAATTTCGTCCCATTTCCAAAGCGTTCACAGCGGATCTGCCCGGGCTTTAATTCGCTTGTAAAGTCTTCGCTCGCAAGATACTTTAAAAGTTCCGTGCCGTTTCCGAAAAGAGTGGCATTCGTACCGTTTAACAAAATATGCCCGCGCTTTAACCGCTCCTTTAAACTGCGCACGACGTCGTCACGAAAATTGGCATACAGTTCCGTTTCATCGAAATGCGGATATTGGTGCATGAGCGTAAAGATAACATCCGCACGTTCCGCAAGTCCGTCACAGTATCTATTCTTCCCAAAATGGTATAGGCTTTTATTTTTGTAATGCTGCAAAACTTTTGCTTTCCTGTTGTAATATCCGTCTGTTTCCAGTTCAAAATAGTTCCTCCTCTCTAATACTGATTTTATCAATGATATTGCGCAATAGCAAGCAATGAACGCTTGCATTGCGCAAGACATTACATTATCTTCTGAAACATATGGCGAACCTTATCTAAACGGCTGTTCGGGCGGCGTGGCTGAAACACAGGCTCGCCGGAAGTTTCCTGATACCCTTTTAATTCTGTAATACAAACACTTCTTCCATTTGTATAAAAATTCAAATCATTCCTATATTCACCGATACAACGGGCAGGGATTTCCCCCTTAAAAATAACTTCATCTTTTTCAAGTCTGGTTGATTCAATTATTGCGCAATACTTTGGTGCGTCATTATAAGCCCGTGAAAGATATTCCTGCGGCGCAAAAAGAGTAAAGGAAAGGTATGGTTCCAACAGCTGTGTTCCTGCTTTTTTCAATGCCTGTTCCAACACGATAGGTGCAAGAAAACGAAAATCAGCGGGGGTACTGACCGGACTGTAATAAACTCCATAATCAAAACAAATTTGGCAGTCTGTCACTCCCCAGCCATATAAGCCCTGCTCCATTCCATAACGCACCCCCTCCATGACGGCATTTTGAAAACTTTGGTTTAAATATCCGAGAGATACCTCGCTTTTATATTGTGTTCCGCTTCCAATAGGAAGCGGTGTTACAGTCAAACCAATAGATGCCCAAAACGGATTCGGCGGCACTTCAATATGAATCGTGCAGCTCGCTTTTTTTTGCGGTCTTTCCAGATAAATAACCGAAGGCTCTTTCGTAACCACGCCCACATGATATTTTTCTTCTAATAGCGAACAAATAACTTCTAACTGTACTTTTCCCAAAAAAGATAACATGATCTCATGGGTAACAGTATCAATGTCAAAATGCAAAAGAGGATCTGTATCAGCGATCTCTACGAGGGCATTTAACAGGGCTTCCCTTTGCTCCGGCTTTTGCGGCTCTACGGTTGTCCGAAGTAATGGCATGGGATCATCGATCCGTGTTTTTTGAGGTAAGAGTTTTTCGTTTCCCAGAATGTCGTTCAGTTTCAAAGTATCATCAGCTAAAACAACAATTTCTCCCGGATCAGCATGGTCAGCCGGGACGATTTCACCATTTAACGGAATACACATTTCTGTAATCTTTATTTTTTTCTTTTTTGACAGCGGCAGCTCATCCCGTAAATGGAGCGTCCCATGATACAGGCGTAAATAAGTAAGCCGTTTTTTCCGGTCTGTATACTCAACCTTAAAAACATATCCACATAATTCAGACTGAATATCGTCTGTTTCTGTAATGAAAGTTTCTGTAATCGCTTCGATCAGTTTTTCTGTTCCTAAATTGTCTTTTGCACTCCCATGATAAACAGGAAACAAAGAGCAGCATCTGGTTCTTTTGCACTTTTCATATTGTAATTCCTGTATATCCAAAGGATCCTCTGCAACATATCGTTCTAACAGTTCATCGCTTCCAGAAATAACAATATCCCATTTGTCCAAATCAGAAATATCGGTTATGGTTATCTTGGGCGACAAGGCAACCTCCTGCATGACAATCATATCACTGGTAAGTTTATCTTTGATGCTTTGGTAAACACGCCGCAGGTCGATTCCATTTTGGTCTATCTTATTTACGAAGATGATTGTCGGGATGTTCATCTTCTGAAGCGCATTGAATAATATACGTGTCTGTGCCTGTACGCCGTCTTTTGCCGAAATGACTAAAACAGCTCCGTCAAGGACAGATAAAGATCGGTATGCTTCGGTTAAAAAATCCATATGACCGGGAGTGTCCACGATGTTGATTTTATAATCATTCCAGCAAAAAGAAGTAACTGCTGTCTGAATGGTAATTCCACGTTGCCGTTCCAAAATCATAGTGTCTGTTCTTGTAGTTCCTTTATCCACGTTTCCTTGTTCCGCAATCGCTCCACTGGTGTATAGCAGGCTTTCCGTCAATGTTGTTTTTCCTGCGTCTACATGGGCAAGGATGCCAATATTTATTATTTTCATGTGATTGTCCTCCTTTTACAGCCCTAAAGGGCATAAAAATCCCCAGCAGTAAAATACTTTTACCACTGGGGATTATAATTTGCGGACATACACATATACAGCATACACCTATTTGTGATTGCTGTTTTTTGGGATATGTCAAAATTGATAAGGCAAAAGTATTCTTAAATTGGGTACAAAAACCAAGCCCCCGTGAAAGGGACTATCATAATTCTTTGTTCCCACTATTTGATTATAGTTTTATTTAAGAATACCTTGCCGCATATTTTTTTACTCCTTTTCTGGAATGAAACTATTATATCACATCAGCTTTAGGAAAGCAAGTACCTAAAAGAAATTTTTCTTCCTCTTATATGTTAACAATCATACCGGCTTCTTGGCGTTCAGAATAGTTTCTGCTGTTTGCTGTGGTGTTTGGTTGGAATTGTCCAACCAAAAGCTGATCCGGGGTGTTGTCTGTATAAATGTATCGTATAAGGTTTCAACCGTAAAGCCGGAATAGCATGCTTTCTCCCTGTATAGTTACGTCTTTTTACAAACGTAAACCTGTTACGTTTATTGTGTGATATATATTATATCATATTTTAGTGCCATTGTCAATAATTTTCTTAATATTATCGTTCCTGTTCGTGATTTCGGTACTTTGTGTGGTTATGGTCTGTATTTCGTTGCTTGTTTTTCTCTAACCTCATTAGAATAGAGAATGGTTTTTCGTGCAGTTCCATATTTACATCAGCTTCAACATCTTTGTATATATCATAACTGTATTTACGTCCGTATTTCTCTTGTAGCTTTTGTATATTTGATTTTGTGTATTCATCATCCTGACGCATACTTAAAGCAAAAGCCTGCTGAACTTGATAGACTTGTAGAAATTGCAAAAGTTCAAAGCACGGAAAGTTCTAACGCTATTGAAGGCATCGTTACAACTAACCAACGCTTAAAACAATTAATGAGTCAAAAAACTACGCCACGAAATAGGGACGAGCAAGAAATTTTAGGTTATAGAGCCGTTCTTGAAATGGTGCACGAAAGTTTTGAGTATATGCCTATCACGGCAAACGTTATTTTAGGGCTTCATAAAAAGTTGTATTCTTATTTGCCGACATCTTTTGGTGGTGTGTTCAAAACAACTTCAAACGAGATTGATGAAATCAGACCTGACGGTACGGTTGTAGTTAGATTTAAGCCGTTAGAACCATTTGAAACACCTGAAGCCGTTGAAAGACTTTGCGAAACTTATAATAAAATTATAGCGTCGGGCGAAGTTGACCCACTTGTAGTAATTCCCACGTTTATTCACGATTTTCTTTGCATTCATCCATTTAACGATGGCAACGGACGTATGAGTAGAATACTTACTACTTTACTACTATATAAAAGCGGTTACGTTGTTGGTAAATATATTTCGCTTGAAAAGAAAATACACGACCACAAAAACGAATATTACGACGCTTTGCAGTTGGCTTCTGAAAATTGGCACGAAGGTAAAAACGACGATTCGGCGTTTACTAAATATATTCTTGGCGTAGTGCTTTCGGCTTATAGAGATTTTGAAGAGCGTATTGAACTTGTTTCCGATAAAAAATCTGCCAAGCAAATGGTTAAAGAAGCGTTTGGTTTAAAACTTGGTAAAGTTACTAAAAGTGATATCATGGAATTATGTCCGTCGCTTAGCCGTTCTGCAATAGAAAAGGCGTTAAGAGAACTTATCGCTGAAAACTTTATCGTAAAACACGGTAATGGTCCTGCAACTTTCTACGTTGTAAAATAAAAAATCATCAACAAACGATATATATAATTAGTGATAGGTTAGAACGGATTTGTTCTAACCCAAATCACCAAAAAAGTGCAAAAATTCGTGCAATGACCTTTGGTCTTAACGTGTATTTATTTTTAATGATAGTTAGTTGTTTTTATCACGAAAACGTGCTATAATCATATAAAAACTCGTTCTAACCTAAGGGTTTTAGGCGTTTTACAAAGATAAACAATGGTCATTATTGTTCTAACCCAAGGGCTTAAAAAACAAAGTTTTGAAGCCCCTACGGAACCGAAGGCCAGGGGTTCGAATCCCTTACGGCGTGCCAAGTAAAAAGGATAGGATTTTACCTATCCTTTTTACTTTGTTCGTTGTAAAGTTTTTTCAGGGGACCCTCGTTCGCCCGACATTTGAACGACATGCAGAGATGGACAAGGGCTCCGTAGCGAAGCGTAGGAGTATCCCTTACGGCATGCCAACAAAATAGACCCAAAACAAAACTTTTGTTTTGGGTCTATTTATTTCTTTTATATCTTTCAAAGTTTATTATTTAGTTTTATAATTTGAGAGATTAAGTGTTTTTTATATTTAAATAAGTAGTAAACTATTTTTTTTTGCTTTTCCTATTAAATAATTTTTTAATTAACAATGCAAGCCCGATTTGCAAGGGAATTGCTGGCGAAAAAGGACCTGCCCAAAAGGCGCAAATCGCACCGAAAACCGTCCACCACCAAGGATTTACGAAAACGGCTAAAAAACCCGTTACAATGCAAGGTGACCAAAAAATAACTTCGGCAATT
>JAFVWA010000072.1 GCA_017501885.1 Clostridia bacterium | reverse complement strand
GGTGTTTACACCGTAGATGAACGATTGGATACATTGTTTAACTTCTTTATAAGTAAGGTTGTCTACCTTAACAAATGGTGCTAAATAGGTGTCGAAAGACGAGAATGCTTGCGCGCCTGCCCATTCGTTTTGCATGATGCCAAGGAAGTTAACCATTTGGTTACAAAGAGTGGATAAGTGTCCTGCGGGTGAAGAGGTTATTTTGCCTGGAACTCCGCCTAAGCCTTCTTTAATAAGTTGACGAAGTGACCAACCTGCGCAGTAACCTGTGAGCATTGATAAATCGTGAATGTGAATGTCTGCATTTCTATGTGCTTCTGCAATTTCGTTATCGTATACTTCAGATAACCAGTAGTTTGCGGTAACTGCGCCTGAGTTAGAAAGGATAAGACCACCTACTGAGTAAGTTACGGTAGAGTTTTCCTTTACACGCCAGTCTGCTACTTTAAGATAATCGTCTACTACCTTTTGGTAGTCTACCATCGTGCCTTTGATGTTACGAACTTTTTCACGTTGCTTTCTATATAAAATGTATGCTTTTGCAACTTCTACGTAACCTGCTTGAATTAATACTACTTCTACGCTATCTTGAACGTCTTCTACGCTAATCACGCCGTCTTTAATCTTCTTGGAAAAGTCTGCAGATACACGAAGCGTGAGCATATTGAGTATGTCTGCCGTGTAGTCAACTTTGCACGCGTTGAACGCTTTTGATAATGCAACTGAGATTTTCGACATGTCGAAATCTACTAATGCGCCGTCTCTTTTCTTTACTTGAAACATAATTTTTCCTCCGTTTTCTCATTTTTGTGGTGAACGCCTTTAATATACCACATCATTATGTGGCTTGTCAATACATTTATACCATATTTTGTAAAAATTTTTTAAATCAACCACAATATCTTGTGTATATAGCAAAAACGCCGTTTTTTGAGTTTTATCCCAAAAACGGCGTTTTTTTATGCAGTTTAGGTAGGTTTTTGAATAAATATGTAAATAATTGCAGTAATGTTTAAACTTCTAATACTCGGAAGATACTTCCATTAGACACCATATATATTGTGTCTAATAGCCAAATGATATTAAAACCAAAGAATAACCGCACAAGGGCTGAAACTATTTTACCTTCGTTAAAACGCGTTATCACTCCGCACACCCAACAAGTTATAGGAATGATTGCAAGAATTAGGCTAACCAAATACCCTAACCCAAAATAATCGTTTTTAGTAGACATAAATTTCACCTCCCTTATCTTATTATGATAGAGAAAATAAAAATGTGAAAGCCGTGCAAAATTTTTTCGACAAAATGAATATAGCCAGGCGATTTTTGTTGCAATTATTTTTAAAATATATTAGAATAATGAACGGACTAAAAAGACGGAGAGGTGTCAGAGTGGTCTAATGTGCACGCTTGGAAAGCGTGTATAGGGAAACCTATCGGAGGTTCGAATCCTCTCCTCTCCGCCAAGAGAGATTGTATTCTAATAACGGATGTAATCTTTTTTATTTTTTCTATAAAGGTGTTGCTGGAATATTTTCCCAACCTTCAAAAAACTAGGGAAGCAACAAATTTAAAAACACTCAATTTTAGTTAATTGAGTGTTTTTTACTTAAATCTTATTAATTGATTTTCTAATCATTAAGCTTTCTCTATATTGCTCTGCATCTGGTATGTTTATAAAGTCAACAGATTTATCGTGATTTTCTCTTACGACTTGTTTTATTTCTTCTAATGTAACGTTAAAAAATTCTTTTCTTCCATTAACTAAATTTACTTTTTTATCTGCGAAGTGATTATGTAGTGCAGTTTCTAACTTTGGAGCGTCATCTGAAAATATCATAGCATGAACATCAAATTTAAACGGAACAGAAGCTCCACTTAATTCTGCAATTCTTTCTTCAGGTTCTAATCTTCTTGTCATACCAATTTTATAAATATTTTCACCAAATGCTCCTATATTAGAAATTATATAAACATAGCCTGCTCTATGATTTGCTTCTCTATAATCTAAATCTTCAAGAGCCAATTGCACATCATGCACATTATTATCCAGTTCTTCTTTTTTTGCTAACAAATATTGTTTTCTTTCTTCGCTTTTCTCAAATTCTATTTGTTCACTTATCTTTTTTAAATAGTTTTGATAATGTTCTTGCTCTTTTTCTAATTCTTTTCTTTTTTCTTCAATTTCACGTGCAACCTTTTCAGCTTCACGCATTTCTTCTCTTTTTCTTCTTAATTCTTCTTTTTCTTCTTGTTTCTTTTTTTGATACTCAAAAGCTAAATCTAATTCTTTAATCTTTAATCTATAATAATTGTCAGTAATGTGTATATCATTAGTTTCGTTAAGTCTATTTTGCAGTTCAAATGCTTTTAATATTCTTTCTTTACTATTATCATAATTGCTAAATTTAACCTTATTAATACACAAATCACACTCTATATTAAAATTTCTTAATATTTGTTTAATATTTTCTGCAATCATTTTTTTTCCTGCTTTTTCGCTTCCTTGAACTTTCCAAGCAGTATTACAAATAGCAGCTGATTGATTTTTAATCATATCTTTTTGCTGCTCTCTTATTTCATTAAGTTTCTCTTTGTATTCATCAAGTGTTGCAAAATTATATTGTGGTTGATAAACTCCAAAATCTTGAAATAATACTTTATCGTCCAATTCGATAATATCCATTTGCAAAGATTGTTTTATGGTTTTTAATTCTGCAATTTCCTGTTGCAAATTTTCTTTTTCCATACTACATCAGTTCCTTTCTCTTTGATTGATATTCTTCATACGTTATTTCTCCGTTGTCAAATTTAGTTCTCAATAATTTTAATTTCTGAGTAAGGGATAAATTCTCGTCTATTTCAATTTCTTGTTTTGTAAGTTCGATTTTATCTGTTGTATAAATGTGTTCTTTTGTTGCTTCTATAAACTCTTTTTCTTTTGCCGTAATTTCCTTTTCTTTTTGAAACAACTTGGCTTCTAATTTATTTAAATCTCTTAATTTCTTTTCTTTTTCACGCTTCTCTTGTGCTAATTTTTCTTTTCTCTCTTTTTCTTTAATAACTAACTGTTCGGACTGCTCTTTTTCTTCTATTATTTTTAGCAAATCATAATACGTATATGTATGCTCGTCGTAATAATGATTTCTTCCAGTTGGACTAGTATATGATATTTGTAAAGTAATGGATGGCTTTATTATTGGGGGTTTTTTATTTTCATTGTAAATTTCCCTTTCAATATAATTGAATGTTTCAAAATCTAAACTTAAATCTTCAACGTCACTTTCATCTCTAAATTTTTTTAATAAATTATATTCACTTGAATACTTGTCATATTTTTTACATTCTTCATCATATATAGTGTCAAGGCGGTCAAAAAAATGTGGATTACTACATATCATTTGGTAAATCCATTTTGTATAATCAAAACAATCAAATTGCCTTTTGTTATTTAAGTTTTTTGAATAAGTATGTTTTTTACATATTTCCTTATCAAAACTATAGCTATCATTTAAGCGTTTTACGCTCTTAAACATAGGGCTATTTTGTTGAACATAAGACTTATATTCGTATACTTTTTGCGACGTTAGTTCTTTATATATTTTTCTTAACTGTTTTTTTAATTGTTCTAAAATTAAAGTTTTTTCACAACTATTTAATTTTATAAACATTACTACCATTAAAAATATACCAGTTAAAAACACCAGTCCACTTAAAACAAAGAAAAACAATTGTGTTTGCTGAATTTTTAACCCTAGAAACAAAAAAACACCTGCAAGCAAGAATATAAAACTACTAAATATGCTATAAAAAGCTTTTAGAAAGGTTTTTCTTTCTATTAAATACTTGTTTTTCTGTGTTTCACTAATTCTTTCATATTTTCCATTAGCATCATTTTTAATATCTTCTTTGGTTTTATATATAAGCACTCTGTCATTTAAGTAATAACGATTCAAATGAGAATATTTTGGATTATATGCAACCCTTTTTTCCTTTTTAGGGTTTTGCTGTTGCAAGCTAATAAATTTAACGATACCCTTAATAATCCAAAAAATCACGACAAATGGAAAAACAAAAATCGATAGACAAAAAACAATTAAAAGAATTATATCTTTATCCGATCTCCTTGCCATATTATCACTCCTTTTATCCTAATTAATATCTTCCTCATTTAAAACATACTATAAGCAAATTTATTATATCATAAAGACTATAATAACACAACTCAATTAAATATTAATATTTAATTGTAACTAGTTTAGTCATATTTAAAAACTTTTTTGTAAAAATTTTATTAGAATGCAATCACCACTTGCCCGCCAAGTTAAAAAACCTTCCATGCTACTTAAAACATGGAAGGTTTTTATTGTTTTATTTACTAATCAGTTTTATTATTCTGGTAAATATCTCTTTAACGGTAAATGGTTAGCTTGTTTTAGGATATTAAAACCTTCAACGTAACCAGTTCCACACTGCAAGCCCCTTGTGCGTCCAAATGACTTGATGTTTTCAGAGGTATCCGCATTGTCGTGAACTTTGAGCCATTCAATTTGGCTTTCATGACACTCATACATTTTTACCTTTATATCAATCGTATCCGTAATATCTACAAAAATCTCAGGGAAAGAGTTTATCATCGAAGTGTTTTCCATCATAAAAATAGGAGTAAACTTTTCAAATACCGGATATTCTGGATGATCGGTTGGATAGTGATAAACGGTTGCTGCCATAGAAGCATCAAAAACGATGGTATGAGTAATGCTATGGTCAACCATATATTCATCTGGCCCGTGTGTGATGATAAAATCAGGTTTAACCTTTCTTATTACGTCAGAAACGCGTTTTACTAAAAGGTCATAATTTTGACGAAGAAACATATCGTCAACACCAAGATTTATATATTCTGCGCCAATGATTGCCGCAGATTTTTTAGCTTCTTCAAGTCTTATCGCAGAGATTTCTTCCTTAGAATAAACTTTATGCCCTGCACTACCGTTACCAAGCACACACATAGTAACCTTATCGCCACGCTTTGCGCATTTTGCAAGAGTTCCGCCTGCACATATTTCTAAATCGTCAGGATGACAACCAATTGCTAAAACGTTCATGTTTTTCTCCTTATCTTCTATATTTGTTTAAAATATCCATATTGAGCTCTACACCAATACCTGGAAGGTCGGGAATAGTAACGTAACCGTCTTTATCAAGTTGGAAATGGTGTTTTACTAAATTCTTAGAAAGAACTGTTTCCTGCGCACAATATTCAAGAATATCCGCATTAGGAATTGCTGCGATTAGTTGTAACGTTGCACCAATCAATATTCCCGTCTTAAATGCGTGTGGAATAAGCTTTTTACCTCTAAGTTGCGCCATGTCTGCAATTTTCTTTGCCATGGTAATACCACCGCAACGACTCATGTCGGGTTGAACAATATCCACCTTGCCATTATCGAGCATATCTTGGAATTCATACATAGTGCCAAATTCTTCACCTGACGCTAAAGATATATTGATGTTTTCAGACAATCTTCCAAAGTCGGGAGTTCTATCGGGAGCAAATGGTTCTTCAAGCCAATAAACGTTCTGCTTTTCGTATTCTTTAGAAACTCTTAAAGCATACTTATAATCAGTCCATCTCATACCGATATCAATCATAAGCCTATTGTCACCAACTGCTTGACGGCAGTATTCAACAAGCTTTATATCCTTTTCTTCGCTTTCTCCCAAAGCTCCCCATCCAAATTTATATCCGTGATAATTACAGTCCGCCTTGTGGTGTGCTACTAATTCGTCTATCTCTTTCTTTGTCCCGGGCATCAAAACTGAACAGTATGCAGGAATTTTATCTCTAAACTTTCCGCCGATAAGTTTTGAAACAGGTAGTCCGTATTTCTTTCCTGTTATATCCCATAATGCAATATCTATACCACTCATTGCGTGTATACCTACACTTCTTCTGGTATAGTAGTAGCTAAAGTGATACATTTTATACCAAAGATATTCGATATTAGTTGGATCTTCGCCTATCAAGATTTCTTTCAAGCCTCTGCATTGGTCGTGAGAAGCAGGCGTTTCCACTATAGCTTTAACAACTTCGGGAGAACTATCTACTTCACCAATACCTGTAATACCTTCGTCGGTATGAACCAAAATAACAGCGGTATCTTGACTGCCGTCACCTATCATTTTTACCTCGTCCTGACGGACAACAACTACTTCAACGTCTGTAATTTTCATAATTCTTCTCCATTTCTATTTAAAATTTAATTATTGCTTTGATTAACGTTTTATCGTGATTTCTATACAAATCGAATGCTTTATTTATGTCTTCGAGATTAAACTCATGCGTCACAAGTTGCTCTAAATCTAATGCGCCACTCTCTATCATTTTCACGAGTGGATACCATGCCTTAGTGTTGCCTACCGCACCGTGAACGGATATTTCTTCGACTATCATTTTCTTTACGGGAAAAACTATTTGCTCGTCATCGCCAGGAATTCCGTATAAAATAATATTGCCACCCTTTTTAACGTAATCAGGCATCATTTCTATCATGGGTTTTGCACCTGTCGCTTCTATTACTACGTCCGCTTTCTTCCCATTCGTAATATCTAAAACTTCTTGTATGGCATTTTCGTTTTTTATATTTACTACGTGCGTTGCACCATACTTGAATGCTCTAACCGTTGACTTTTCATCGCGCACTAACACGATGATTTTTCCTGCACCCATTAACTTCGCTACCATTATAAAAGCAAGCCCTGCGGGGCCCGTCCCAGCAACTACTACTGAGCCTGCAAACGGTATACCTATTCTCATTAGTGATTCAGTTGGGCAAACAGTGCTCTCCAATATTGCGCCAGCCTTATCGCTTACCTTGTCCGATATTGGAACTATTGCTTCAACGGGAACTTTTACGTATTCTGCGTATCCACCGTTGTGAGGATAGTATCCTATTTCACTACTATCGTTACATATATATTGTTTGCCTTCTCTACAATAATCGCAATGCCCACAACCTATTGAAGTGGCAACTACACAGCGTTGACCTATGGGAATATCCTTACGTTTACTGTTTATTTTAACTACTTCACCACAAATTTCGTGTCCTTGAATATTAGGTGTTTTTCCGATTTTAAGTTTTCCTGAGATAATGTGGTAATCTGTAGCACACACACCTGCAGCACGCACTTTTAGCAATGCTTCCTCGTCTCCGATTTCAGGCATAGGCACTTCTTTTACTTCGACGTGATTATCTCCTAACCATACCGCCGCCTTCACTTTGTCACCTCTTTATCGTTAAACTCATACCCCGACACTTCCGCCATCAAACGTTTGTATCCTCTTGGAAAGGTTTCCGAGTCTGCTTTTCTTAACTTTGGCATAAATGAGAATTGAATTTCTTTTGCCTTTGCTAAATCGCCTTCTTTTACAGCCTTATACAATTGGCTAACCTCGTTTGGATAAATTGCAGCAAATGCGGTCAAACTTCCCGCACAACCACCAACCAAGGCTGGAAGCAAAATATCATCTGTTCCCGTCATTATACTTATATCTTGACCATAGGTATACTCAACCATATGCTCTAATCGTTTCATGTTTGCGCTACTGTCTTTTATTCCTATAATATTTTCATGTTCGAAAAGACGGAATACTAAATCGAGTTCTATTTCCTGAGTAAAGAAAGGCACGCTATATAAAATTACAGGGACAGGAGAAAGGTCGGCAACTTGTTTGTAATACGCTTCTCTCTCATTGATTGGATACTTAAAATAATATGGTGGACAAACAAGAACTGCATCAGCACCTATACTTTTAGCATGACGGCAAAGCTTTATAGTGTCAGCAATATTTCCCGTGCATGCGCTGACAATTAGTTTTTTGTCTTTTGCCTTTTGTTTTGCGGTTATTTCAGAAACACGCATTTGTTCTTCTAATGAAAGTTGGATGTATTCTGCTGTGCTTCCGTTAGTTACAAAACCAGAAATTCCACTATCGTTTGCCATCTTGATTTGCGCAACAAATGCTTCTTCGTCAATCTTGTCTTTAACAAACGGCGTCATAAGAACGGCGAAAGGTCCGTTAATTAATTTGTTCATTTTAGTATATACTCCTCTATTTTTAGGGGTAAAAGCTCTTCAAAAAGGTCCTCTGCCCCTTCTTTTGTTACCAAATAATTATTTTCTAATCTAATCCCATATTTTTCATATAAACCAGATTCTATGGTATAAAGTTGTCCTTCTTCCACAAGGTTATCGTTGTCCGATAAAAATTGCGGTTGCATAAGCGGTTCTGTGCCTATTTTGTGTCCTGCGTGATGCACGAGGGTCTTTCCTTCCTTTTTATACACAGCGTTTACCGCATTGTATATATCGCTCGCTTTTACCCCCGCCCTTAAAGACAAATGCCCTGTCCTAAGAGATTTTTTTATAAGCTCAAAGGTTTTACGTTGTTCTTTTGATACTTCGCCAATAAAGAAAGTTCTACAAACGTCACACCAAACGCCATTCTTTCCAACGCTTATATCCATTATAACCGTATCGCCCTTTTTTGGCATATATCCTTTTGTAACACCGTCAATATTTACAGAATCTTTTCCCCACGCATAATCGTAAACGGTTTGATAATCACCCAAACTTTCTTTCAATGATGAGGAAAATACTTCAAAAAGTTGGTCGGAATTTTTGCTAATTGTAAAAGCCTCCTTAAAATCAAGAAAAGCTTTTTTAACCGCATTTAGAATAACCTTAATTTCCATATTACACCCTTCCGACTATGCTTTGATTAATCTTATCAAAATTCACTTAATCATTATAGTGATTTTAGCACTCAAAAATAGCATTATTTTCCCAATTATGAAAATAATTGACAATTTTTAGTTGGTATAGTAGAATTAATGTATGAGCTACATTTTTAATAGAGAGAAAATTAAAGAATTGCTATCAGATTTTTATGTTTCAACCGGAATTGCCGTAACCTTATACGACTCGGCAATGAATATGGTTGCAACCTCACCCGTTCATTCTGAATACTGCAAATACATAAGAGAAAACAAAGAAGGTATTAAAAACTGCACGCTTTCTAATTTGACGCACATGAAAGAAGCCGCCAAAACCAAAAAAACCGTTTCCTACACCTGCCATGCGGGACTTATGGAAACTATAATGCCTGTTGTTTATGAAGACTTGATTATCGGATACATGCAAATAGGACAATTTCGTGATGAAAATGGTTTTTACTCAACGATTGATAAAGCACTTAGCCTAACAAAAAACTTTTGTCTTGACAGCAATAAATCAAGGTCGCTATACCTTGGGCTACCCATAGTGTCTGAAGAAAAGCTTCAAGCACTTAATAAAATTTTAACTATCTTAATTAAAAGTTTTTGGGACGATAGCCTTATTCGACACAACAGAAGCATGCTCTCAGTTAAAATTGAACAATATATTGATGAACACTTGAAGGAAAAGTTTTACGTAGATAAATTATGTGAAAAATTTTTCTTGTCAAAAAACGCCTTGTATAGACTTTTTAAAAATGAATTTAATATCTCAGTTGCCGAATACGTTATAAATAAACGCTTAGCTCTTTCAATAGATATGCTTAAAACCACCAATCTTGCAGTAACGACTATCGCCAATGACTGTGGTTTTAATGACTATAACTATTTTATCAGGACTTTCAAAAAACACGTTGGCGTTACCCCACTTCAATTTAGAAAAAATAAATAAGAAAGGTTATACGGCGCTCATTGTTTTTCTAATAACTGCTTTGAACTCTCGCCTTTCGCAAATCTCTTTTTAAAGTTGTGTTTTAAACTTGACAAGGGGGAAAGTTTAACGTTAAATTTTGCCCAACTTCTTTTATAACATAACGCGCTTTTTCTCTTATTCTATTTACTTTTTGTTTTCTCCGTGATAAAATAAAAACATATAAAACAAGAGAGAATTTTTATGGAAGAAAAGGAACTTTTAGAAAAAAATCTTACAATATTAGAAAAATTAGCAAATGGCATAAATCCTATTGACGACACGTTATTTCCAGAAGATAGTCCAATAAATAACCTTGAAATAACCAGAGCGTTATATTTTGCATTAACAAAATTAAAATTTGCAAATAAAACATCTTCCAAAAAGAAATCTTTTTACATTGAAGAAGATAAACTTGCAAACTTTGAATTTATACAAGAAGGCGCTTATTTAAGCCAAATAGTTGAGAAACTAAATCAATTGATTGATGACAACAAAGTAAGAAGGTTATCAAGAGCAAAGATGGTCAAATGGTTAGTTGATATTGAAATCTTAACTACTGTTCAAGTTAACGCTAAAAGAGCAAAAAGGCACATGCCAACTGAGCAGGGACTACTTATGGGGCTTGAAGTCGTTCAATTAGTAGATAAGTTTGGTAACCCCTTTGATGCTGTTAAATATCCTATATCTATGCAAAAATTTATATTAGATAATCTTGACGGATTTTACAACTGGGTTGCAAATGGAAAAAGATAAAACGAACATTATAAATATAATACTGTTAAAGTATCGTTACTCTAACAAACATAATCTTTGGGCGAAATTTTCTCGCCCTTTTTCTTTATGTAAAATTTTAAAATCTTTTCAAAACTTCCTGTGGCTTCGAGTCGAGTCTTCTCACCTGCGGTTCGCACGTCTTTTGTAAAACAAGGGGCCAACAGTGAAAACGGAGAACTATTTTTATTGTAGAAAAAAATCATAAAACTTCATTTAATATGACAAATCCTGTCATGTTTATATATTATCTTTACATCAACAAACAAAAAAGGAGAAACCAAATGAAAAGATATACCTACCCCAAGATAAATATCAACAAAAAGGATATTGAAGAAGTGCGTATAAACCTTTACAACGGCGAACAACTACTTGTAGGGAAAAACGAAATTGAGAATATTTCGCTGGATTTTTACGACAGACTTATAGGAACCAGTAAAGGTTTCTCGCCTGTCGGTCACGAAGGGGGTGTGAAAATTAAGCTTAATAACAGGCAACCTAAATTTACATACACTTATCCTTATGATAAAAAAGAATATGCCAAAGGACGCAAGGACTATTTCATTAATCGCTGTTTAGATGGTCAAATCCTTTCAGTTGTTTTTTATGATGAAACCAACGGGGATAAAACTGTTTACGGAAATATAAAAGCGACTTTAGATGACGGGTATTTGCTAATAACCTTTATCCCAAACGAAATATATGGCAGTTATTTAGGAGAAGAACATTATATTTATTTACCTGACCATCAATTAAAAAATATACGAAAAATAGACCTTGATTTTGAAAATTGCGAATATTTTTCAGTTTATGAATATGAAATCCTTGAATTTAAACTAAAATTCAAAAAACTACTAACGGACAATTCTTCTGCTCTATGTAGAGAAATTGAAACTGGTTACATAAACATCAAACTTGACGGCAAAAGATTAATGGGTTTTGAAGATGAAGTTATAACAAAAAAACAAGCAGAAAAACGCCTTACAAGAAAACAATGGGAAATACATGACATTTGCCATCTTTGTATTTACAACGAAGGATATGGTGAATTATTAAATGGTGAAACAATCGAAATTTTTGATATTCAATCTGATGAAGAAATTGCAGAAATAGAAAGAGCTTCGTTAGAAGATGGACACGACTACTATGTTTTCTATGGTGGCTATGCTATTAGAGAAGACGACGGTTCAATATCTCTCACTTTTGGCGATATGGCAAGAGAAGAATATAATTCAGACAAACAGAAACTACAATAAAAATTTCTTTTGTTTTAAACTTGACAAGGGGGAAAGTTTAATGCTACAATTACCTTGTCGAACGTGACTGACGGATTTTGCGGATAACCGCAAGGGAACGTTCGTGGTTTTTATCGCCGACCGTCTGGGCAATTCAACGTTTGATTGAATTGCCCTTTTTTATTTTTCTTTTAAGGAGTGAATAGTTATGAAGCATGATAATTGGAATGGTTTTATTTCGGGTGCTTGGCAAGATAGCATTGACGTTAGAGATTTTATTCAAACTAACTATAAGCCTTACTGTGGCTCTGCTGATTTTTTAGCTCTCGCTACGCCAAGAACTAACAAGTTGATGCAAAAACTTAATGCTCTTTTTAAAGAAGAAAGAGCAAAGGGCGGTGTGCTTGACGTTGATACTGAAACAGTTTCTTCGCTTACCGCTTACAAACCCGGCTACTTGGATAAAGAAAATGAAATTATCGTTGGTTTGCAGACTTCCGCTCCCCTAAAACGCGGGGTTAACCCATTCGGCGGTATGAGAATGGTTAAACAGTCTTGCGAAGCTTACGGCTATACTTTAAGCAAAAAGGTGCAAGAAGAATTTAAGTTCCGCACCACGCATAACGACGGTGTTTACCGCGCTTATTCCGACGAGATGCGCCTTGCGAGAAAGTGCCACGTAATCACAGGACTTCCCGATGCTTACGGCAGAGGTAGAATTATTGGCGATTACAGACGCGTTGCCTTATACGGCGTTGACAGACTTATAGAACAAAAGAAAAAGGACAAGGCGGAAATTGCTAAAAATACTTTTGATGCGGAAAACACTCGCCTTACCGAAGAACTTTTCCAACAAATAACCTTCCTTAACTACTTAAAGGAAATGGCGCTCTCTTATGGCTACGACATAAGTAAACCTGCAAAGGATACCAAGGAAGCCGTGCAATGGACTTATTTTGCTTACCTTGGCGCTATCAAAGAACAAAACGGCGCTGCGATGAGCCTTGGTAGAGTTTCTACATTCTTTGATATTTATATTGAACGCGACTTTGCTCTCGGAATACTCGATGAACAAGGCGCGCAAGAGATTTTAGACGATTTTGTTATGAAACTTCGTATGGCAAGACACCTTCGCACCCCCGAATACAACGAACTTTTCGGTGGCGACCCCATGTGGATTACCGAAGCAGTTGGCGGTATGGGTGAAGACGGCAGAACTTTGGTTACCAAGAGTTCGTTCAGAATGTTAAACACCCTTTACACGCTCGGCTCTTCACCTGAGCCTAACCTTACCGTGCTTTGGTCTAACGCGCTCCCCACCGAGTTCAAAAAGTTCTGCGCGAAAATCTCTATTGACACAGACTCTATTCAATACGAAAACGACGACCTTATGCGCCCCATTTATGGCGACGATTACGCTATTGCTTGTTGCGTATCGGCTATGAAAGTTGGAAAACAAATGCAGTTCTTTGGTGCGCGTTGTAACCTTGGTAAACTTTTGCTTATTGCCATAAACGGTGGTTTTGACACCACGAGCGGTATTCATATCGGTCCACAAATGCAACCACTTGATTTACAAGTTCTTGACTACGACACCGTTAAAAATCGTTTTGATATTTATCTTGAATGGCTTTGCAACCTTTACGTTAACACCATGAACGTTATTCACTACATGCACGATAAATACGCATACGAAAAAACTCAAATGGCGTTGCACGATACTGACGTTGAACGTTTTATGGCGTTTGGCATCGCAGGGCTTTCTGTTGTTACCGACAGTTTTAGCGCTATCAAACATGCAAAGGTATCGCCTGTAAAAGACGAGAAAGGGTTTATTATTGACTTTAACACCGTAGGCTCTTTCCCCAAATATGGAAACGACGACGACAGAGTTGACCTTATTGCGAAAGACCTTGCTCATCAAGTTATTACTGAACTTAGAAAAACTAAGACTTACAGAAACGCTATGCACACTCTTTCGGTGCTTACTATAACGAGTAACGTAACCTACGGCAAGCATACGGGTGCTACCCCTGACGGCAGACCTGCTTTTGCACCATTTGCCCCCGGTGCTAATCCCATGCACAACCGTGAAGAAAACGGCGCACTCGCTTCGCTTAACTCGGTTGCTAAAATCAGTTATCTCGATTGTAGAGACGGCATTTCAAATACTTTTTCTATCGTTCCCGACGCGCTCGGAAAGGACGACGTTCAAAGAAGGGATAATCTCGTTAGCATTTTAGACGGATATTTTGGGAAGAAAGCGCATCACTTAAACGTTAACGTTATGAATCGTGAGACGCTTATTAAGGCATACGAAAACCCCGAAGACTACCCTAACCTTACCATAAGAGTTTCGGGATATGCAGTAAACTTTAACAAACTTTCAAAAGAACAACAAAAAGAAGTTATAAGCAGAACTTTCCACCAAAGCGTATGACAAACAAAAGCGTAGTAGGAAAAATTCATTCTTTTCAAAGTCTTGGAACGGTTGACGGGCCTGGCGTTAGATTCGTTGTTTTTTTTAGTGGGTGCAACTTGCGTTGTGCGTGTTGCCACAACCCAGACACTTGGAATCTAAACGATGGGCAAAACTTTTTTGCAAGCGAGATTGTCGAAAGGGTGATTAAATACAAGGAATATTTTGGCAAAGACGGTGGAATTACTATTTCGGGTGGAGAACCGCTTTTGCAAGCGGAGTTTGCGACCGAGATTTTTAGGCTTTGTAAAGAACAAAACATAAACACTTGTCTTGATACTTCGGGAAGTATTTTTAACGACGACGTAAAAAAACTATTACAAGTAACCGATAGGGTTTTGCTTGACGTTAAATATACTGACGAGCAAAAATATCGCGAATTTGCCACTTGTAATTTATCGCCTGTCCTTAAATTTTTAGATTACTTACAAGAAAAAAATATTCCAACCACTTTAAGGCAAGTTATTATCCCCACCATTAACGATGATAAAGACAACGTTATAGAGTTAAAGAAAATTGCCCATAGTCATTCTGTGGTTGACAAGATAGAACTTTTGCCGTTTAGAAAAATTTGTCAAGTTAAATACGACAAATTAAATATTCCCTTTAAGTTTGGCGCGCTACCTGAGCCAACTACCGAACTTATGCAAAAGCTTAACGGTATTTTAGAAAACGACTAAACACAAACCCCCTGATTGCAAATTGCAATCAGGGGGTTTTATCAGTTGATTTATTAATTTAGTTTATAAGGTTTTGTCAACCATGTCCCAAAGCCAAGCGTTTATTCCGAAAGCTTGCTCTTTTATACTCGGTAAATTTTGTTTGAAAATTTCTGCGGTATTCCAACGATATACTCCGCTTGTTAAATTTTGAATATTACTGTCTGCTGTTATTTCTACCTTTTCTCCGTCGATATAGCTTGCTTCATAAAGCGCGGTTATCTTTTCAGTTGATGCGCTATACTTAAAGAATATTGGAAGCGAACTTATTACGTGAACGTTAGAATTGTTGTTTCCGTATGCCGAACAGTAATCTTGACCGCCTAATATTGACGATGAGTTAGACGACTTATTTGTTGTTTGATTTATTACAACTATATTTCTAAAAGTAACTCGTCTACTTACCGAACTCGTCAGAACAGACGTGTGTTCGCCTGCGCCGTAACTGTAATTTGGGTCAACGTGAACGAACACGTTATCTATAACCGTGTTTTTTATGGCTATACCCGAAAGTATGCCCGTTGTAGGTGATAGACGAGTGTTAGTAAAGCCTAAATCTTTTATATACCCACCGTTTAATGCTTGGAAAAGTCCACCGCTGTTTGGTTTATAGCCGTCGATTACGTGTCCGCGTCCGTCAAAAGTGCCTAATAGACCTTTACCAAACAGACCGTAAGCGTCTTTATCGTCAACGCACGCGTATATCGCACCGCCCGTCTCAAACGTTGCGGGAATAATGCTGACGTTATCCCAACTTAAATGATAATAGGGTGCTTCTAAACCTTTATGGTCATAAGTGGTGGCGTCTATGTCGTTTGCAAGAACGTAATAGCCGTCCCATTCCATAACGTCAGACGCGATATTCCACATAAATGCACGGTGATAAGTCCAGTCGCCTTCGTGAACGGTAAAGTATTTAAAATCTTGCATTTGGTCGATTATAAGCGTATACGCCGTAACGCCAACTTTAATTGCTTTATCTCCGTAAACAAGTGCTAAAAAGTATTTTTCGGGCGAAGCGTCTATTTGAAGGTCAACTATTTTTCCGTTTTCTACGGTCAGTTGTTTTTGTCCGTCTTCAGTTTGTAAGTATGCTTGAGTAAGCCTTTCTTTCCCTAAACCCCCTCCTACGTCAGTTAAAACAAAGTCTTGGTCAAAAAACTCGCCCGTTTCACAAGAATATTGATAGTCTTGTGATAAAATCTCAGTTTGCTTATATAGATAAGGAATAATCTCTACGTTCATTCCGTAATCTTCAGTATATAAAGTTACAACGATAGGTTGTGGAGTATTAAACGCGTCGCCTAACAGTCCGTCAACTATTTTGTTGTCGTTTACCGTTAATGGCGTTCTGCCTAAGTATGCGCTACTAAGCGTCGCTTGCTCACCAAATATTTGTTCTAAGGGTAATTGCCCTGAAATGGTGTCCACTTCTACGCTTACATAACCGCTTGCGTCTTCATTTAAATAGTCGCCAACCGCGGGATAACAACACAAAGGTATGCTCTTTATATGCTCGTTACCAATGGTATCGGTTACCTTAATGGTTATGGTCGTTTGACCTGTTTTACCCGTTGCTT
The DNA here is from genome assembly GCA_017501885.1 of Clostridia bacterium. Classification (GTDB taxonomy): domain Bacteria; phylum Bacillota; class Clostridia; order Christensenellales; family Borkfalkiaceae; genus UBA1259. The sequence continues at coordinate 1,632 of JAFVWA010000072.1, read as the reverse complement.
GTATTTCGCACGTTTGAGCGTTAAAGGTTGCTATCTCTGGGTTTTCTACCGTTACGACGGTAGAAGCGCTTTGCGCCGAAGTTGTTATAAGCAAGGGCGCGCTTGTGGGCGTTTGCCCTTTTATGGTGGTTAAACTTTGATTATATATAGTTATACTTGACGAACTTCCACCGTTAACGTATACGTTAAAATTTGACTCGACGTTTATTTTTAAACTTTTAATTAAAGTTGATAAGCCTGTAAATCCATCCCATTCTGCGGTTATTTTAAGTTCGCTTTGACCTTTACTTATACCTGTCAGCATTAAAGCATTGCCATTTTTACTGCAAGTTGCCGAACTTCCGTCAATCTCATAAGAAAGTTTTACGTTGTAAAAGGCTTTTCCGTTAAACAAGACGTATGGCTTTATTTCGAGCGTATCTTGTTGCATTAGCGTATATTCGTCGCCAATGCTATCCGTTTTAAGAAGGGGAAGCAACTCTCCGTGTGTTACTGTTACTTCACAACAAACGCTAACGTCTTTATAACTTGCCGTTACTTTTGCCTTGCCTTTTGAAAGGGCGGTTGCTTTTCCATTTTGGTCAACGCTTACCACGTTAGGGTTATCGGAAGCGTATGTTATATCAAAGTTTGCCGAAAAATCCTTACTTGCTCTTAAATCAAGGCTTTCGCCAACGAGCATACTTACCGCGCTACTGTCAAACTTTATCGCCTTAGCAATAGACGGTTGTTTTTCTATGAGTGTTTTTTCGCTCGACGCACCGCACTCGCATTCTAACCATTGATACACATCGTCAGACTTTGGCAAAGTATACTCGTGTTCGGTTTTTTCTCGAATTTCATCACAACTTTCGCATTTTTGCCAATGAAAATCTTGGTCGTAAACTTGCGTTTGGGACCAACTGTGAACGTGCGTTTCTTCTTCCTTGCACCCGTATGCAAAACTTAAAGAAAACACAAAAATTATTCCTAAAATCAATATAATACGATTTTTCATTGTTATTTCCTTGTTTTTTTATTTTACAACAAATACGGCAAAAAAGCAATAGACTTGTCTATCAATATATTTACCAATTTTGCTTTTCGCTCTTTTTAATTTTTTACCCCCTAATTTGTGTTGACAAAAAAAATACAAAGTATTAAAATTTCGTTATATATTTAAGTTTATTTACGTTGAAGGAAAAAGCTATGGACATTTTATTAAGTTTATCTATCGCGTTATTTGCTGGACTTATGCTTTCAAGATTAGCAAAATTAGTGCAATTACCAGCCGTAACGGCATATCTCGTTGCCGGCATTTTAGTAGGGCCGTTTTGCCTTGGCGCATTTGGGGTTAGTGGGCTTGGTTTTACAAGTAAAGCCGAACTCGATTCTCTAAAAATTATTTCTGAAGTTGCGCTTGGCTTTATCGCTTTTGCTATCGGTAACGAATTTAGGCTCGCTCACCTTAAAAAGATAGGTAAGCAAGCAACCATTATCGGTATATTTCAAGCAGTTGTGGCTACTGTTTTTGTTGACGTGGCGTTAATCGGTTTGCATTTTCTTATTCCTGATAAATTCCCTTTGCCTGCGGCTATTATTTTAGGGGCTGTGGCGTCGGCTACTGCGCCTGCCGCTACCCTTATGGTCGTT
>JAFVWA010000071.1 GCA_017501885.1 Clostridia bacterium | reverse complement strand
TACCCGATAAACAGTCCACAGGACTGTTTACCCTTCGGGAAATTTATCAATAAATTTTCTCCTTAATTCGAATCCCTCGGCAACACAAACAAAAAACCTAAACCATTTCTTGGTTTAGGTTTTCCGTGGCGGAGAGCGAGGGATTCGAACCCCCGTGGGCGTGAACCCAAACGGTTTTCAAGACCGCCTCGTTGTGACCACTTCGATAGCTCTCCACTTTTTTAGCAAATATTAAATTGTTATTATAGATGAAAACCGTTACACGATTTGAATCTCCACTTCGTTACGATTGCTATCGCCCAAGACACGCTCGTCTTAACCACTTCGACAGCTATCCACATATTTAAGTAGTAGTTGTTTGGAGTTTTAACCAGACAACTACTACATTTTAGCATTAAAAAAATTAGTTGTCAAGCGATTGATACTTAATTATTTCAACATCTGACTGAGAAAATAATTCTAAAGCGAATTCATCTGGGTATCCATTCTTATAAATTACCTTTTTAATACCTGAATTTATAATCATTCTCGTGCAGATAACACATGGTTGGTGAGTTACGTAAATGGTAGCGCCTTCTAAACTTACTCCCATTTTTGCAGCTTGACAAATTGCATTTTGCTCAGCGTGAACAGCATAACACACTTCTTGCATTGTTCCACTTGCAATATTTTTAACTCTTCTAAGACACTCGCCCTTATCGGCACAACTCTTTATGCCTGCAGGCGCTCCGTTATATCCCGTTGTTAAAACTCTTTTATCGCGAACAACTACTGCCCCGACGTGTCTATTTTGCTGATAACAACTTGACCATTCGGCAACCGTTTCAGCAAGGTCCATAAATCTTTTATCCCACTTATCCATAACTATTTATCCTTTTTTACAAGTTTTTCAAGTTCCTTAGTAAACGAAGTAATATCGGTAAACGAACGATAAACAGAAGCAAATCTAACGTAAGCAACTTCGTCAATTGCTTTCAGTTCTTCACAAACCATTTCGCCTAACTCTTTACTTGAAATCTCTTGAACGAGAGTATTATAAATTTTCTTTTGAATATCGTCAACAAGCTTATCTATACGAGACGTTGGAACAGGACGTTTTTCACATGCCTTAATAATACCATTCTTTAATTTATGAGCATCAAAAGCCTGTCTACTACCATTTGATTTAATGACGAAAATTGGTGTATTTTCAACCGTTTCGTAAGTAGTAAATCTTTTTCCACATTGAATACATTCTCTACGTCTACGGATAATAGTTCCATCTTCAGCAGAACGCGAGTCAATTACTTTACTGTCTAAACATCCGCAATACATACATTTCATAAAAAAGACCTTCCTTAGTCAATTATATCAATATTGTAACATATTTTTTACAAAATTTAAATACTAAATTACTAAAAAAATCAAAGAATACACATAATATTTTAAAATTATGAGTGTTTTATTTTATATTATCTTTATAGTTTATATAATTGCAATAAATCTTTACGGCGCAATGATGTTAAGTTATCAAAAAAAAGCAAGAG
>JAFVWA010000070.1 GCA_017501885.1 Clostridia bacterium | reverse complement strand
GTTTTGCACAATCAATACATAAGTCCTCGTCTTCATCCATCGCAAAACATTCGTCACAAATAATTCGTCCGCAGGAATTGCATTGATTGAATCTTAACCTTGCTTCCAAATTTGCTCGCTCTAACGCCGCATCGTGCTCTACTTTCCACATAATATTTTTTGCTCTTTGTTCACCTTCGGTAAGCTTTTCGGGAAATCCGTGCTCGAAACAATACGTTTCACTCTCCCATCCTGCTCCGCATCTATCGCAATGAAATTCAAATTTGAAAAACTCATCCGTAGACCTATCTATGATTTTTTTAGTTATTGTTTTTAGCATCGTTTCCCCTCCTTTCAAGATTAGGTCTGCCGTCTTCTAGTTTTGCAGACCTATATTTTACCCAAATTATACATGTGAATCTATCGAAATCATATTACCCGTTCGGGTACTTTTCGGGTAAAAACGGGTACTTTTTGCCCAAAACACCCTACCCAAACGGGTATACCCGCAGTTTTTTAACAATTTTACGCGCAAAAAAAGCCCGATTGATAAAATCGGACTTTTCTCGCTTTCAGTTATTCAATTTTACTTGAAAAGAGCAAATAATTCGTTCCTTGACGAAACGTTAAGTTTCGTGTAAATGCTCGAAATATTTTTCTTAACCGTGTTTTCGCTAATATACAAGATTGTCGCAATTTCATTCCTTTGCTTGCCTTGTAAAAGCAACTCCAACACTTCCTTCTCACGTTGCGAAAGCATACTCGTATCAGGTAATACTTTTTCTTCGGGAATCGGTGTTCCAGAGTCGGTTGCAGGTACCATGTGCGGATGCTTTCTTCTATAAATCGCAAATCCAGCCAAAACAGCAACGCTTATAATAAGCACAGTGCCCACAATAGAAATTACAACGTAGAATACAGGAAATTCCTTTTCATAATATGCGTAGAAAGTAATATCGCTTGCCGTATCGTAATTGCTACCAACCACAAGCTTATCCCCCTTTCCATCTTCTTGGGTAAACCAACCGATAAATCTGTATCCGTTTCTTTCTTGTGGTGTAGGTGGAATAAGTTTTTCGTTATACGTCTGCTCCACTTCTTCTTTGGCTTCACCAAAATCAAAAGATATCATATAAGTATTCGGGGTAAATACTGCGTGGAAGTCCACGCTTCCGGTTTCGTTGCCGACGATGAAGGAACTGTCTGCCTGATACTCAAAATCCTCGGTAAGCGTCCAAGCGGTGAGCGTGTAGCCGACCTTTTCAAAGGCAGGGCGCGGAGGATTCACGCCGGAAGGAAGAACAACAGTTTCCTTGCAAACGCCGTCCATAAAAAACTTGAAGGTTACCTCGTGGTTGTTTGCGCCTACCGTAAACGTGCCGTAATAGTTTCTGTCACCGAGCTTCTCCTTGATGAAATCGGTGGAAACCGTGGGGGCGTGTACGAGATGCCCTTCCTCGTTGTACCACTGTGCAGGAGCTGCGCTGCCGAAGAAGTTGTATCCGTTTTCCTCGGTGGGCTGTTCGTTTTTTGGGTTGTGGGTTTCGTATAGCTCGTCAACCACCAAATTCCCGTAGTAGTTGAGATAATTTAT
>JAFVWA010000069.1 GCA_017501885.1 Clostridia bacterium | reverse complement strand
GGCGGGTTGGGAGTTGAGCAGAACATATTGACCTTGTGCAACGATTGTCACAGGCGGTATGACCAATCAACGGACAGAAAGGCATTAAAGGAATACTTTACAGCGTACCTTAAGAGCCAATATGTTGATTGGGACGAAAGCAAGTTATATTACAAGAAGGGGATTAGCGATGATTGAATTTAAAGCCGAGAAATCGCCTAAAATTGCGCTTTTATTAGACGGCAGGGTTGAGGTTACCTTTACCACAACAAGAGCCGTTTTAGGCGAATTAGAAGGCTTAAAAGACAAGGAATTAAACGTATCCGTTAAAGAGTACAGACCGAAGCGCAGTTTGTCACAAAATGCGTATATGTGGGTCTTGTTGGGACAGTTATCCGCAAAGTTAGGTTTAGGCACAAACGAAATCTACAAAGGCTACATCAAGGAATTTGGCGTTTATGAGATACTGCCGATAAGGGATGAAGCTCTTGAGAGTTTTAAGACCAAGTGGGGCAAAAATGGTTTAGGTTGGTTTGTTGAAGAAATCGGCAAAAGCAAGCTAACCGGCTATACAAACATTGTCGCTTATTATGGCTCAAGCACCTATAACTCAAAGGAAATGACAAGGCTTATTGATGCCATCATCCAAGATTGCCAAGTGCAGGGCATTAACACAATGCTGACGGATGAATTTTTAGCACTTTACAACGAGAACGATTAGGGGGGAATTATGGCAAATGTTAAATGGATAAAGATAATGACCGACTTGTTTGATGATGAGAAAATACTTCTCATTGAGAGTTTACCTGAAGCAGATAGCATTATTGTTATTTGGTTTAAGTTGCTTTGTTTGGCAGGGAAGCAAAACAATAGTGGTGTTTTTATGCTAAACGATAAAATACCTTATACCGAAGAAATGCTTGCAACGATTTTTCGTAGACCTTTAAACGTGGTAAGGCTTGCGCTTAAAACGTTCCAAACATACGGAATGATTGAAATTGTCGAAAACACAATAACAATACCAAATTGGACAAAGCATCAAAGTTTGGATGATATGGAAAAGCTTAAAGCATCTAATCGCCAAAGGGTAGCGGCTTATCGCGAAAGGCAGAAACAAATAGCAAGTGGGGATTGTAACGTTACTGTAACATTACCTGTAACATTACGTAACGCTGTAGATAAAGAAGAAGATATAGATAAAGATAAGAATAATGTATCTATGAACGAAAGAAAGAAAAAAATATATAAAGAGAATATAGCGCACGCACACACGTATGAAGACATTATGCAAGAGTTTTGTGTGAGCGTGCCGGTAAAGGACAAGCTTTATGAGTTTATCAAGCATTTGAAGTTAAACAACGTGCTTATGATTAATGATAGACTCGAGAAAATCATTGTTAGGTTGGATATGTCTTTTAGCGAAGACTCCGACAAAATCGAATGCATCGACAATGCCATTGCGGGCGGCTACAAGAAGTTGAGTATTGAATAGGGGGATGAATATGAAAGCAGTATTAGCAAGCCTTAAACCATACTATTATTACTTGGTTGGCGAGGGCATTAAAACAATAGAAGTGCGTAAGGGTATGCCAAAAAGTGAAGATTGGGATAGAGATACATTTTTTTATATGAGCAAAGATGAAAAATCGTTTGCCAAAATACCCAAAGAGTTCCAAGAAAAATATCGTAAACACTTTGGCAAGGTTGGTTTGCGGTTTGTTTGCGATAGGATAGACAATAAGCATTTAGACGATTTAATTATCAAAGAAGATTGTGAAAGAGCATTGCAAGGAACTTGTTTAACAAAGCAAGATATTCTTGCATATCTTTCTTACACTCGTGGCACGGACATTAGGCAAAACTATAAAAGGTGGTGTTTTTACGGTTGGCAAATATCTAACCTTAAAATCTACGACAAACCGAAAGAGTTAAGCGAGTTTAATTTATCGTGTAATTTCAACGGGAGTTGTTTTATTTGCTCAAGAGCAACCTTTGACAATACAAATACTTTAATGTGCAGAAACAAACTTACAAGACCGCCACAAAGTTGGTGCTATGTTGAGGTGTCAGAATGAGAATAGATAAAGCAAGACAAGAACTAATAGACATAGACAATTTTTGTAAAAAGGCTTGCGACGGCTGTACTGCCAATGATTGGTATTGTCCGTCCGAGTGTGAAATGCTCACAAAAGCAAGAAAACTTGATTTTGAACGAATAGTAAGGTGCTATGCTTATCACGATGGCGATTTGTGTAAGGTTTTTCGTTACATAAAGCAAACAAAAATTAACCGCAAGAAAGGGGGTTACTAAAATGAAAAACTACTTAAACGCAGAAGAAAGGACACGCCACATTATCATTTTGGCAATGCAAGAAAATGCCGAAGATTTTATGAATTCGCAGTCATTAACAGCAGAAGAACGCAAGTGCTTAAAAAAGGTCAACGAGTGGTGCTTGAAATTCAACGGACTACTTTTTGAACGCTTTGGCGAATCTTATGCACGAAAAGTTAAGCAGACAATGTCTTGCAATAACTTAAGATTGGTCGGCAAGTACGCAGAAGTCGCGAACTGCATAAATCACGTCGCAAGCGAAGACCATCAATTCTTAATCGAAGAATTAAAAGCCTTTAAGTGCCTTGATTGTGATAGGGAAGATTACAAGAACTGCGGTGTTTATTGCGGATGTGTGGCTTGTGACATTGACGGCAACGGAAAGACGGAAGGC
>JAFVWA010000008.1 GCA_017501885.1 Clostridia bacterium | reverse complement strand
GCATCGCGTAATGACTACCACAAAAAATGCATCTGCCCCTATCTCGTATCCACACGGCTTTTTTTACCTTGTAAGGAATGTCGCAAGCGCGACTCCGTTTACTCATTAAACGCATAAAGAATACCTTACTACGTGCTTTTCTTCATCGTTTCGGTCTAAAACCTTGATGCGCTCACGCTTAATCTTAATGCCCCTTGCTTCCATCTCACAAATACGCTTTGGGAAGGATATGATGCCTAATTCAGTTAAAGCGGTAAGTGATGTCAAAGAACTACCATCTTTCATATATTCATAGGCTTTTTGCCATTGTGCTTGTTTCATAATTTCCCCCTTATTGAATAGATTTATCGTGCTGTAGTATGTATGATGCCGCTCTTGCTTGTTCGGGCATCGTGTCAAGTTGTGTTGTAAGCCTTTGTAGTTGCGCTTTTGTCAAAGACTTAAGTTGCGTTTGAGTATTCGGTATAAATATCTCTTTGGCTTCTTGTAATCTGTGCCAAATCTCAATTTCTTCGCCCTTTTCTTCTTCAGTTATTTCGCTAAAAGGAACTGATTTAGGATGGCTTTCGCTATCTGGGTCAATCATATCTTCCGTAGGGATACAGAAAACTTGGAACATTGCGTATTTCATACCAACAGCCATCGCCTTATTGCTTGACTTGTCCGCGCTATCCATACCCTCGCCAATTACCACCGCAGAAATGTTTGAACCATCTTCCGCATAAAAGGTAAACTTGATTTTAAGAATGGAATAAATTAGATTGCCGCCGTTTTTTGTAGAGCGTTCTTCTCTTTGTTGCTCTACCACTTCTGGCACAATGAAAACCTTGTGCTTTGCCAACAATGGGTAAAACGTATTCATTACGTCATCAATACCCCTATACTTAAAACCTTGTTGCTTGTTTAGTTTGTCTTTGCTGATTGGCGTTGCCTCTGCCATTATTCTTGATATACTTTCATAAATGTTCATCTTATTTCACCTGCAAAGCTTGTTTCTCAATAATTTGTGCGCCTGCGATAACCTTCCCTGCCTTGATAGCGTTTTTGATAGCCGTTTTATCTGCTGAATACTCTATCTTTTCACGAATGTACTCTTTGGCAAGGATGTCCATATCTACTTCGACAGAAGATGTCTTTCTAAAAGTAAATGCAACCTTTGCCGTTTCAAATTTCGGTTGATTAAATGCAACTAAAGAATTTGTAATAGCGTTTTTAAGTCTTTCAACTTGCTTTTCCTTTGCTTGTCTTCTTGCCGTCAAGTTCGCCTGTTCTTGCTTGATTGCCTCGATTTCTGCCGTGTAATTCTTGATAACAAGTCCGTAGGCTTCAAGTTTTTTATCCCTTTCAATGGGGAGTTTTTCAAGGTATTCTGCCGCGCGTTCTTCATCAACTACGCCGTCTTCGTCAATGCAAGCGGCGTTAAATCCGTTTTCTAACAGAGCCAATAATTCGCCCTCAATTTCATATAACGTCATAAATTACACCTCCGCATCGCCTTCAGTACCTTCAACGTACCAAAACTCATAACGATCCTGACAATCATTATTAATGATGTGAATAGCTTCGTCTACGGGCAAGTTGTTAAACTTAAAAACCTCTGCTGCAATTTTGTCGCAACAATATACGACCTTGCCTTGCTTAATTGATTCGATTGCTTCAAATGAATAAATATTAGTGACCTTTTTCATACTTTCCTCCGTTTAATTCTTTTATTAAAATAATTTCCTTTATCGATTTCCACACCGCTTTGTTTCCATTCGGTGTAAAGTGTGCAAGTTGAGTGACACCCTACCTGCCTTTTATTGCATTCCTTACAAGGACAAACGCCGCCATAAATCTTCGCCATTACAAAGCCCTCATAAAGCAGTTGTACGAAAGTCCAACGATAACCAACGCCGCTATGATTGCTAAACTAATCAAGCACCATTTCCAACGCTTTGTTTCAATTCTGTTACTCATAATTGCCCCCCTACTGATATCTTGTTACATCCAATTGATAATAATCAATGTAGTCTTGGATGTGTACCTTGCCTTGAATCCCTAACCTGTCCGTTTTCCTACGGATATCACGAATAATCGTGTACGCTTTTGAAAGGTCTACCCCAATCAATTGCATTAGGTCTTCAGCCGTTAAGTAATCCTTCATCAAGATTTCTTCGCGTTCTTGTCTTGTCATAATCGCTCCTTGTTTTTGTAGCCGTTTTGTCTACTTCTTTGTTAAAAAAATATTAACCATTGTTTTTGCATCAATGTTAAGCAATTCGCACAATATGATAATTTCGTTTGACTTAAATTGACTTTTGCCATCAACCTTACGTCTAAAACCATATGATGTTAAGCCAAGTTTTTCTGCAATAAAACTTTGTTTGTAGCCAGATTTAGCAATATATGATTCTAATAACTCTTTATCGGTCATCAAGTTACCCCCCCTTTTTTTATTTGGTAGCCGTTTTGTCTACTGCAACCAATATAACACAGCAAAATATCTTTGTCAAGTATTTTTTCGCAAATTTACAAAAAAAGTTGACAATTTGTCTATTTTGTTTTATAATGAATAAAAAAGGATTTGAACTATGTCAAAAATTGGTAATCGAATTTTAGCATTACGAAAGCAAGCAAACTTAACTCAACAAGAATTGGCGAACAAAGTCGGTTATAAATCGAAGTCTGCTATTAATAAAATAGAATTAGGCTTAAGAGATATTTCACAATCTAAAATTATCTTGTTTGCTAACGCACTTAATGTTAATCCTGCAGAGCTTCTTGGTCTTGAAACTCAAAATCAAGACGAAAGCGAGCTTATAACTTTGATAGAACGGCTCACCGAAGAAGAAACTGAAGAGCTTTCAAGGTTTGTGGATTACCTTATTAGCAAGAGAAAATAAAAAGCCTTACCAATTCGGCAAGGCAATTAACGTTTTAATTCTTTTGCTTTTTTAGTGACTTGCGCCAATTCTTTTTCGGTAAGTTTGGCATCAAGTATTTTTTTAATAAGTGCAATCTTTTTGTCGGTTAAAGTCATAGTTTTATCCCCCTATTGTAATAAAATAAGTTTAGCAAAGATTTAACCACGAATATACTATAATTATGTCGAATATCGCAAAAAATTGTTAAAAACTGAAAATTCAACCTAACGGCAAGGGTAGAATTATTAGATATTAAGTTAATGTACACGGAAAAACTTTTATCTGTTTACGAAAAATATAATAAAGAATAAGGAAGGTGCTTTTTATGGAAAAAATTAAAGATTGGTTAAAGGAAAAGCTTGGCACTATTGGTGTGGTTATTTCGTTTTTATTGCCTTTATTGATTCTTGCTTTGCCTTTTGTAATGATTGGTTTGCCATTTTGGGCAACGGCGTTAATTATTTTTCTTTATTTGATTTTGCAAGGTTTGCCAATCATAGGGCTTATTTTTGATATTGCTTTATGGGTGTGGGGCTTAATTGCCGCAATTAATGGCAAACAAGATTTTTTTGCTTATTTATATTATGTTGTTTTTGGTATATTTGCAATAGATTTTATAGTAAGAACTGTTGCAATTTTTAACGAAACTAAAAAGTAATTATATGAAAGAAAGATACTATATTTATTCGACGGCTTGTTCCGTTCACAAACGAAAAACGGCAGATAAGCCCGTTTATGACGTTTTATTCCGCATTGTAGACATTAACGGAAAAACAAGACAGAAAAAGTTGAGCGGCTTCCCTACCATCGCCAAAGCAAAACAAGGTCACGCGGAATTTATAACGCAAAACTGCACCCTTATAGACAAAATAATCACGCCTACACCATCTGTTGCGGTTAAGGATGTTTTGCCCTTGTATTATAAAAGCATTGCAAGCACTTTAAAGCAATCTTCTGTTTATGATATAAGGAATACTTTAACACTTTACTTTGTGCCGTATATCGGGGACAAATCCATTGCCGACTTGGATAAAACATTTTTTATTAATTGGCAAGACACGATTTGGTCACTAATCAATCCACGCACTCAAAAGCCTTATTCACACAAGTATTTATCTAATATAAGGATAATAACAAGTGGGTTTCTTTCGTGGTGTGAAGATAGGTATGCCATTTCTAACGCGTTAAAAGGGGTAAAAAAGCCCAAAACAAGGACAACCAAGAAGAATATTCAAGTTTGGACAAAAGACCAATTTACCGCCTTTTTACAAGGTGTAGACAACATTAGATATCGAACAATCTTTGCAGTTCTGTTTTATACCGGCAGAAGACGTG
>JAFVWA010000068.1 GCA_017501885.1 Clostridia bacterium | reverse complement strand
AACACTTTCTACAAGCAACTGCATTTCAAACGTATCGCCAAATTTTGCACAAGGCATAGATACGTTCAAGGCATTATAGTAATGAATTGCGCTGTTATCCACAAGAGCAAACTCTGCATTTCCGTCAATTCTATCCAACAGAATTTTGGATAAATCGTTATCAAGCTTGATTACATTATCATTGCGTTCTGCACCTAATCTGCCTTTATTAACGAATACTTTACAAGGTCTTGTAGCTTGCTTTTGAACGTCACTCGGCAAGTGAACGTTGACTGCTCTATCAAGTTCCGTGATTGATACGGTAGGTACTGAAACGATTTCTTTGAGCGCATTAACAAACTTGTAGTTGTTTTTCATCAACAAGCCTCCTGTCATAAGAGCCGACGAGTAATACTTGTAGAAGAAAGCCGTTTCATCAGACGTTCCAAAAGAGAACTCAACCCCAGACGGACGAATAACGATTGTCATTCCATCTTCTTTGCGAACGTGAAGCCTTTTTGGTTCTTCGGTTTCATACGAAACCATTCTTTCCTCAGCTTTCAAGCCAATTTTTGTTGTATTTGCATTGATATAATCTTCCAAGCCTGAAATATCTATATCAACCTTGTCAAGAAATTCTTCTCCGAGATAACAAGCAGCCAACGGCATATATGCCAATTTGCTTTCTACGTCGAACTTTCTTGTTACCGGGCTGAAATAAATATCTTTGGTTTTGGTTTTTTCTGCTCCCGTTGGAATAGCCCCTTCGGTAAACATCTTTCTTCCTTTGACTGTTAATGATATATCTTTTACCATTATCTCACTAAAATAATTAGGATTAAGGAAATGCGTTGCCGGATAAACTGACTGCAAAATCTCCGTTCCAATCAGATTAGCAATTTCTTTACCGAATATGTAGTGCAAGTCTTTGGGAATGCCGAACTTCAACAAGATTTCTCCCATTTTTTCTCTTGAAGCTGCTGTTTTTTGAATTAAGTCGAGCAGAATATAAGCTATTCCTGAAGCCTTACGTACTTCATTGTATTTCACATTTGTCTTATAGAGTAATAATGGAAAAGGACAAGAAGTTTTAATTTGTTTTATAACTTTTTCTTCCATCTTTATTCTCCTATAATATCTCTTGCGGTAAGTACACGTCCACGGAAATTGATTGTATCAATAATTTCCTTATAAACGTGGAAATTAACTTTGTCTAATGCGTGGTTGCCGTCCAAATCAGGTAGGTCAATTACGCCTGCTTCGGTTAAGAATTTACGAGAACCAACAACAATCAACATCTTTCTTGCACGAGAGAGAGCTACGTTTATACGTTCAAATTTCTTGATAAATTCCGCATCATATCTATTTCCTGCAGGATTACGAACCATTGAAACGATAATAATATCTCTTTCATCGCCTTGAAAATCGTCAACCGTGCTAATTACAAGTTTTTCATCTTGTTTGCCCGAAAAACCGACAAACTGTTGATATTTTCTCTTTTTCTTTATCAAGCTCGCTTGGTCACCATAGGTACAGATAACACCAATGCTCGGTCTTTCATCAATCTTCTTATCCTTGCTTACTTTTATCTTACCTTGCTTTTCAAGTTCGGTGCTTGCTTTGTCAATTTCACGGAGAAGAACCATTGCAACAGCCGCTTCTTGTTCATTTACCTTTGACGTACTTCCTTCGTAAGCACTTGACTCTCTTTGGTCACAGTCAACAAAGTAAATATGATGCTTGGGTTCAATAATAGAATTGCCATTGATTTTTACGGATAAGTTGTGTTCCTTTTCGTCGTTCTGATGCTTCTTCCCAACAGTCAATCCTTTTTGATTTCCACCATAGAAATGATTAAATACTTCCATAATGTGACTGTGGCAACGGTATTGCTTGTTAAGCATAACCTTGAAATCCGCAGGAACACTTTCATAAAGAGTTTTGAAGTAGCACTCTTCGTACAACTTTGTATATCCATCATTGATTTCTTTAGAAATGATGCTCTCATCAAGACCTTCAAAATCATCTTTTCTCATATGTCTTAAATCATACATCGGTGGCAACTGCCTATGGTCACCAACAAGTATAACCGTTTTGCCGTAGAGAATCGGAATTAAAAGGTCAAGGAACGAAGATTTTGATACTTCATCAATAATTACAACGTCAATACCTTGCGTTCTAATATCAACCGATTCAATACCGTATCTATCAAGTTCTTGGAGTTGGTTTTTCGTAAATCTATCACGGCTTGTGCAAGTAATACCAAAAACGTTTACGTTGTTAAACAACTCTCTTGTGTAAGACTGTCTATCTTCCTCCAATATATCCTCTTGGGATAAATATTTGACAATCTCCTTGTACATAGGTATTTTAACTTTGTTTTCTTGTTGCGTGGTCTTATACCCACTTTCAAGCTTGCGCCATTCTTCGGCAATAATCGTAAAGGCTTCTTCCAAGTTGTCTGAATCGTATTCTTTTACGATATCAAAATCGCGGGAAAATCTTGTTATCTTTTGCTTTAATGCTGAATTAAGTTCTCCATAGGCTTCAATTCCTTCATTTTCGCCAAGCACTTCATAGCGTTTTTTCTTTTCGCTAATTTCAAGCTGTTTATCGCTTATTGCGTATTCAATTTCACTTTCCTTT
>JAFVWA010000067.1 GCA_017501885.1 Clostridia bacterium | reverse complement strand
AGAGAAAACGAAAGAGATGAAAACTATTTAGCTGACAACCCACAAATTGACAGTAGTCGCACCCACAACAATTATCATACCTTTCAAAGAGAAGGAACGTGGATGGAATACTGTAATAAGCGAATTAAAGAATTGAACTTGCCCACAGCAGTAAGGCACGATGCAATTTATATAGGTTCGACAGTAATAGGTGCAAGCCCTTCGTGGCATAAGGAAACGTCACAAGAAAAGCAAAAACAGTTTTTTGAAGACTGCACGAGGTTTTTTATTGACAAATATGGCGAAGAAAATATAGTGTCGGCAGTTGTTCATTTAGATGAAACAACACCCCATATGCACCTTAACTTTATGCCCATAACGAGAGATGGAAGATTGTCGGCAAAGCGTGTAATTTGCCCTAAAGAACTATCCGACTTACAAACGGAATTTCATATTGCCGTTGGCGTAGATTATGGATTAGAACGTGGCAAAGAAGGTAGCCAACGTAAACACCTTTCCACCACCGAGTATAAAGCAAAAAAGATTATTGAAGAAGCCCAAGAAGCAAAGGAAATGATAACGGGACAAATCAATACCAAACTTCAAGAATATGATGAAGCACGTAAGGAACATGATAAAATTGTCGCTGCAAGAGATAAGGAAGCAGATTATTCTAAACTTTTACAAGATGCAAAAGACGGCATCATCACAAAAGACAAGCGTAAACTCAAAGACCAAATCGCTGCTTTAACGGTTGAAAACGGCAAGTTGCAAAAGGAAAACGATATTCTAAAATCGGATAACGCCGACCTATTCAAACTTGTTAAGAAAAACGAAAACATAGCCGAAGACCATAAAAAAGCGCTGTCGGTTATAAAGGTATTTAGGGATAAAGAACCTGTCGCCTTTGCGAGAACGTTTTATCGTGTTGGTGGACTACTTGAATCCTTTATACCAAAAGGCGAACGACCTGCACTTCTTCCACGCAGTAGGTTAGCTGAAATTGAAGAGGAAATTGCAGAAGAAAAACGCCAAAAACAATTAAATAAGCCGTCAGGAAATAAATCTAATTGGCATAAATAACCCCTACTTAAAAATTCTTAAAACTTTTTAGAAAAATTATCTTGATTCAGCTTGACTCCTGAAAAGCTAACTATTATAATATAGCTACAATATTTCGTATATATACGACTGTATAAAATTAGGAGGATTGCTATGAAAGTTAGCGAAGTGATGAGAAAAGCAGAATTAGGTGAAGGCTTGACTGTAGAAGAAATCAAAATATACCAAGCCAACGTAAGACCTGTAAAACACGTTTATCGCAAGTATGGAAATCTTGCAAAAGAGTATTTAGAAAAGCATAACGTTGGGAAATTATGGGCTTTGGCAGGAGATTTACCTACGTATTTACACAACGTTGATAAACAAGCCGATGAACTTTATGACGTAATGTATGAAAAGTTATCTTCTTTAGAACAGTATAAAAGAACGGGTAATTATTTAGAGGACGTACGCCGTATTAATGAAATACAAAGACGGATAGAAGAAGAAATATTAAATGAAATTGTTTACGTTTAGGAGGATAAAAAGATGAAAGTATTAAGAGTTTTAGGAACGTTGGGTAGTTTTTTACTTGCTGGATTATTGGTTATTGGACATTGTATTATGAACGTAATCGGGCTACTTATTGGGGCTATAACTTCAGGGAGGTAAGGTGAAAAATGGTAGAAAGAAAAGAATCAACACCTGAAAGGATAAGTAAAAGGAAGTATGAAGCCAGCCATAGAGAAGAAAGAAGAAAAACAAGTGGCAACTTTCAAACAATGATACCAAGAGAACTCTTTGATGAAATCAATGTGTTTTTAAGAGAGAAAAATATGACAAAGGTAGAATTTATAAAACAAGCCTTTGAATACCTACAAAGTAAGAAATAATATAAAGATTACTGACGGCATAATTACGAAAAATCGAGAGATGATAGATAGCGTGATTATGCCACTCTATTCTATCGTCTTTCCCCAAATACAAATAAAAATATATGGAGGAAAAGACTATAGATATCAAGAATAATAACATTTACTATCAAGTAGATGAGAACTTAAACCCTGTCAGAATACGACAAAAACAAATTGGAAATACCGTTTACACTATTGTTTCAAAGCAAAAAGGCACAGCCACGCAAACGGCTGATGAAATTACAAAAGACTTATTGCGTAATAGCGTGCCAAGTTTTATGGAACAATTAAAAACGGATAATAAAAGAAACTCGCTTACGGGCTGTAATT
>JAFVWA010000066.1 GCA_017501885.1 Clostridia bacterium | reverse complement strand
TTGCCAATTTGAGAGCCTTGTGGATCAAGATATACGGGGTGCATACCCAAATCTGAAGCGGCAACTTCAAACGCGCAACGCGTTCTCGTGCTCGTTTTTTCAAAAATTAAAGCAATATTCTTGCCTTCAAACATGCGGTGAGCAATTCCCGCTTTCTTTTTAGCCTTTAAGTCCTCTGCAAGTTCTATAAGTCCTTGTATTTCTTCTGGGGTAAAATCATGTATTTTAAGAAAACTCTTACCTTTTAAGCTTAACATAACTCTCCTTAATTTTTGCAAGCTTGTTTTATAATTTCAACCGCTTTTTTGAGTAATTCCATTGGAATATTTAAAGCTGGTAATAATCTAAGTTTGGTTTTCGCGGTTAGTGGGAGTATTCCGTTTTGCATGCAATACGCCATAACTTCCTTGACGGGTTTAACCGTTTCAATACCTATCATGAGTCCTTTTCCGCTTACCGATTTAACGCCGTCTGCACCACTTAAACTATCAAAAATAAATTTGCTTTTTTGTTTAACTTCTTCCAATAATTTATCGTCAATACGTTCAATAATGCTGATAGCCCCGGCGCATGCAACGGGGTTACCGCCAAAGGTGGAACCGTGATCGCCAAAACCTAAAACGTTTTGCGTTTTTTCATTGAACATACAAGCACCGATAGGAAGTCCGCCACCCAAGCCTTTTGCAGTCGTAATTATATCAGGCGAAATGCCGTAATTCATATACGCATAAAGTTCACCCGTTCTTCCGTTGCCCGTTTGAACCTCGTCAACGATAAGTAAAATATCGTTATTTTGGCAAATTTCCCAAACGCCTTTCACAAAAAAATCGTCAAGAGCAACTACTCCGCCTTCACCTTGAACGCATTCTATCATGATTGCACAAATCTTGTTGTTATCAACAAGGTTTTTTACACTTTCAATATCGTTTGCATCGGCGTGCAAAAAGCCATCGGTTAGGGGCTTAAATAATTTATGGAAATGTTCTTGTCCTGTTGCGGCAAGCGTGGTAATAGTTCTACCGTGGAAACTATTGTTTAGAGTTATTATTTTATAATAATCTTCGCCCTTCTTGTCCTGAGCGTATTTTCTTGCCGTTTTAATGGCACACTCGTTTGCTTCTGCGCCTGAGTTGGAGAAAAATATCTTTTTCATGCCCGTTCTTTCGCAAAGCATTTCAGCCAAATCTGAACAAGGCTGAGTGTAATAAAGGTTAGAAGTATGTTGAACTTTATCTAACTGTTCTTTAACTGCGCTAACCCAACGTTCATCGCAATAGCCAAAAGCCGTTACGCCTATGCCCGTGCCTAAGTCAATGTATTCTTTACCGTCGGAAGATTTCGCAATACTGCCCTTACCGTCAACGATTTCCAAGGGGAATCTTGCGTAGGTATTAGCAACGAATTGATTGTCTTTTTCAATAATTTTAGCCATTGTCTGCAACTACCTCTGTTCCTGCACCTTCGTTTGTTAAAAGTTCCATTAATATAGAGTGTGGAATTCTTCCGTCCATTATAGTAACGTTTTTAACGCCGTGAGAAATAGCGTCAATGCAACATTTAATTTTAGGTATCATACCACCCGAAATAGTGCCGTCTTCAAGCAATGATTTTGCTTCGCTTACCTTAATTGTAGGAATTAAAGTTTTAGGATCGTCTTTATCCTTTAATAATCCAACGATATCGGTCATCATGATGAGACGCTCTGCTCCAAGCGCACCTGCAATACGCGCAGCGGCTGTATCAGCGTTAATATTATATATGTTACCGTCGTTATCGCAACCAATGGTAGAAACTACGGGTATATATCCTTTTTCTAAAAGGTCAAGAACGGGATTGATGTTGACGTTGTCAATTTTGCCAACAAATCCGAGTTCAGGATTCTTAATGCTTGCTTCGATGAGTTTTCCGTCTACTCCAGATATACCCATCGCTTTGCCACCTTCTTTTTCAAGGAAGTTAACTAAAGATTTGTTTATTTTGCCTGATAAAACCATTTGGGCAATTTCAACGGTTTCTTTATCGGTAACGCGAAGTCCATTTATAAATTCCGACTGTTTGCCAAGTTTATTCATCATTTCGCTGATTTCTGGACCGCCACCGTGAACAAGAACTACTTTTACCCCTATAAGCCATAAAAGAACAACGTCTTCCATAACTTGTTCTTTAAGGTTTTCGTTAACCATAGCGTTTCCGCCATACTTAACTACTACTATTTTACCGTTATAACGTTGTATGTAAGGCAACGCTTGGGTTAAAACTTCCGCGCGTTGAGCATTGGAAAAACGATTATCCATAATTACTCCTTAGGTTCTATAATCACCGTTGATCTTAACGTAATCGTAAGTAAGGTCGCAACCCCATGCTTTAGAGTTGTATTCGCCATCGTTTAAGTCAACGATTATATCTATTTCTTTTTCTAAAAGAATTTCTTTTGCTGTTTCTTCAGAGAAATCTACGCTCGCACCGTTTTTGCAAACGTTGATTTTTCCTTTAACTGATTGAAAATACACGTCAATTTTATTGACGTCAACGTCAGCACCGCTATAACCGATAGCGCACAAAACTCTGCCCCAGTTAGCGTCTGCGCCAAACATTGCCGCTTTTAATAAACTTGAACATATAACACTTTTTGCAACCTTTTTAGCTATGCTTAATTCTTTAGCGCCGTAAACACTACATTCTAAAAGTTTAGTAGCGCCTTCACCGTCGCCTGCAATCATTCTGCAAAGTCCTACCGTAACGGTATTTAAAGCCTTCATGAACGTTGCAAAATCATCGCCTTCACAAGTGATTTCTTCATTACCTGCCAAGCCGTTCGCAATTACAGAAACCATATCGTTAGTAGAAGTATCCCCGTCAATACTAACCATGTTAAAAGTTTCAGCAATATCGTTTTTGAGAGCCTTAGAAAGCATCTCAGAAGAAATACAAGCATCTGTAGTTATAAACACGAGCATTGTTGCCATATTGGGGTGAATCATACCACTTCCCTTTGCCATACCACCCATGCGACAAACTTTTCCGCCTAAGATAAATTCAACGGCAACTTCCTTTTTTATCGTGTCGGTTGTTAAAATACCGATAGACGCTTCTTCGTTACCATTTTCAGAAAGTTTTTCAACCGCTTGGGGAATGCCCTTTTCAAAAGGAGCAATTTCAAGTGGTTTACCGATTACACCCGTAGAAGCAACTATTACGTCGTTTTTATTTATACCGAGAGCATTTGCTAAAATTTCACAAGTTTGTTCAGCTATTTCTACACCGTTAGCATTGCATGTGTTCGCATTTCCGCTATTACAAATCATTGCTTGTGCTTTGCCGTCTGCAATATGTGCTTTTGTTACTGCAAGTGGGGCGCCTTTTACTGCATTCGTAGTATAAACGGCTGCTGAACTACCAACCTTTTCACTAAAAATCAAAGAAAGGTCGTTTTTCGTTCTATTATGTCTAAATCCACAATGAACACCGCTCGCCTTAAAGCCTTTTGCAGCGCATACGCCACCTTCAATTATCTTCATATCTTTCTCCATTGTTAAACGTTAAGTCCTTTTACTTCATCAAAACCAAGAACAAGGTTCATGTTTTGTATTGCCGCTCCAGAAGCGCCTTTTCCAAGATTGTCAAAACGCGCAACTAAGAGTATATTTTGGTCGTTTCCGTGAACGGAAACTTCTAAACTATCTTTATATTCAAGGGCTTTAGCAGATAAAAACCCGTTCTCATCTGCTTGGTCGTTAAAATAAACCATTTTGCCCTTGTAGTAATTTTTGTAAACTTGTTTAATTTGCTCTATGCCCACGCCGTCTTTTCTTTGACTTAGAGAAACAGTAACTTCCATTCCTCTTGGATAGTTTGCCACTATTGGGCAAAAGCAGGGCTTAGTGGTGAGCGAACAAAATTTAAGCATTTCAGGAATATGCTTGTGTGCTTGCGTTAAACCATACTGACGTGGCGCTTTGTATAATTCGGGACAGTCGCCTTCGTATTCGGCTATCATCTTTTTGCCACCGCCCGTATAACCTGTGATAGAAAAAGCTGACAAAAACTCGCTTTTATCTATAATTCCCGCTTCAACAAGTGGCGCAACCAAAGCGATAAACCCACTTGCGTGACAGCCTGGGTTTGCAATCCTTTTTGCTTTTTTGATTTTATCCTTTTGACCTGTTAGTTCAGCAAATCCGTAAGTCCATTCATCATTAGTTCTATGCGCAGTAGAAGTATCTATAACAATCGTGTTGGGATTAGTAATAAAGGTAACCGCTTCTTTTGCCGCAGCGTCAGGAAGACACAAGAAAACTAAATTTGCTTGGTTCATGGCTTCCGTCCTTGCCGTAACGTCTTTTCTAAGTTCTTCTGGCAAAGTTATAATTTCAATGCCTTGATAATCTTTAAGTCGGTCTCTTATAACAAGTCCCGTCGTTCCTTCAGCGCCGTCTATAAAAATCTTAATCATTTAACGCCACCCTTACTGCCTGTATTTGTTTTTCAACAGAAGCAACACTCGTTCCGCCTTCTGAGATACGCTTTTCTACACAAACGGATAAGTCTATCGCTTCATATACGTCTTCTTCAAAACAGTCGTCAAACTGTTTATATTCTTGCAAAGAAAGTTCTTCTAACGTCTTGTTTTCTGCAATGCACTTTCTAACAAGTTGACCTGAAATTTTGTATGCTGAACGGAAAGCAAGTCCTTTTTTTACCATATAATCAGCAAGGTCGGTCGCATTTATAAAACCTGCACTCGCAGCCTTTTTCATATTTTGAGTGTTTGCTGTTAAGGTATCTACCATTTTTATAAAGATATTAAGGCATTTAACGACAGTTTCAACACCGTCAAAAACACACTCTTTATCTTCTTGCATATCTTTGTTATAAGCAAGTGGCAAACCCTTTAATACAGTAAGAATGGTCATAAGGTCGCCGTATACCCTACCCGTCTTTCCACGAGCAAGTTCTGCCATGTCGGGATTTTTCTTTTGTGGCATTATTGAAGAACCTGTCGTATATTCATCAGAAAGAGTAACAAAACGGAATTCCCAACTTGACCAAAGAATGATTTCTTCGGAAAATCTCGACAAGTGCATCATAATTAGAGAACAGCAAGAAAGAAATTCCACGCAAAAATCTCTGTCAGAAACACCGTCGATACTGTTTAAGCAAATACTACTAAATCCGAGTTTTTCCGCTTCATAAACCCTGTCCGTTTGATATGTAGTGCCAGCAAGCGCGCAACTGCCGATAGGACTTACGTTAATGCGCTTAAAGCAGTCTTTAAGTCTATCAATATCCCTTAAAAACATCATTGCGTATGCCATTAGATGATGTCCAAACGTTATAGGCTGAGCGCGTTGCAAGTGGGTATACCCTGGCATTATATCCTTTTTGTAAGTTTCAGCCTTATCAGTTACAACTTTTACAAGGCTTTTTAAAAGGTCGATTATACAAAGCGTTTGGTCTTTAAGATACATTCTTAAATCGAGCGCAACTTGGTCGTTACGGCTTCTTGCAGTATGAAGTTTTTTACCAACGTCGCCCACTCGTTCAGTTAACAACTGTTCTACGAACATGTGAATATCTTCAGCATTTGGATCAAATGATACCTCACCACTTTCAAGGTCTTTTAAAATACCTTGCAAGCCGTCAATAAGTATTTGAACTTCCGCTTGACTGATTATATTTTTATAACCAAGCATCATAGCGTGTGCCATACTGCCGAGTATATCTTGTTTATAGAGTTTGTAATCGAAAGATATGGAAGAATTAAAGTCGTCTGCAAGTTTATCTGTGCTTGCGTTTGTTACTCCTTCCCACATTTTAGCCATAAGTAGTCCTCACGAGAAATGTCCCGTAGCACAATACGGGACATATTTTTTATTTCTTGTTCTTGCCGTCAACTAAAGCTTGAACTTTAATTGGCAAGCCGAAAAGGTTGATAAAGCCGGTTGCATCAGTTTGGTCGTAATCGCTTTCACCAAACGTAGCAATTTCTTCGCTATAAAGTGAATTATCACTCCATACGCCAGCATTAATCATATTGCCTTTATAAAGTTTTAATCTAACTTTACCAGTAACCTTTTCTTGGGTTTTATCAACGAAAGCAGAAAGAGCTTCACGAAGAGGTGTAAACCATTGTCCGTTGTAAACGAGTTCGCCAAAGGTTACAGCGAGTTTTTGTTTTTCGTGCATGGTGTATTTATCAAGACAAATAGTTTCTAATACACTATGCGCTTTATAAAGGATTGCTCCACCGGGAGTTTCATAAACCCCACGGCATTTCATACCAACAAGACGATTTTCAACGATGTCTATAATACCGATACCGTTTGCTCCACCAATCTTGTTAAGGTTTAAGATGATATCTTTTGCACTCATCTTTTTGCCATCGAGAGCAACAGGAATACCCTTTTCAAAATCTAATTCTACGTAAGTGGGCTTATCAGGTGCTTGAATAGGAGAAATACCCATTTCAAGGAAGCCTTCTTTTTCATACATAGGTTCGTTACCTGTATCTTCTAAGTCCAAACCTTCGTGTGATAAGTGCCATAAGTTCTTATCCTTACTGTAGTTGGTTTCCCTATTAATTTTCAAAGGAACGTTATGCGCTTCAGCATAATCGATTTCTTCTTCACGAGATTTGATATCCCATTCACGCCATGGTGCAATGATTGGAATTTCAGGAGCAAAATATTTTAAGGTAAGTTCAAAACGAACTTGGTCGTTACCCTTACCCGTGCAACCGTGTGCGATAGCGTCTGCATTTTCTTTAATTGCGATTTCTGCTAATGCTTTAGCAATACAAGGACGAGCGTGGCTTGTGCCAAGTAAGTATTCTTCGTAAGTAGCACCTGCCTTCATGGTAGGAATAATATAATTATCAACGTAATCGTCAGAAAGGTCTAAAACGTATAATTTAGAAGCACCCGTTTTTAACGCCTTTTCTTCTAACCCGTCAAGTTCGTCTGCTTGACCAACGTTTCCTGCAACAGCAACAACTTCGCAGTTGTTGTAGTTTTCTTTAAGCCATGGGATGATGATAGAAGTATCAAGACCACCTGAATACGCCAATACAACTTTCTTAATGTTTTTCTTATCCATAATTCTCACTTCCCGCGGATTATTGAATTTGTAGTTTATCGCTACCGTTTGCTCCGCATTTGTTTTACGATTTCAATTATACGACTACCTAAAAATAATGTCAAACAATTTTCACGCATTATTCATAAATTTTTTGAAAAATATTCATAAATTTTCTATTTATTGAATAATTTTATGAATATCAATGAATTATTTTCACTTTTCCCTACTGTCTATTCTTTTTGAGAACAAAAAAGACCTGTAAAGAGTTTTTTTACAGGTCTTTTTCCCAACGTAAATTAAATTTTATCTGCAATTTCGTAAATGAGTTTTTCAGTTTTCTCCCAACCAAGACATGGGTCGGTAATAGATTGTCCATACACTTCGCTGTCGGTGCATTTTCTTGCGCCGTCTTCAATGTAACTTTCTATCATAAATCCTTTTACAAGTTTTTTAATGTCGCCAGAATAAGTGCAACTTTGCAACACTTCCCTAACTATTCGAATTTGTTCCATATATTTCTTACCCGAATTAGAATGGTTCGTATCGATAATTACGCCGGGATTTTGAAGTCCACTCTTTTGATATGCTTCGTATAAATCATACAAATCTTCGTAATGATAGTTTGGATGCGCCTTACCATGCTTATCCACGTATCCGCGGAGTATTGCATGAGTATGAGGGTTACCATAACTTTTTACTTCCCAACCTCTATAAAGGAACATATGTGAACTTTGACTTGCTTTTATGGAATTCATCATAACTGAAATATCTCCACCCGTTGGGTTCTTCATTCCCACAGGAACGTCTAAACCACTTGCAGTAAGACGGTGTTGTTGGTTCTCCGTCGAACGTGCACCAACCGCCGCATACGCTAATATATCAGATAAATATCTGTGATTTTCGGGATACAACATTTCATCAGCACAACAAAAGCCCGTTTCCGAAAGTGCTTTTATATGCAAAGAACGTATTGCAACTATTCCCTTCAAAAGGTCGGGATCAGAGTTGGGATCGGGTTGATGAAGCATGCCCTTATATCCTTCGCAAGTTGTTCTCGGCTTATTAGTATAAATTCTCGGCACGATAACTAATTTATCCGAAACTTTATCTTGAACGGTGCGAAGCCTTGAAATATAGTCTAAAACAGGCGCTTCAGCATCCGCAGAACAAGGGCCTATTACTAATATTAATTTATCAAGTTTTCCTTCTAAAACAGCCTTCATTTCATCTATTTGTTTTTGACGAACTTTTGCAAGTTTTTCTGGAACGGGAAACTGCTTTTTAACTTCCATAGGTATTGGGAGTTTTCTGTAAAATTCCATATTCATAATAATTAATTCCTTTATGCTTTTGGTTTATCAAAGAGCATTCTTCTTGAAGTTGCTTTTTTCATAACTTCTCTCATTTGCTCTTCTTGGTCATTTTCTATCATTTTCTTAAAATCAATGAACTCTTTTATAAAAACATCCATTTGTTCTAAGAGTTGCTCTTTGTTCATTAAAAACAATTCGCTCCACATCTTATCGTTAATCTTTGCAATTCTTGTTAAATCTCTAAAAGAGTCACCCGTATATTTTTCAAGGTCTGGAGTGTTGTTACACGTCATAAGTGTAACGGCTATACAATGGGTTAACTGAGATAAAAACGCAATCATTTTGTCGTGTTCTTCGGGGCTTAACTTAGAAATCTTTGCAAATCCTAAAATTCTACCGAGTTCCATACACGTTTCTATCGCTTGTTCAGTATTCTTTTCGGTTGGAGTAACTATATAGTTAGCTCCTTTAAATACTTGTGGGTCAGAAAACTCTACACCGCTTCTTTCTCTACCCGCCATTGGGTGAGCTGCAATATATTCTACGTCGTCTCTTAAAACGTCTTGAACTTTTTTAACTACATTTCCCTTTACGCCAGTTACGTCTGTTATAAGCGCTCCTGGGGATAATAAGTGTTGATTTTCGTTTATTCAATCTATAAAAACCCTCGGATAAACGGCAAATATTATGAGATTTGCCTTCTTTATCAACTCTTTGTCAAGTGCGGTTGTGCCACGCTTAATCATTCCCCTTTCAATGGCATAATCAATGTCCTTTTGTTCCTTTGTTATACAGTCAACGTTATAGCCTGCACTTGTCAATGCCTGCGCGTAACCGCCCCCGATTACACCAAGTCCAACTATCAAAATATTGGTATTTTTATCAAGTTTCATATTCAGCCACCTCTATACCTAATATTTTCAAATGTTCAAAGAAAGCGGGGTAACTTTTGCTAACGGCTTCCGCTCCACTAATCTCGCCACCAGTCATGGTAAGCAATATAGCGCACGCCATTGCAATTCTATGGTCATTATGGCTATTTATAGGCTCGGTTGGAGCATGGAAGTCAGCAGGATAAACTACCACTTTGTCTTCACAAACAGTAACCGCCGTTCCAAACTTTTTAAGTTCTTCAGCCATAGCCGAAGCTCTATCGCTTTCTTTAATTTTTAAGCGCTTCGTACCGCTAAAAACCCCGCCGTGCTTTGCCGCGGCTACGGCAAACAAAATTGGACCTAAGTCGGGACAATCACCAATATGAATGGTCGCAACTCCTTTTGAAAGCATTTCAAAATACTTTTTATAAACGGCATCACCTTGAATAGAGTCTTCTTTTAGTCCTTTAACGGATACTGTGCCACCAAACAAATTAAGCGCATCGGGAAAAGCGGCTCCCGAATAATCTCCCTCGACACAAACATTTGCGCTTTTATACTCTTGTCCGCCTGGAATAAACAAAGTATGCTCGTCTTCCCAATAGGTTTTTATGCCGAAAAGTTCTTGAGCAGACCTTGTCATTTCAATATACGAACGACTTTCAATAGGTGGAGCGATTTTTATTCTACTATCCCTGTCAAGTAAAGGAAGCGCAAACAAAAGTCCACTTATGAACTGACTACTAATATTTCCAACAACGTTATACTCACCACTTTTTAGTGGACCTTTTACAGTAATCGTGTCGCCGTCTGAAATATACACCAAACCCTTTTCTTTACATAAGTTTTCGTAAACACCCATCGGTCTTTGCATTAGTGATT
The DNA here is from genome assembly GCA_017501885.1 of Clostridia bacterium. GTDB lineage: Bacteria > Bacillota > Clostridia > Christensenellales > Borkfalkiaceae > UBA1259. The sequence goes on along the minus strand of JAFVWA010000066.1, from coordinate 6,770 downwards.
TAGCACCGCTAAACATAACAGTTTTTCCCGTCAATAACGCTACGGGAATTAAAAATCTAAGAGTGCTTCCACTCTCCCTACAATTTAACGTTTGAACGGGAGAAGTCTTCTTAATATCACTACCAACAAGCCTAACGTCGTTTTGTTCAACTTGAGCTTTTACACCAAGCGCTTCCATACAACTTAGCGTTGCAGAAACGTCCACACAGTCAGAAATCCCACGAACAAAACTTTCACCCGTGCATAAAGAAGCGCATATCAACATTCTATGTGCCATACTTTTTGACGGTGGAACGTCTATAACTCCTCGGGCTACCCCTTTTTGTATCCTAACATTCATTTATTTTAAGCCTCCGAGCGCCCGTTGTTTAAATAATTAATTAAAAAATCTATTGCTTGCAAATATCCGTTTACTCCCTGACCTGTTATTGTTTTAACGCATGCCAAACGAATATAGCTTGTTTGTCTAAATTCTTCTCTTTCTTCCACTTTAGAAATATGCACCTCGACGCAAGGTATCTGGACTGACTTTACCGCATCTAAAATTGCAATGCTCGTATGCGTATATGCACCTGGATTTATTACGATGCCATCTACTTTATCAAAATATGCTTGTTGAATTTTATCAACCAAACCACCTTCGCTATTTGTTTGATAAGTTTCACAAGAAATACCCTTTTCATTAGCGTGATTATCTATTAAATTTACCAAATCGTTATAGGTGGTTTTGCCATAGTGTTCAGGCTCTCTTATTCCGAGCATATTAAGATTTGGGCCATTTAGAATTAATAATTTCATTTTGTGTGTTCTCCGATAATTTTTTGAGCAACTTGCTCTGCCGTTCCGTCTACTTTTACGTGATAATCACAAACGGACTTATAAATATCATATCTTTCGTTATAGCGTTTTTCTATTGCTTCCCTTGTTGTAGAAAGCGGTCTATCGTCAGTTGGAATCAAGTCTTTTAGCGGTCTATCGATAAAATAAAGTTTTCCGTTTTGTTTAAGCACGTCCACGTTGCTTTGTCTTAAAATAGCACCGCCACCCGTCGCAATAACCATGCGAGTTTGCATTCCTGCTTCACAAATAGCATTCGTTTCTAAATCTCTAAATGCTTTTTCGCCTTGTTTGGCAAAGATTTCAGAAATCTTGTCTCCTTTACTTTCAACCAAAACGTCAGTATCGATAAAAGGCTTATCTAAGATGGTGGAAATTATACTGCCAACCGTGGTTTTGCCACTCGCAGGCATACCGACTAACACTATATTTTCTTTATCTTGTAAGATTCTTTTAAATGTTTTTTCTAATGCGTCTAATGGGAGCGTAGTATCGGTAAAAATTTCGCAAGCTTTTACGGCTTGTGCTACCAACATATACAAACCACCTTCTGCTTTAATACCTTTTTTTAACGCCTTGCTAACAAGTTGGGTTCTTAATGGATTGTATACGGCGTCTATTACACCTTCTAAATTACAAAAATCGTCGATATCAACAGGCATGGAATAGTTGTTTGGATACATCCCACAAGGCGTTGTATTTATAATTACCTCTACGTCTTTATGCAACAAAATAAGGTCATTGTAATCAATAGTTTTATCACTTTTTTTACGGCTTACAACAATAACCTCCTTAGCGCCCATTGAGTTTGTTACTGCAAATGCCGTTTTACTCGTTCCGCCCGTTCCTAATATAGCGACTTTTTTACCTTTTATAGTTACGCCAGCGTGTTTTATCAGTTCGGTCATTCCATAAAAATCAGTATTATAACCAAACAGCTTGCCGTCTTTATTTACGACAGTATTTACCGCCCCGATAAGTTTAGCGTGTTCATCAATAAACGATAAATGTGGAATAACCGCTTCCTTATACGGGATGGTAACGTTTATCGCTTTAAATTTTCTCTCAACTAAAAAAGTATCCAAATTTTGTTTGGCGATTTCTTTTATCTCATATTCATAGTCTGCCAAAACGTTATGAATTTCCTTTGAAAAACTATGTTTAAGATGCTCGCCAATGCACCCGTATTTCATATTATTCTCCGTCCTTAGCAAGATAGTCTGTGCCATATCTTACGGTAAGCATATCCGCAAGAGTAAATGCCGTTAAACTATCTACTACAACTCTTGCCCTGTGAATTATAGCAGGATCGTGTCTTCCGCTTATAATTAAAGGCTGTTCTTCCATGGTGGAAAGTTTTATCGACTGTTGTTCTTTATATATTGACGGAGTTGGTTTTACAACAGAACGGAAAACAATAGGCATACCGTTTGAAATTCCCCCGTTAATACCGCCGTTATTGTTAGTTTTGGTAACTATCTTTTGGTCGTTTATCGCAAAATTATCGTTTGCAAGTTGTCCATTTACGTCAGCAAACCCAAAACCTAATCCAAACTCAATGCCTTTTATACCAGGAATTGAAAAGATTGCGTGTGATAACATGCTTTCAAGCGAATCAAACCACGGCTCACCCACTCCGGCAGGCATGCCGAGAACTACAGTTTCTAAAACACCACCTACGCTATCTCCGTCTTTTGCAACGCTTTCAATTATCTCTAAGGCTTGTTCTTTTGCCTTTTCGTTAAGCATTGGAAACTGCAAATTAGCAAGTGTTTTAATATCTTCGACACATTCAATATTTTTATCTTCAATACCTTGCATATAGCAAATATGAGAACCTAAATATATTCCTTTATTTTCTAAAGCGTATTGCAAAATTGCACAAGCGCAAACGACAGCGGCAGTTATTCTTCCAGAAAAATGTCCGCCACCCCTATAATCTTGATATCCGTGATATTTTACGTTTGCGGTAAAATCTGCATGAGAAGGTCTTGGAATATCTTTTAAGTCGGCATAGTCCCCACTTTTAGCGTTATTGTTTGGAATAATTATTGCAAGTGGAGATCCTGTTGTTTTTCCGTTAAATACACCGCTTATAATCTTAAAAGGGTCGGCTTCGGCTCTTGAAGTAGAAATTTTTCCAAAAGGTCTTCTTAAAGCCAACTTTTCATTTATATATTGTTCGTTAATTTCTAATCCTGGTGCAAGTCCGTCTAAAACCGCTCCTATCATATCGCCGTGGCTTTCCCCAAAAAGCGTTATAGAAATTGCATTTCCGAAAGTGTTTTTCATAATTTACCTTTTTAATTTGCGAAATAACCTTTAATTAGCCCGCAAAAATCACTAATACTTAATTTTTTAATTTCAAATTCACCTATCTTGTCAACGAATATTGCATTTACAAACCCGTTTGCGCACTTTTTATCGTGGCACACAAAGTTTAGCGCCTCATCTATATCAATTTGACAACTAACAGGTAAATTTAATTTTTTCAACACGGGAACAAGACGCTCACGAACGCTTACTGATGACATTGGCAACATACCGAGTGCCACACACTCCCCGTGAAACATGCCTTGCATCTCCGTTTGCGCTTCTATAGCGTGTCCAAACGTATGCCCAAAATTTAGAATTTTTCTAAGCCCCGCTTCCTTTTCGTCTTGTTCTACAACGTATTGCTTTATCTTTAAGGATGCAGTAATTATGCTTTCTAAATCATTTAAAATCTCATCATAGGATAGCTTTTCTAATTTTTCAAAAAGGATTTTATCAGAAGTCAAGGACATTTTTACTGCTTCTGCTAAGCCGTTTGAAATTTGCCTTTGTGGAAGCGTTTTTAACGTATCGGTATCAACCAAAACACATTTGGGTTGATAAAATGCTCCTACAATGTTTTTTACACCGCCAAAGTTTATAGCAGTCTTTCCACCTATAGACGAGTCTACTTGTGAAAGCAAGGTTGTTGGAACGTTATAAAAATCTATTCCACGCATATACGACGACGCAACAAACCCTGCAAGGTCGCCAACAACACCGCCACCTACTGCAACAATACAGTCGGTCCTATCCATCTCCATTTGTATCATTGCTTGGTAAAGTTTAGATAGTCCGTCTACACTCTTTGAGCCTTCGCCACTCTTTAGACTAACTATTTTACTCGTTTTGCATTGTTTTGAAATGGCTTCTGAATATTCAGTTGGAACTCCGTCGTCAGTAACTATTAAAACCTTACGATTTAAGTTGAAATACTTATTGGCAGAATTTAATAAATTTTTGCCAATAATTACGTCGTAACTGTTCTCCCCTAAATTTAAATGCAATTTTGCCATATTGCTCTCCAATTAACTCTTTTTAATATACGTTCCTACAGATTTTAATCTATCACAGTATTGAGAAAGTTCTTTCATCATTACTGCTCCTTCTTCGGTATTGATGTTACCTTCGGCTTCTATATAGAAGTAATACTGCCACAAAAGTTCTTTCATAGGACGAGAACGCAAAGTTCTCATGTTAAAGCCGTGTTTACCAATAATTTCGATTGCCTTTGCAAGCGCACCAGCTTGGTTTCTAACGGTAAATAACAGTATAGTATGAACGCCCATTTCTTTTAGTGAGTGCTTTCTTTCCGAACGCGAAACAATAACGAATTTGGTTGTATTACTTCTACTTGCGTTAATGTTATGGTCGAGGACTTTTAAACCAAAAATATCAGCCGCTTCTGCACTCGCTATTGCAGCGATGGTTTTATCGCCCTTCTCTGCAACGAACTTCGCAGCAAGCGCCGTGTTTACGTATTCAATTCCTTCAAATCCTTTTTCCTGAATATACGCTGAGCATTGACCTAATGCTTGCGCATGGCTTACAACCTGTTTTACTTGATCGATATTAGCGTCTTTTGTTCCTAAAAGGTTGTGCGAAACAGCAAGGTCCATAACGCCGTTTACGTATAGTGAGCCAGAAAACAATAGGTCGGTAACTTGACCAACTTCTCCGTTATAGCTGTTTTCTACAGGAAGCACGGCAACGTCGCAATCTCCGTCTTCAACAGCCTTATACGCGCTTTCAAAATTAGGAAAAGCCACCTTTCTTGCGCTTGGGAATAGTTTTGTTGTCGCGATGTGTGCAAATGCGCCTTCCGTTCCGCTATACGCAACCCTCATTCCTTGCATAAGCTCCGACTGATAAGAACGTGAAACAGCCATATTATTCTTTAAGAAATTTACGTAGTATGCGCGAATCTTTTCATCTTCTACAAGTGAAGCATTCGCTCTAATGAGTTCTTCTTCCCTTTGCGCGTCGTAAATTTCTAAGCCATGTTCTTGCTTGTATTCAGCAACCATTTTAGCAGCGCCCATTCTTTCAACGAACAGTTCTGCCATTTGCTTGTCTACTCTATTGATAATTTCTCTTGCTTCTTTAAGTTTGTTTTTCATATTTAGCCCTTAAATCAAATTATAACTTTCTGCAAGTTTTTTGAATGCAGGAAGCGCCTTTTCAATTTGCTCTGTTTTTACACAATAAGATATTCTAACGTAACCTTTGCAACCAAAATCGTCACTTGGAACAAAGATAATTTCGAACTTCTTTGCTCTTTCGCAAAATTCGTTTGCATCTTCTGTTGGCGCTTTTAAGAATAAATAGAATGCCCCGTCTGGCTTAACACAGGTAAAACCGTATTCAGTCAACTCTTTAAGTAAAAGTTTACGGTTTGTATCATAAACTGATACGTCTGACGTTTGACCTAAACAACAAGGGATAAGTTTTTGCAACATGCTTGGCGCGCAAACAAATCCGAGCGCTCTACCTGCACCACAAACCGCTTGATAAACTTCTCTAAATTCCTTAATTTTGGGAGAAACCATTACGTAACCGATTCTTTCACCTGGGATAGATAACGATTTACTAAACGAATAACAAACGAGAGTATTATCGTAATATTTGGGAACGTAAGGAACAGTTAATCCACCGTATACGAGTTCTCTATAAGGCTCGTCGCAAATTATGTAAATAGACTTGCCAAATTTATCCTGTGCTTTCTTAAAAAGGGCACAAAGTTTTACAAGATTTTCTTCACTTAAAACCGCGCCCGTTGGGTTGTTAGGCGAATTTATAATAATCGCAGCGGTGTTTTTATTTATAGCCTTTTCTAACCTTTCAAAATCAGGTTGGAAGGTAGTGGTATCACATAAAACTTCTTTACAGACACCACCAAAGCGTTCAATAAACACTTTATATTCTGGGAAATAAGGCGCTAAAACAATAACTTCTTCCCCAGGATTTACAACTGCGGTAAGCGAACAAGTAAGCGCAGCCGCTGCACCGACAGTCATGTATAAGTTGTCCTTATCAACGTTAAATCCTTGAGTTTTAGTAATATATTCGGCAATCGCTTGACGAACACCTGCATCACCTTGAGCCGACGTATAACCATGTAATGAGATGGCACTTTCGTTTTTGATAAGGTTAATAAGACCTTCGTTTACACAGGTCGGAGAAGGAACGCTTGGGTTACCTAAAGAAAAATCAAAAACGTTTTCTTCGCCAATTTGCGCCTTTCTAATTTTACCATATTCAAACAATTCTCTTATTACTGACCTTTTTGCGCCAAGTCCGCGCATTTTTTCGTTAATCATTTAGCACCTGCTTTTTATTTTTTTATAATGTTAACACCGTTAACACATTAATTTACATATTATTATACATAAATAAAAGCAAAAGTCAATAATAAATAAATAAAAAATAGTAATTTTCATACATTTTTATTATAAAAACTTTTCACTTAAATCACTTGCTAAAAAAAGAAAGGTATGTTAAAATATTTTGTGTTAATAGTGTTAACTATTTTAGTTGGGAGTATTTTATGGATAAAAATATTTCAGAAAATGGGTTAAGGCAAAGGCTTATTTTAGCAGGTCTTAAAGAATTAGAACAAC
>JAFVWA010000065.1 GCA_017501885.1 Clostridia bacterium | reverse complement strand
TTGAAAGAACGCCTGCGGTATCTTTAACTGATAATCTAATGTAATATTGTGAACGGAAGTCAGAAACAAACTTAGTTTTTGCAGCGCCTTTTTGACTGTTGTCAAATGCAGCGTAGTAATATTCGCTGTTGTGACGAGCGGCAAAAATTACGTCTGAAACGATTGCACTACCTGTAGGAAGTGCGCCTGCTCCCCTACCGTAAAGCATTATTTCACCAACTGCGTCGCCTACCAAATGAACTGCGTTAAAGCTGTCGTTAACGCTTGCAAGTGGGTTTTCATCTTTAATAAAGGTTGGGTGAACACGAACTTCTATGCCGTTACCCGTATCCTTACCGATACCGAGAAGTTTAAGGGTGTAACCCATTTTCTTTCCGTATGCGATGTCTTCTTTATCTACCTTAGTGATACCTTCTCTATAAACGTTTTCGTAAGAAATCTTAGTGTTAAAAGCAAGGCTTGAAAGGATAGAAAGTTTATACATAGCGTCAAAACCTTCAACGTCTGCAGTAGGATTAAACTCTGCATAGCCGAGTTTTTGCGCTTGCTTTAAAGCGTCTTCATAAGACCAACCTTCTTGAGCCATTTTAGTTAAAATGTAGTTAGTTGTGCCGTTGATTATGCCCTTTATTGACTTTAACTTGTTGCCTTGCATACCTTCTTGAAGGGTGCGAATGATTGGAACACCACCTACGCAACTTGCTTCAAAGAAAAGACCTACTCTGCTCTTTTTAGCAGCAAGTTCAAGTTCTGGCCAATGCTTTGCAAAAAGTTCTTTATTTGAAGTTACTACCGTTTTTCCGCTCTTTAATGCTTTAAGCACGAAAGTTTTAGCAGGTTCTATTCCGCCGATAACTTCTACAACTATGTCAACTTGCGAATTGCAAGCAACTTCTTCTATGCTTGAAGCTATGCAATCTTCAGGAACTCCCATAGAAAGCGCTCTTTCTTTATTCTTTTCCAAAACGCATTCAACGGTTATATCAAGACCTTGGGTTTGCTTAAAATATTCTTTGTTTTTAGTAAGAATATCATAAGTTCCGCCGCCAACGACGCCTAAGCCTAAAATTGCAACACCTACTTTTTTCATATCTATCTCCTTTATTTAGCGCTGTTGTTTAGTTTATAAATCATATTAAGTCCGTCTAACGTAAGGGTTCTGTCTACTGCGCTAATGCCTTTCACTTCTTTTGCTATTATCTCACCCATACCACCCGTCGCTATTACCTTAATAGTGTCGAGTTTGAGTTCTTTTTTGATTTTATATAAAATATTGTCAACCAAACCTGCAAAGCCGAATATGATACCCGACTGCATGCAATGTTTAGTGTTTTTACCAATCGCCGTTTTTGGCGCGTCAAGTTCTATCATTGGAAGTTGCGCGGTGTTAGAAACCAAGCCTTCGAGCGACGTTTTTATACCAGGGGCGATTATTACGCCTAAAAGTTCAAACTTTTCCGAAATAACGTCAAACGTGGTTGCCGTTCCAAAGTCGATAACAACTATTGGTCCACCGTATTTATTAAACGCAGAAACGCTGTTTACTATAATGTCTGCGCCAACTTCTTTAGGGTTATCCGCCTTTAAGTTAAGCCCTGTCTTTACGCCTGGACCTATCATTAGTGGGGTTATGTTAAAGAAATATTCACACATGTGGCATATCGTGTAGTTAAGTGACGGGATAACTGAAGAAATAATTACTCCGTCAATATCGCATTTGTTTATGCCACTTGTTGATAAAAGATTTACTAAAACCGAGCCGTATTCGTCAGCCGTTCTACTAAGCCTTGAAGACACGCGGAAGGAAGCGACTAACTTATCGTCTTTAAATATGCCGTATTTAATATTAGTATTCCCTACGTCTATTGCTAATAACATAATCGCACCTTATCTTTTGCTTATCGCCTTTATTACTCTATGAAGCATAGGCGTTAAAACAACGTTAATTGCCATTTCTAAAACAAAGTTCAACCAAATCAAGCCAAATACGGCAGCAAAAACCAAACTGAAAGTAGATGCTTGCAAACCTAAGAAGGTTGCTACAGAATCTTTCATTATGATTATACCGAGCATGTAGATACCTGTGTTGATTATGGGTATTACTATCGAACTTACTGCTACAGAAACTAATTCGTTCTTTTTAGAGATAACTTTGTGTAACAAGCCTGAAACAAGGCCAGCCACAGTAGTTTTGCTAATGCACATTAAGGTCAAAACAAACGGATTAGTTTGAAATAAAAATGCCGTTGATGGTTCTTGTCCTAAAACAGCCATTGTAATAAAAACAACCAAGCCACAAGAAAACCCAACAATCACGCCACCAACCCAGCCAAGTAGTATGCCAGCAAGCGCAATAGGGATTAAACTAAAATTAAGCGTAATTCCAAACATTGGAATAGCACTTGCAAACAATTGCAAAACAATTACAAGCGCAATGAGAATGCCCAAAAGAGCAACCGTTCTTGCTTGAAAAAATTTGTTATTCATTTTTTTACCTCCAATCGAATTCACTAAGGATATCCGTAAGAAAAATATTTTTTGCGATAAAAAAGTCAGAATCAAAAAGATTTCCGCTACACGCACTTATATTTTAGCACATATTTTGTAAATAAGGCAAACAAAAAGAGAGTATATTCGTAACATTTTCGGTAATTTATGCTTATATTGATAATAGAAAAAACTTCGCCAACACAAAATTCTACATAGGCGGAGAGAAATACTTTGGAGGTTCTTTATGAACGGTTTCGATTTTTTAGGTGGCAACAACTGTTGTCTCTGGATTTTGATAATACTTCTTATTATCTGCCTTTGTAAGAGTGGGTGCTTGAACGGATTGTTCAGCAGTTGCTATTGCTTACCGATAGCACTACTCATTCTGTGCTTATGCGGTAAGAACGGCGGTGGCTGTTTAGGTGGCCACGGTTGTGGATGCAAATAAGCAAAAATAAATAACAAAAAAATTGGGGCTCACAACGTAGTCCCAATTTTTATTATTATTTTTTATAGATTATTTAGATATTTTCTCAAACTCCATGCGTTGAATATACGCAACGACCATTTGAGCTAAGATAGCGTGTCCCGCATCGTTTGGGTGAAGCCCGTCAGTATAAAACGCACTTTGCCCCTCTGGTGGAGTTGGAAGAACTGAGTTATAAAATGTGTCCATATAGGCAATGCCGTATTTTTCCAACACTTCCTTCATAATGTCAACATACTCGGAAAGCACGCCAACGTCTTGCGTTTTACGGCTTCCACGCGGGTTGTTTTCTTCCCATCTTCTGAGTGGCAAAATGAAAGTAATTTTCTCTTTGTCGTATTTAGACAAAAGAAGCTCGATAAGATTTTTAAGCGCGCCGTAGAATGATAAATCGGTAGTATCGTTTATGTTGCCGATAGGTGCGTCGCCGTGACCGAAGTCGTTAGTTCCACCAAAAACGAAAACGTAGTCTGCGTCGTTTTCCATTCTTTGACCACGGAGAGCAAAATACTCTGGGTAATCGTTTTTCTTAAAGTTGTCAGCAATACGCGTTCCGCTAACGCCGTAGTTACGAACGGTTGCGCCAAGCGCCTTGCCAACGAGTTCTACGTATTGATTTTCTTTACAAGAAGCGCCTGCACCTTCCGTGATGCTGTCGCCTAAAAAGTTAATAATCATAATAACACCTTTTTTGTTGGTTTTTAAGCCCAAAATTTGGATTTTAAGCCAAGTTAGGACAAGTAGCCAATTAGTCTTTAACGATAGGATAATCCATTGTGTCAACGGTTTTTCTGGTTTTGTATTTACCACGAGTAAAGTCTGGGCATTCAACGGGAACACAGCCGTTTGCAATGGACTGTTCGGAAAGCGCGGTAACGCTCATCCAAGTAACAGCATCGTAAACGTCGATAGGCATAGGCTTTTTATACTTAATGCAATGAATAAAGTGTTTAAGCATGATAAAGTCCATACCGCCGTGACCAGACTTGATTTGTTCGGGCGTAATATTTCTCCAATCGTCAGGAAGATACTTGTCGTAATCTTTAGCCGTGAAGAACATATCCTTGTAAGCGGTGTGTTCGTGGTCGAGCTTGCCGTCGTCAATGATAACCGACTGAGTCGTTTGGTTATAGAAACCTTTGGTTCCGCTTGCGGTAAGACCACGTTCGTAAAGTCTTGGAAGCGTGGTGTCGAGTTTTAAGAAAATGGTTTCGCCGTTTTCACATTCAATCATGGTAGTAACAACGTCGCCCTGCTTAAATTCTCTATCGCCTAAGCGGTCTTTGTATTTGGGGTTGTTTGCAATGTAATGCTTTAAGCCGATAGACTTAGAAGCCATAGACACGAGTTTTGTAAAACGGTTACCGCTCGTAATATGTAAAAGTTTAGCGATAGGACCGAGTTCGTGAGTTGGATAGTTTTCGCAGTTATAGTTGGTGTATTCTGCTAAGCGATAGTGATGAGTATCAATCCCGCCTGCGATTTCTTCACGAAGGTCGTGACAGTAATAGCCTTGACAGAAAGCGATTTCACCTAAAACGCCGTTTCTCGCAAGAGAAGTAACGAGCGCTTCGTCTTTGTTATAACAGCAGTTTTCCATAAAGAAGATAGGAGTGCCTGTTCTTTCGTAGCAGTCAACAAGTTTCCAACATTCATCAATGTTGTGAGTTCCGCCAACTTCCATAGCAACGGGAACGCCTGCTTCCATGCCCTCTAAAGCAACTTTAACGTGCATGTCCCAACTTGTGGAAATAATGATAGCATCTACACCGCTGTTCATGAGTTCTTTATAGTCAGTAGTCATAAGAGGTTTGGGATCACCATTGTCCATAATGCGCTTAGCAGCGGCTTCCAAACGTTCAGGGAATCTATCGCAAATAGCGGTGATAATCGCGTCCTTAGCGTTGTTCAAAACGTTACCCATGAGCCCTATACTGCCGTCAGTCATACCAAAAGCAGCGCCACGTTGCCCTAAACCTATAAAGCCGAGTTTAACTTTCTTGTTGTTAGCTTGTTCCATAACCACTCCTAAAGTATCAAATTTTACTATAAATACATTATATAATCATAAAGAAAAAAAGACAAGTAAAAACGGCGAAAATTTTCGCCGTTTGGTAATTTGTTTTTTGGAAAATATTAAACGTTAGGTCCCCAGTTCTGACTGTCGTCTTCTAAAGAATAAGGCACGTCAGTAAAGTAGTCGCAACCGTCGATAATGCAATGCTTCCTTTTTCTTCCCGGCTCATTCTTTTGAGCTTCAATAATTATTTCCCATTCAGCCTCATCAAGTGGGAATGTGTGCCCCTTTTTGTTTATTTGTAAAGAAGAAGCGTTTTCAATGATTTGAGTGCCGTTTTCGTCAGAATAAATCTCGCCACAGTTTTGGCACTTGTAGTGAGCAAGCATGCCGTTTTCCGTGCAAGTAGCAGGGATTTCATCTACAAAGATTATCGAATGCCCCGTTTTTGGGTGCGCGGTAGAAACCCTTGTCTTTTTAGCATTGCAATAGGTGTTGGTGCAATGCGCAACTTCGGTGCCGTCCGTAGTGCAAGTAGCATCGTTTTGATAAACGTATGCGCCGTAGGTGTGCTTGCCGTTTTCACAAGGTTTACCGTAATCGTCGTCTTTACAACCTGCAAAGCAAACGGTTGAAAGAATTATTAAAGATAAAATACATAAGAAAATCTTTTTTAATTTATTCATAGTATTATCCATTCGTATATTTTAGTATAAGTATTATATAACAAAATATTGACTTTTTCTATAAGAATATTGACATTTAGCCGTTTTTTAGAGATTTTTTGAAAAAATGCGTCGGTTTTGGGGAGAGATTCACTACACTCAGTCGCTTTGATCCTTTGGTCTGTATTACGAGAAGTAAAGTTTGACAGATAAAGAAAACGGCTCGAAAAAATTCGAGCCGTTTTAGTTTGTTTTAGGTAGGTTGAATTTACAACCCCTCCGTCTCGGCTTTTGCCGAGCCACCTCCCCTTACACAGGGCAGGCTTTTTTGGTTATTACGCTACGGGAGCGTTTACCCAAGTGATTACACCGTTATCTACTGCGAAGAAGCCAGTTTCAGTCAACTGAGCAAGTTGAGCAGTGATGTTAGCAACGTCTGCAGTTAAGGTGTCTTGTGAGGTATAACGACGAACACCTTCTACAGGACTTGCATCAGAATCTGCACCGTCCCAAGTGATTGAGTAGGTTGCAGTGTTTTCTACACCATCGATATACTTAGCGTCTTGCTTAACTACAGGTGTTTGAGTTGTAGCAGCAACGTATTGAGACATAGGTTTTGTGGAAACGATAATAACGTTGCTGAGTGCTTTAACCGTTGCACCAGAACCATAGGTTGCAACTTTGTTGTTTGCGTATCTTTGAGTTTCGTTAGTCCAAGAACCTTCGTTGTAGTCCCAATTGTATACATTTTCTTCTGAATAAGAAATTTGATTATCGTAAACAACTACGTTTTCAACTTGCCATACCGTGCAGCTGATTGAACCCCACAACACTGTGCCACCAGGACCACCTGATCCTTCTTTATTAGTAATAAAGATGTTTTTAATAACACTGTTGTTAGTTACAGAGTATGCAATTACGCCATTCGAGCAATCGATGAACGCAACGTTTTTAATTGTTCCGCCAGAAACTACACCGAATAGACCGTTATTACCACTGCTTGCATCGAGGTTAGAAATTGTGTAACCTTGACCGTCGAACACACCTTGGAAACCATGCTTCCAAACACCATTAAGACGGAGACCGTTGTTCCACAAGTGGTCGTTTTGAGAAGCGCCGTGGTTAACAAGAGAAGTTTGATTATAAGCATTTAAGCTTGCATCACCTTGTGCTACGTGAGCATATCCAGTTGCATCGATGTTTTTAGCAAGAACATAGAAACCAGTCCATAAGAAGTCGCCCTCTACAAAGGTGTGGAAGTTAGTTTTCGTCTTACCATAGTCCCAAGCTTGTTTTACGTTGAAGTGAGCAAAGTCAGTAGCTTCGTCAATAATGAGTTCAGCAACCCTAACGTTTACTTGAAGAACGTGATCTTCAAAGTAGAACATTATTGCATTGTCTTCCCAATCTTTGGTAGAAGTGGTTATGCCACTAATTGCACCAGTTTCAGCATCTAAAGTAAGAACGTTGCCTGCTTTATCAGTAATCTTGGTGTAGTTTGTATTTTCACCAAGGATATCCGCAACGGTAACTACGTTAGCACCGTCAAAGAAAATACCGTCTGCAGCAGAGAATTGAAGGTCTCTTTCATAAGGAACAACTGGGTTAATAACCGTGATATTGAAAGTCTTAGAAGCTGCACCTTGTTCAAATCTAATAACAGCTTCGCCGTTTGCAAGACCGATAATCTTGTCGCCTTCAACCTTAACGAATTCGCTACCAGAAACAACTGAAAGTTTTGCACCGTTTACACAAGGTAAAGTAGCAGATCTATAAGGAATAACTTGAACAGATTGACCTCTACCAACAATGTTTTCGCTCGTGGTAGCATCAACACCGTTGATATAAGGAACTAAACCACCAGAGAGTGTTGAGTTAAATACTGGAGCATAGCCAGTTCTAAATGCCCAAACGTCAGTAGTCCATTCAGAGAAATCGAGGTTTGCATAGTCATTTATAAAGTTTGTAGTTGAAGTATATCTTCTTAAACCAGGGATAGTTCCTATAGAATAGGTTGAACCGATTTCATAAGGAGTAGCCGTGCCATATTGAATTTTATAAGTTGTAGTTCTATAAATAGTATCAAGGTCCCAAGCTACGTGGAATGTATTTGCAGTTTCACTTTCTACACCGTTAACGTATAAAGCGTCGGTATGAGCTCTGTGCAATCTTTGACCTGATTTTACAGTAGCACCCGTGCTATCGTAAATTGTTGCGTTAGCAGTGTGTGCGTCGGTTGTAACAAAGGCAGGAGCTTTTGAAATGTAAATACTATCTTTCATTGCTGTTTTTAGAGCTGCTGCACTACCTACACCAACTAATGGTTGAGGTCCCCAAAGAGCTAAGCTTGGGTTTGTGCTTACATCGTCTGGCCATAAGATATACATTCTCTCTAAAGTAGCTGTATCTTGAACTTCGTCAGCAATGATATAGTTGTTACCATCGTTTCTATCGCCGTTAGCAGATATATAAACGTCAGAAATAACTGCGTCGCCAACTATGAATTGAGCAATAGCACCAGACTGAATACCTTCTTTTACGTTTAAGTTAACAAAACCAACGTTTTCAACAATACCACCATTGATGATACCGAATAAACCACCGATACCAGCAGTTGCGCCTACACCGTCAAACTTAAGGTTAGAAATCAAATAACCTTGGCCATCAAAGCGACCGGTGAAGCCTTTTTCATAGAAAATTCCGCCTTCCTTAATATCGTTCTTAACGGTAGCAAAAGTTCTTGTTCTTCCGTTAAAGCCAGAAGTTCCTGCAAAGGTGTGAGCATAGCCCGTTGCATCGATGCTCTTAACCATTACGTAGTAACCATCGAACACACCTTCTCCATCAGGAGATACGATACTGTTGGTTACAGCGCTAGTTAAGGTAAATACTGAAAGGTCAGTAGCTTCGTCAATAATAGCATCTGCGGCTTTAACGTTTACTTTATAGTTAGCATCAGCAGTTGCAAAAACGAAATAAGTTTCTAACCAGTCTTTTTGCTTGCCGAGATCTACGTTCATTAACTTACCGTCGGTAACAGTAATAACGTTTGCTTTTGCATCGTATACTGCTGAGATTTCTTTATCTAAAATGTCAGTTAAAGCAACTACGTTAAATGAATCGTCATAGAATTGACCATCGTGAGCTGAGAAATAATATTCTTGAGCTAAAGCAATAGGTGCTGATAAGATATTTAAACTAAATTGCCAGCTTGCACCTGCATACTCAACTTTGATGGTTGCTGTGCCTGCTGAAGAAGCGGTAACAGTTGTTCCGCTAATAGAAACAAGTTCAGAACCATTAACTGCAGTAATTTCAGGAGCATAGCCAACTGATGCGCCTTCATATTCAACTGCTACGTCGAAAGAAAAACCTGCAAAGGCAGTAATAGTTTGACCTGCAATAGCGTTTCCGTTAACGTAAGCTGAGTAGTCGCCTGTTAAGGTGCTTCTAAAGGTAGGAACACCGTCTACGATTTCCCAAATGCTTGAATCCCAAGAAGAGAAATCGTTGTTTGCTTTATCTTCAGTCATTTTAGCGAAAGAAGTATATCTCTTAACACCTTCTAATCTTGTGTAAGCATAAGGAACTTCAGTTCCAATGGTATAATCATCGAGTGAATAGATGTTTGTGCTACCGTATGCTTGATAATAATACTTATTAAGTTCTGGCATTTCTTTGCCGTTTACGTATTTTGCATCTGCAGCTGCTTTTTGAAGATTGTAATTAGTGGTGCTAGCACCTTCTACGTTTTTAGTAGCAGCATAGGATGATGAAGAACCTACAATTACAGGCTTATAAGCATTAATAAAGTATACGTCTTGAAGAACGCTTTGAGCAGGAACAGATGATATTAAACCACCATAACCACCTGGTTGGTTAGAACCAGTCCAGTAAGCAACTAAGTTTCTAATAGAACAGTCGCTAGTTGCTTGACAAGCAAGAATAGGCGTATTCCAACCAAAGTTTAAAGAGCCGTTAATTTGAATGTATACGTTAGATACAGTTGCGCCGTTTACAAAGAATGAAGCGATAAATCCTGAGTTAGAAAAACCATAAGATGTTACGTCTTTATTCATTGCATTGATGTAAACGTTTTTAACAGTTCCACCATTAACTAAGCCAAACAAACCGTATGAGATATGTCTGAAACCGTTAAGGGTATATCCCCTACCGTCAAACGTTCCAACCAAACCTTTGCCAACAGTATCTGCGTGAGCAGCTAATGCAGCGATACTTGCAGATGTGAATGATGGGTTTTTGAAACTCTTATCAAAATCGTGTTCATAGTTTGTGCAATCAATATCGTTTAAAAGAACGTAATAACCGTTCCATTCAACGTCGCCCTCAGCAAATTTACGGCCACGAGCAAGGTGCATATCTTCGTTATAAGATACCATTTCTTGTTTCATGGTGAAGTAATCAAGGTCAGAAGCCTCGTCAATAGCTAAGGTTACGCCTACGAATTCTTGTTTGTATACGTCGCCAGATGCAGTGTCTAAAATAGTTAAGTAGTCGCTGCAAGTGCCATCAGTTGTTACTTTCGTTTGAACGCCTGAAAGATTTACTGCGCCGTCTGCATATAAATCTGTTACTTCTTTTGCTCCGTAGTAGATTTTTGCATTTTCCATTGGTATTGCACTATCAATTGGAATTACACCCGTTGCGTCGTAGTTTGAATAGAACGTTTCTTCTGCTTTGAATTCTTCTGCTACTTCGTTATAAGTGCCTGGAATATACCCTACTAAGGTGTTATATTCTTTCGTGCCTTCTGCTACGATATCTTGAAGTAAATATGCTAATGCTACGCCTTGTAATGAACGTGACGTGTCGCCTGCTTCACCGTATGAAACGTATTCGTCTCCATTTGCTTGTAAGCCTTTTACAAATGGACGAACTTCTAAGTTCATTGCGTATGCTTGCGCAAGATATGCTTTTTCTTCATCAGCGGTTAACTTGTCTTCGCCCTGCTCTATTAATTTCGCATTCATATCGTTGATGATTTCGTCGTAATAAATTGCGTATGGGAATACGTATTCTGACGTTTCTTCTTCGCCGAATACTAACGTTCCGCCATACGTGAATGGCGTCCATGCATATTCATTACCTTCGGAATCTGTTCCACTTGGACGAATTTCTAATCCAGCACCTGTTACTGCGCCCTTTTCGGTCACAATCTTGTTATACGCTGTCTTAGTAATGTGAACGGTCCATTTTATTCCGCTTTGCCCTTCTACCAATCTTGCGGATGCGCCGTCTTCTACGTAGAATCCCGTGCTCGTATCTACTGCTGCGAACGCTTCCTGCTTAGGCATAAATGCTATACCTAAACACATGGTGAGAACTGCAAAGAACGCTAAAAGGACTGTTAATCTACTTTTCGCTCTTGTCATGTTTCTTCCTCCCTGTTTTATAGTATTTCTAACCAGTTAATGTCGAACTTTGCTGCGCTTACTGCAAGCACGTCTTTTTCGTCAAATCTGATTAACGATACTATAGGTTTACGATACTCTTTCATAAATACCCTCCTTGTTTTTGCTTGCTACGAATTTTTGGTTTCGGCTTGCGCCCTTTTTCGCACCAAGCTACATTATATATATTTTATATATAACTGAAATATTTTGCGGTTTTATCTTTTTGGCTTATATCCGCAATAAAAATTTTGTTATTTTAACAACAAATTTTGGGCTTTTATGCAAAAAATTGTTTTGCACGGGCAATTTTTTGCATACTTTTTATTTAGCTTGCGCTTTTGCCTATTAAAAATTTGTTATAACACTATTAGGCAAAAACGTCAGTTTTTGCCTACTTTTTTTGCGAATAGATGAGCAAAAAAAACAATACCACACCTATTTTTCTGATTTTATTATACTATATTAATATGCCTAAAATATATCAAAATATTGACTACTTTTTTTGGTAAACGTGCAGTTTTTAATGATAAATACGCAAAATTGCAAGCATTTTACAAAGGTTTTACGGCTTTTGGCTTGGGGTTTATTTTTCAGTTTATTGGTTTTTTAGTTTTTGTATAAATAATGATTTTAATGCGGTGTTAGTGCAATAAAAAGAAAAACGGCTCGAAATATTCGAGCCGTTTTGGTTTGTTTTAGATTCTTAGAAAGACCGTCAAAGATAGTCCATCTCAGAATGACAGTTAAATTTTAGCCGATAACGTTCATGCTTGGAACACCGTTGGTTATGGTCCATAACGTGCTATCCCAACCAGTGAATGAGTTATTTGCTGCGTCAGCTTGCATGTTTTCAAGAGTTGTGTATTGTTTTAATCCACTTAAAACAGTTGCATTATAAACACCTTGAGGTGTTGTTGCTGTATCTGACGTATATACGTTATATGTTGCGAAATCATATCTATCGATAGAGCCAGCTTTCAAAACATAATCCATAACGCCTGTTTGAGCTACGCCATCTACACTTCCAGCAACCGTTAACACTTTGAACCACTTTTGAGTTGCGCGAGAACCTTCTACACCAATGGTTTCTACTTGATAGGTTTTACCAAAGTGACTATTGGTTTGAACAGGAAGCTTACTTACAAAGTATACGTCGGTAAACGTAGCAGAGTTACTGTCAAAGAATCCACCACCATTTGTGCTATAGGTATTCCAATGAGTTTCTCTTAAATATACCCTTTCAATAGCAGATGTGCTGTCTGCAGACTTAAACAAGGTTTTTCCTGCAGATGCATTCATACGACCAAATTCAATACTTACGTCTTGGATTTTTGCTCCATTTACCAAGTAAGTTGCTAATAAATACTTTGCAGATGCACTACCAGTTCCATGAGCTACCGATTTAGTAAGTGTTGAAGTTGCTGATGAATTATGTGCGTATAGGTTATTGAAAGAAACGTTTTTAATAGTTCCACCGTTTACCCAACCAAAGAGTGAAGCGCTTTGAGTTGTGCTGCCTAATGCACTATACGATCCAACAAAAAGGTTATCTATCTTATGTCCTTGACCGTCAAACACACCTGAGAAGCCATATTCACTTGCTGCTACAGTTGCCATGTCAGCGTCTTCGAGTTTGAAGTTTGCTACAGTTGAAACGTTGTGGAAGTATCCTTCTGCATGAGCGTCTACGTCTTTTACCATTACGTAGTAGCCGTCGTCTACAAGATCGTCTCCATTATAAACTATTGAAGTTGCTGATATTTCGCCAGTTGCTTGTGGGGTGAATACTGCAAGGTCTGCTGCCTCATCGATAATTGCGTCTGCTGCTTTAACTGTTACTTTTAAGCCTGCAGTTGCGGTGTAAAGGGTAATCTTCGTGGTTGCCCAAGTAGATTGTTTGCCAAGGTCTAAGCCCATTATCTTTTGATCTACTACTTGAAGTTTGTTACCCTGTTCGTCATATGCGCGAACTACGGTTACGTCTTCGCCAAAGATTTCGTCTACTGTAACTATGCCATAAGCGTCGTCATAGAATTGACCGTCGTGTGCTGAGAATTTGTATTCTTGAGCACCTTCGGTTACTTCTACGTTTGCATACACAACAAATGATTGTGTCCAAGTTTTGTTTCTGTATTTTACAGTAACGGTTACGGCATTTTCGCCACTATCTGCTATTGCTTTAACCGTTGTGCCTTCTACCGTGATATAGTCGCCACCTGCGGTAATTTCTACCGTGGGTTTACCCACGATAGTTTTACCGTCTAATTCAACTGAGAAATCTGCAGTTTCGTCAACTGAGAGTTCGTAAGGTGTTGCACTTACTAAACTGTTATTAACGTAAGCGGTATATCCACTTTGATCAATTTGACTTAAAAAGGTTGGAACACCGTTTACTATTTCCCAAATGCTTGAATCCCAGCTTGAGAAATCGTTAGTAGCTTTATCTGCTTGCATGTTTGCAATTGACGTATAACGAATTACGCCAGTGGTTACGTTTCTTGATACAGGATTTTCTTTACTATACGTTGTGCCACCTTCTGCAGTTGTTGCTGTGTAATCATCAAAACTATAAGTGTCGAAATAGTTTGAGCCAGTTCCACCCATAAAGTAGTTGACGTAATCTCTTGTTACGCCGTCTACTTTAGCTGCGTCAAAGTTTACAGGAGACCATGCAAGAGAAGTATTTTCTGCAGTTTCGCCTTCTTCTACGATAGGTGTGATATAACCACTTGCATTACGTGAAGAAACACCTAAGCCCATGGTTGCAATTACGTATACGTTAGATAAGGTTGCCTTTGTTGAAGGCATAATGTAGTTACCCCAAATGTTAGTTGCACTCTTGGTAACACTTATAACCGCGTTAGTAATTGAAGAGGTTTCATCTGCCCCATGGTAAAGCATAGAACCACCAGCCAATGCGTTATTGTGGAAGTTGATATCAACGTCTTCTATCTTAGCACCATTTACCATATAGGTTGAGAAGATGTATTTAGAAGCTTGATAGCCTGCTGTTGAGCCATCTCCTTTTGTATAATAGTAGTTTGTAACACCAGAAGGTCTATAGTTACTGTAATATCCAGAGAATAAGTTAGTAAATCTAACGTTCTTTACTGTTCCGCCGTTGATTATTGGGAATAAACCGCTATGGAACGTTCCATCGATAAACATTCTGTCAATGGTATGACCTTGACCATCAAACACACCTGATAAACCATAGTTGGTATCAGCAACTGCTTCCATAGAAGCGTTGCCAAGTTCTTTACCAGTATTGTTTCCACCAAGGTCGGTGTGGTGTGAATATGCTTTCGCATCGATGTCTTTTACAACAACGTGATAGCCGTCCCAAACGAAGTCGTCTCCGTCGTAAACAAACGAATCTGCTGCAATAGTTGCCGTGCCGTTAAGTCCAAAGTATTCAAAGTCAGCTGTTTCGTCAATGATAAGGTCTGCGGCTTTAACTGATACTCTTATACCTTTTTCTGCAGTATAAAGAGTTATCTTAGTTGACGCCCAATCTGTTTGTGCACCAAGATCTAAGCCCATTATCTTTTGGTCTACTACTTGGAGTTTGTTACCCTGTTCGTCGTATGCGCGAACTACTGTTACGTCTTCGCCAAAGAGTTCGTCTATGGTTACTACGTCAAAGTTGTCATTATAGAATTGACCGTCATGAACTGAGAAGTAAACTTCGTCTTCTTTGTCGGTTACTTCTATATTTGGATAAATAACAAACGATTGCGTCCAAACTATGCCTCTATAAGAAATGCTTACAGCAACTTCGCTTTCGCCACTTGCTGCGATTGCTTTTAAGGTTGTGCCGTCCATAGTGATATAGTCGTCACCTGCGGTTACGGTTACCACGGGTTTACCCGTGATAGCCGTGCCGTTTAATTTAATTGAGAATTCTACCGTTTCATCTATGGTAAGTTCAACTGCATTAGTAGAAACTTGAGATTCGCCTGCATAAGCAGCGTATTCAGTTTTGTCTACTTGACTTAAGAAGGTTGGAACACCATTCACGATTTCCCAAATGTCAGAATTCCAACTTGAGAAGTCGTTGTTTGCAGCATCAGCTTTCATGTTAGCAAGAGACGAATATCTCTTTAAGCCGTCAAGAACGCTAATAGCATAGGTTGAGCCAGCTTCGTAGGTCACGCCGTTTGTATAAACGGTATTACCTTCAGTTGTATAAATTTGTTCTAAATACCATGCAACGCGGAATTCGTTTGAAGTTGCAGTTTCATTCTTAATACCGTCTACGTATAAAGCGTCGGCTGCTATTCTATGAAGTCTTCTGTCAGCATCTGGGCCACCAAAGATGATTTCGCCATCAGAATTAGTTACAGATGCGTTCCTTCCGTTTGCATCAGTCGTTACCATTGCAGGGGCTTTTGATACAAAGTAAGAATCTTTTAATGCAACGTTAAATTCTGCTGCGTTATTTGCGTTAACGAGAATGTTTGAACCCCAAAGAGCAATTTTTGGTGAAGAATCTAACCAAGTGATATACATTCTTTCTAACGATGCGCTTTCTGCAACGTAGTCTGCAATAATGAAGCTTACACCGTCGTTTCTGCTTCCAGATACTTCAATATATACATCGGAAATGTTTGCTTCGCCAACAATGTATTTAGCGAGAACGCCTGATCCCATTCCTAAGTGGATATAGGTATTCGTAAAGCCTACGTTCTTAACCGTTCCGCCGTTGATTATACCGAACAATCCACCGACAGCTGCTGTTGGTGCTTGAGCGTCAAATGAAAGGTTAGAAATAACGTGACCTTGACCATCGAATACACCAGTGAAACCTTGTTCGTAGAAGATTCCGCCTTCTTTAACGTCTTCTTTTACAGTTGCAAACGTTCTTCCATTAGGACTGAAGCCTGTTTCACCTGCAAAAGTATGCAAGTAATCGGTTGCATCGATATCGTTAATCATTACGTAGTAGCCGTCAAACTTACCTTCGCCGTCAGGTGAAACAATGTCGTTTGAAACTGGGCTCTTTAATGAAATTGCAGCGAGATCAGATGCTTCGTTAATAATAGCGTCTGCGCCCTTGATTGAAATATTTAAGCCGGTTGAGTCGGTATAAAGGGTTACCTTAGTTGAAGTCCAATCAGATGCCTTACCAAGGTCTAAGCCCCTAATAGTTTGGTCAACTACTTGGAGTTTTTTGCCGTCTTTATCCGTTGCACGAACAACAGTTACGTCTTCGCCAAAGATATCGTCTACGGAAACTACGTTAAAGTCTTCGTCATAGAACTGACCATCGTGAGCTGAGAAGAAGTATTCGGTTGCATGATCGGTTGCTGTGATGTCTGCATAGATTACAAATGATTGAGTCCAAACAATTCCATTGTAAGCTACGTCAACAGTAACAGCATTTGCTCCGCTTGCAGAAACTGCTTTAACAACAGTTCCTTCAACAGTAATATATTCGTTACCAGCGGTTACGGTTACCACGGGTTTACCCGTGATAGCCACACCGTCAAGTTTAATTGAGAATTCAACAGATTCGCCAGCAATGAGGTTTTCTGGAGCTTCAGAAACTTCTTTGTTTCCTGCGTAAGCTTGATAACTGCTTATATCAATTGAATTAATGAATGTAGGAACGCCGTTTACGATTTCCCAAAGATTTGAATCCCAGTTAGAGAAATCGTTATTTGCTGCATCTGCTTTCATGTTTGAGATAGAAGTATATCTCTTAACACCATTGAGAATGCTTATGCTGTAGTTGTAATCTGGAGCATTGTCACCATAAGTCTTTCCGTTAGAGTCTGTGATAATCCATTCTGAACACTTATAGGTTGCTTGGAAGCCGTTACCTACAGTTACGTAATCTCTTGTGTTGGCACCGAGAACGCCGTCAACGTATTCTGCATCACCAATGATATAGTTGAAGCGGGCATCCGTTCCAGTAATCTTGTTACTTTCGTCTGTTCTTGAAACGATGGTTGCCTTGTCACCAGTTCTACCTGCGAGATATGCAGGAACTTTACTTACGATATAAACGTCTTCAAACGATGCAGAGTTGTATCTCCAGAAAGCACCTGAGTTAACGTTTATAGTGTTTTGATTATCTTGAATATATACTCTGCTAAGTGATGACGTTGCATCAGAAGTATAGTATAACAAGCTTGCTGCAGAACCACCTGGAGTGCTCTTATTCGTAATCTTAACGTCTTGAATCTTACCACCGTTAACAAGTGAGTAAGCTAATGCACCTGTATTTGAAACAACAGTGCCTGATTTTGCAGTTGTGTTATACAAGCCGTCAAATTCTACGTTCTTAATAGTTCCGCCGTTAATGAAACCAAACAAGCCGTAGCCAGCACCTGACCAACCTGTAACAGCTATATCTGTAACGGTATGTCCTTGACCATCAAAGACACCCGAGAAGCCGTAACCAGAAGTTGCTAACATCTCTGCAGTTACGCTAGTTGGATTAAACACCGTGAGATATGGCATGCCACGGAAAATGTAAGAAGATGCATCGATATCGTTTGCGAGGATATAGTAGCCGTCCTTCTTAAAGTCAGTTCCGTCATACTTAATTGCTGAGTTTTCGATGATAGGAGAACCTGAGAGAGCTAAGAAATCAAAGTCAGAAGCTTCGTCAAGAACGAGAGTGTAAACGGTAAAGTTAACTTTAACAGCTTTTACTGTTGAGTAAAGAGTTAATTCTTGTGCACCAACTTCTTTACCAGATTCTATGCCTAAAATCTTGCCGTCTAATGCTTGATAACGTTTGCCAGAGGCATCTTTTGCAGAAAGGATTTCTGCCGTAGCATCGCCAAACAATTCTTCGCTATCAGCTAAAGTAAAGTCGCTGTTGAAGATTACACCGTCGTGAGCAGAAAGAATAAATTCTTGCTCGTGTGCGGTTGCGCCTTCGTTTACAGTTACTTTGAATGAGAACTTCATGTTGCCAGCAACACAGTTAACTGTTTCTACACCAGTAGCTACAGCGGTTATTGTTGCGCCGTCAACGGTTACTACACCGCTTCCTACGGTGGTGAGTTGAATTTCAGCATCAAGTTGTTCGCCTAAGTATTGAAGCGTTAAGAGTGCGCTTTCATCAACTTCGAGAGCACCACCTTGTTCGGTGATTATAGTGCCGTTAAACAATACGTCAAGTGATACTACGTTAATAGTGAAGAAGAACTCTATACCATTAACAGTAAGTTTAATTTCCATGCTACCAACATCTTCTGAAGATGCGGTAATAACTTTTTCAGCTATAGTAATTAAATCGGTTGTTTCAGCTGTTTCAATGGTGAAATCATTATATACGTTAGCGCCAAGAGTTAACGATATAGTCTTGCTTTCGCCAAGTAATAAATCAACTTGATTATCAACTAACGCTTGACCGTTTGCGTTGATAACAGGATTCTTAACGTTGACAGTAACAACAAATTCTCTACCGTTTGCGTTAGTAATCTTAAGTTCTACTGAGCCTTCAGTTGCAGGTAATGTTACTTTACCATCGGTAGCTGCCACGCCATCTGCAGTAATTGATGTTGCAGGTGTTGCCGTGCCGTTTACTTCAAGCGCTACGTCAATAGTTTCACCAACGATAGCTTCTACAGTTTCGCCAACCTTAACTCCGTTAACAGTTACGTAGGTAACTAAAACGTCTTTTCTACTATTGAATGATGGAACACCGTCGGTAATAGTCCAGTAATTTGTATCCCAAGCATCAAAATTGTAGTTTGCATCAGCCTTTAACGTATCGATAGACGTATAACGACGCATTTCTTTTGCAAGTTTAGCAGTTGTGTCAGCCTTAGCTCCGTCTACAAATTCAGCTTCAAAAGTGATGTTTGGTTGTGAATTTCCAGCATTGCCAGGAAGAACAGTTGCCATTACAGGCTTATCAGAAATAACGATTAAGTTAGCTAATGGTTTGTTAAACGCGTTCTCATAAGTTTGGTTATCTGCTCTTGTTGCGTCAGTAGTCATTGTGCCGTAAACAAAAGCAGAAGTAACGATATCAGAACTTAACTTAGCATTATCAACGATAAATACGTTTTCAGTTGTTACGTTAACACCGAGAGTTGTTGCTAAAGGAGTATACCCCGAACCAGCAACGTCGTGATTTGATTCAACGTAAACGTTAGTAAGTGTGGTAAATCCACCGAGCATGTAAGAGAAGAAACCACCTTGGTTGCCTTCTACCGCACAGTTTACAAAACCAACGTTTTTAATGGTTGCATCGGCAACTATACCGAATAAACCAGATTTAGTTGTTGTGAGGTTAGAAATGGTGTAACCTTGACCATCAAACGTTCCGATAAGACCACGAACGTATCCGCCCTTGGACATACCACCGGTGTTGATGTTACCGCTGTATAATCTATCCATAGAAGCAGCTGTTCCTGCGCGGAGAGAAGTTTGGTTACTTCCTGGCATTACCATGTCGTTTTCTACATAATGAACGCCATAATCTGAAGCATCGATGTTGTTAGCGAGAACGTAATATCCGTCCCATCTAAAGTCGTCGTCGGTAAAGGTCCAAACGTAAGTTGATTCAATGCCTCTACCAAAAGGCTTTTTGATAGTGAAGTAAGAAAGGTCTTCTGCTTCATCAATGATGAGAGAAGCAACTTTTAAGTTTACTCTAAAGCCTTGTTCTTCAGTATAAATATCAATAGAAGCGTCAACGAAATCAGCCGCCTTAAAGGTTAAACCTAAAATTCCGCCGTTTGTTTTATCAATAGTTAATGCGTTACCTTCGCTATCGTAAACAGCGAAAAGATCCGCATAGGAAGTATCTTTGCCAAAAATGGTTGTTAAGGCATCAGATGCTTCAACTAACGTTCCGTCTTGAGCTTTGGTAAAGAATTTACCTTCTGCAGATGAATAGTAGAATTCTTCCGCATAGTCGCTTAAAGTAGGAACTACGTTAATTAATAAATCTGTTTCTAAAGTAACGCCTTTATAGTTAAAGGTTGCATGAAGTTGTGCGCTACCTACAGTTAACGCTTTAATCTTGTTACCTTCAACAACTTCAACTACGCCGTCACCAGAAGTGAGAGTTAAACTGTCAACAAGACTAACTTTTAAGCCATTGTATGAAGCGTATATGCCAACAGTTTGTCCGTTCGATACGAAGTTTCCTTGTTCTGAAACGTCAATGCTATCAACCGTGAAGTTTAAGAGTTCAGACTTAATTGCACTAGTGAACATTGGCACGCCACCATTTAAAATCGTCCAAATAGTTGGATCAAAGGTAGCTGTCAAGTCTTTAACGTTCTCTACGTCATTGATAAACTCACCAAACGTGGTGTAACGACGCGTTCCAGGTGTAATATTGCTTACTGTAGGGCCTGCAACAGTTTTAACGCCGTTCACGTATTCCGCTTCAAATTTAGCACCTGAAGTAATAGCGTAAATCGGAATAGGACTTACAAAAAATACGTTTGACCAAGCCGTGCCAAAGCTTTCACCTGCAATTAAAGTTGAACCACCTTTAGCGCCAACGTGAGAAGAATTGTTGTAAAACAAACAGTTACGTAAAATAACTGAAGTATTGATAGAACCTGCTAATCCGTATCCGTAGTTCTTGCCATCGAAGTCGTTTTTAGGATCAACTTGCAAGAATATGTTTTCTAAGGTTGCGTTGTGAAGAATCATTCCAGCAAGAATGCCATTAGTATTAACCATCTTCGTGTTAGTGAAACCTAAGTTCCTTACTATACCGCCGTTAACGAGTTGGAATAAACCGCCATTGTTTGGCTTATATTGGTCAATTACGTGTCCACGACCGTCGAAAATACCAGTTAAACCCTTACCAGATAAACCATATTTTTCATAATAGGTTTCAGTTTGGGTTGCACCTGTAGATCCAAAAGACGCACTTAGAATAGATACGTTATCCCATCCTAAATAAGGATAAGAGTTTTCTAATCCTTTGTGGTTATAGGTAGTTGCATCAATGTCGTTAGCAAGAGCGTAGTAACCATCCCATTCCATACCGCTGTAAATTGTCCAACGGCTTGAACGGTGATAAGACCATGAACCGTCTGGAACGAAGAAGTAATGGAAGTCGGACATCTCGTCAAGGATAAGAGTATATCCCGTTACGCCGATATATACCATGTTATCGTCAGTTGCAATAGCGAGATAGAAGTCTTGCAAATTAGAGCCGTTTAAGGCAAGACCTAAAACACTCTTTCCATCAGCAGAGATAGGAAGTTTAGTTTGACCATTAGCCGTTTTAACATATGCTTCCTTAATAGTTTCGCCTGCACCGATAATAGTTTCAATATCAGTTAATTTGAAGTCGCCGTCGAAGAATATACCGTCATATAATGACAATTTGTAATCGTTTGCAAACTCCTCAGCATTTTGATAAACGTAAGGTTTAATTTGAACGTTATAACCAACTGTTTCATTGTAAACAGTGATTACGATAGGTTCGGGATCGCCGAATGCCGTGCCGTCAATACCGCCAACGATCTTGTTGCCGTCAAGTTTTAACTCTTGTCTACCATGATATGCGTCGGTTAAGGTTACGTCTGCACCAAAGATAGAATTCAAATCGATATCGCCAAGAAGCGTGCTGAAATCTACGGTATAGTAATCAGTCTTTTCAGAGTTCATGTAGTCGCCTACTGCTCTCTTACATTCGATTGGAATTACAAGTGAGAATACTTCACCGTCATTATTAGTAACGCTTACAGTTGCAGTCGTTGAGCCGAGTTTACCCGTGCCT
>JAFVWA010000064.1 GCA_017501885.1 Clostridia bacterium | reverse complement strand
GCCTTCCGTCAAATCGGAAAAATCCCAATAGTCCTTGTGCCCATGAGGCAAAGGATAGTCGCTAGTTCTTGTGTGATAATCATAATTGACCTTGTTGGCTTGTGGACCTAAAGGTGCATACAAGGTTTCCATAAAAGAAATTTGTTCCATATCTCGCTCCATAATTCTATTATACAACAAAATAATAGAAAGTCAATAAAAATACTAAAAGTGTTACAAATTGGAAACGAATTACAAGATTTCATTTTGTTATGTTTTGCTTAAAAAAGCTTAAAAAACGTTTTTTTTTGGAAAAAATAAATATATGACGAACAAAGTCACATTTTTTAATTGTATTTTTTACTCTTTTGTCACTTAATAAAAAAAGAGTATTTACACCATTTTATATTTATGTTAGAATAAAAAAAATTAAAATCGATAGAGATAGAGTTAAGGTTTGTATGAGAACGTATTTATTAAATGGTTTGTGGCAATTAAATGGCAACGGAATTCGCTGTGAAGGGAAGATTCCCGGCTCGGTTTTGTCGTTTCTCTTGGATAATAACGTAATCGACGATCCTTTTTATAGGGATAATGAAGATAAGGCTTTTGCCGTTTTGAATAAAGAATATGAGTTTTCAAGAGAGTTTGAGCTTGCAGAAATTAAAAACGAGATCTTTTTATGCTGTGACGGTTTAGATACGCTTGCAACAATTTATTTAAACGACAAGTTGGTTGCTAAAACAAAAAATATGCATAGAGCGTATAGATTTGACGTCAGCAAATTATTAAAGGTAGGAACGAATAGGATTTTAATTCATTTTGATCCCGTGGATGCTTACATAAAAGCAAAAGATAAAGAGTATAAACTCATTGGCGGTTCTATTGAACCCTTGAAAGCCTTTGGGCATATTAGAAAAGCGCATTGTATGCTCGGCTGGGATTGGGGACCTAAATTGCCCGATATAGGTATTTGGAAAAATATTTATCTTTTAGAAAAGAATTCTGCCGAAATTATTGATTTGGACGTAAAAACGCGCTTGGACGGCAAGAAGGCGTTTGTGAAAGTCAACGTAGCCTTAGACGGTGACGCGCAGATAAAGGTGGAGTTCGTTGCGCCCGACGGAAGCAAAAAAATAGTTTTGGCAAATGAAGAGTTTGAAGTCGAGAATCCAAAATTGTGGTGGCCAAACGGGCTTGGGGAGCATCCGTTATACACAATCAACGTATTTGCGATAGAAAACGGTGAAGTTGTAGACAGCAAGACAAAGAAGATTGGGTTAAGAGAGATAAAGCTTATAAGAGAGCCGGATGAATACGGAGAGAGCTTTTATCACGAAATAAACGGTGTTCCGTTTTTTGCAATGGGCGCTAACTATATCCCGCAGGATAGTATCTTTTCAAGGATAACAGAAGAGCGCACAAGAAAATTATTGAAAGATTGCATTTTTGCGAACTTCAATACGTTGCGAGTATGGGGCGGCGGCTATTACCCTGAAGACTTCTTCTTTGATATTTGCGACGAGCTTGGAATTGCCGTATTTATGGATTTAATGTTTGCTTGTTCAATGTATAACTTTGATAAGGATATGCTTGAAGAAGTGGAAGAAGAGGTAAGGCAAAACGTAAAGAGGGTTTGCACGCATCCTTCCTTGATAATGATTAGCGGGAATAATGAAATTGAAGCTTGTTATACCCATTATGAAGGGGAAAGCGAAGAGAAATATCCATACAAGAAAACGTATATAGATGTATTTGAAAATCGTTTCCCGAAACTGATAAAGAATATTTGTCCTCAAATACCTTATACGTCGTCAACGCCAACGACGCACGGACAATTCGTCGATCCGCAAAACGATAGCGTCGGTGATACGCACTATTGGAGTGTTTGGCACGAAAACGCGCCGATAAAAGATTATAGAAATCATTATTTTAGATACTTGTCGGAATTTGGCTTTCAGTCTTTCCCGTCGCGCAGGACGATTGATGAATTTACAATAGAAGAGGATAGAAATATTTTCTCTTACGTAATGGAAAAGCATCAAAAAAACAACACGGCAAACGGAAAGATAATGAATTATATTTCAAAGTCGTTTCTTTATCCAACGTCATTCGATACGTTGATTTACACGTCACAGCTTTTGCAGGCTGAGGCAATGAGAATCGGGGTTGAGCATTTGAGACGCAACCGCGGCAGATGTATGGGGACGTTGTATTGGCAGCTAAACGATATTTGGCCCGTTGCAAGTTGGGCGTCCATTGACCATTACGGAAGATATAAGGCGTTGCATTATTTTGCAAGAAGATTTTATGCGCCGGTTATGATTTCTTGCAGAGAAACCGGGGAAGACGATTGCAGAAGTGGTGTAAACGACGAAGCGTCCTTGCATCCAATACTGACAAAGGCGCAGGTTGCAGTTACCAACGATAGCATTTTTGATATAAGCGGCAAGGTTGTCGTTTCTTTGAGAAATGCAACGGGAGAAATTATTGATAAGTATGAAGAAGACGTCGTCGTTCCTAAATTGAGCGCGAAAAAATTAAAGGAAATAGATTATAATTCAACGGATTTTTTCAATAATTTTGTAAGCTATGAGTTTATCGTGGAAGACAAAGTAGTTTCCAGCGGAACGTCCTTATTCACCAATCCAAAGTTTTATAAATTTAAGAATCCAAATTTAAGATATGAAATGAAGGATGATGAAATTATCGTATACGCAGATAACTATGCGAAGTTTGTAGAAATACTTGCCGATGAAGACGTGGTATTGAGCGATAATTACTTCGATATGTTTGACGGTAAAAAGGTT
>JAFVWA010000063.1 GCA_017501885.1 Clostridia bacterium | reverse complement strand
CAAAGCGAGAGCGGGCGGGCAAATTGTTATTTGAAAACACACCAACGAAGCGAGCGAGAAAAAGCGAAGCAACGAAAACGAGAAGCGAAAAGCAACCGACAAGAAGCAGTATAGTTTTTTGTTAGCGTGTTTGTGTTAAATCAAACATAGGGCAAAAAGCGATTTTGATATTATAGGGCGTTTTGTTAATCAATGTTTAATTACAAGTGGTTTGAAAGCATAGGCAAGTAGAAGCACGAGATTAGCAATAACTTTGAAAAGTAGTTGTTTAGGGCGATTTTTCAATTATTTATTGGTTATAAAGATATTTTCTAATAATTTTTCAATGATGATGAAAAGTTATCTTATTTTCTTTTTAAGGTTTTAGGCGTGTTAGTCTTTACACGATATATGAAAGACTTATTTGTGATTTAGTAAGAAGTAGCAAGCAATATGAAATCATCTTTTAATAGGTTTTAGAAGTTAAAAATCTATCAGCGAAAATGAAATACTTTAATTTATTTAATTAAATAGCAAGTGCTATTGCGTGAAGCGAACACGAGAAAAACACAACAAAACAAGTGGAAGCGATAACCACTACAACAACACTATTTTTTATTGCTTTTAATAAAGTTATTCATAGTCAATTTTATTAAGAGCAGGAAGCGAGAATTATTATGGCGACAAAAAGAGATTTATTATTACATATCAAACACGATATTGAAGATATGTATGAAACAGGGCGTTTAGGCAATTTAACGCCTTGTGAAGCAAACACAATTTTAGATATTTATAGCAATTATCTAATTATGAATAAAGCAGGCGAAACGATACAAAAAGCAGTTGCTAATTGGTATAGAAAATACAATTTTATCGTAGTTAGCGAAGTTGGTATTGGTTGGCGTATTGCTTTTAAGCAAATTAAAAACGCTACTATTTAGGGGGCAAAGATATGATTACAACAAGTTGTATAGGGCGCACAAGTTGGGCGTGTGGTAATTTCTATCACGAAGTAAGCATTTATAGAGATGATGAGTTAATAGACAAGCAACAAGTTATGTGTTGCGAAGATGAAGAAGAAGCAAGTTATTATGCTATTTCTTTGTCAAAGAAGTTAACACAAGAAGAAAAAGCAAATTATATGTTTTAGAGGCGTTTATGGTTTATTCAAAGAAAGATTTATTAGGCGAGATAAACGCCTATATTGAAGTGCTAAAACACGATATAAAAATAGAAAGCGATAGACAAACAAAGCAAGTGCTTAAAAATGTTGTCTATTCTTTGGAAGAAATTGTTAGCAATTTTAGGGGGTAGTTATGAAATACGAAGAAATGAAACAATTAAAAAATGGTTGTTTACTTACTTGTAAGGGCAAAAACTTTATGGGCGAAAAAGTAAATAAAATCTTTATTTATGATGAGAAATGTTTAAGCGATAAGGGGTATAGAGTTGGTAGTTGGTTATATCCGCATAGTTGGTTTAAATTAGCGACTAAAAAAGAGTTTAAAGCGTTATGCGAGAAGATTTTGAAAAGTGCTTATGATGAGATAGCAAAATATCAAAGTGCTTTTTATACAAAATAAGGGGTTTAATTATGAATAGAGAAACGATTTATAAAGAAATACAAAAAGTTAGTAGGTATCAATACTTTGATATTGTCTATAAGCAAGATGAATATACGCTTACAAAAGATACTATTAAATTGATAGATTTAGATGATGATTTTATCAAAGTTGGTGGGGTTGGTTTTCAATATACACTACCACTATCAAAAGTAGAGTATGTATGCGAAGCAAACGAAGTTGTTTTGCGTTATAGACTTAAAAGCGAGTATTTAGGCGTTAAAAATACTGATGAAAGAAGTTTGTATTTGTTTAACGCTTTAACAAAGTTATTAGGCGACAAAGATAAGGCAGTTGCTTTTATTGAAAGAAAGTAGGGACAATTATGGTTTATATAGGCGACAAAATTGAAGTTGCTATTGAACTTTGCGAAGAAGAAATAGCAAGGCGTGAAAATTGGTTAAACACGGGCGATTATACCGATAGAGAATTGCCTGCTATCAAAAATGATATTAAGCGTTTTAGAAGCATTAAAAAGCGACTTGAAAACGCTTTTATTACATACAAAGAATTAGAAACATATTAGGAGGCAAATAATATGAACGAAACAAGACAAGAGTTATTAGACCTATATAATAGGTTAGTTGCTAACTACAACGATAATAAGAAGTTTGAACAACACGAAGAAGATAGATTAGTGGTTGATAGGGTTATCAATACTATAATTTGGGAAGATGATTTTATTACTATCTTTTGCGACCGAAATAAGTGCTTACTTGTATTTATCAATGATAGGGGCGATAGCAAGGTTATATCTTTTGATGATAACTTTTATTCTATCGAAGATAACATACTTGCTTATGATGAACTTATCAAAAAGACTTATCTACCTATTGATGAACAAAAGCAATATTTAGGCGAGTTTATTAAGTATTGTGAAGAAGAAATTAAGGGTAGCGGTTATGAACTTAACTACGAGTATTTAGAACAATACATAGAGAAAGCGAGATTTGAAAGATGAAACAAGAAACGATTAACAAGCGTGTAGATAATGCGATTAGGCGTTATATACCAAACGAAAGCGACAAAGTTAAGCAATATATGCGCGATTTTGAGCTGTGGAGGAATTTTATGAGGCTGCTGATTATCTCGGAAATAAACAATGATTTATCGGAAGTTCTTAAGACGTGTCCGGTTGAAAAGGACT
>JAFVWA010000062.1 GCA_017501885.1 Clostridia bacterium | reverse complement strand
GGCTCTGCTTTATCTGACTTGAAGAAAGGTTCTTTTGAAGGGTCTTGTTGTCTGCGCTTTGCTATAAGTTTATCTATTAAGTTTTGTTGCGACATACTGAAAGCAACTACGCCAAGACTTCTTTCAGGATATTTTTCTATGTTTTCAAATAACAAATCAACGATTTTTTCGGCTTCGACACAATTTGTTTTTGTCTTACGGTCAAAAGTTCCGTCCACGTAGAAATAATCAACACCAATTCCTTTAGTATCTTGTTTAGAAGAAGGGAACGTTACCAAATCGTTATCGTAGAAATTTTTATTAGAGAACGATATAAGTGGCTCGAAACGACTTCTATAATGCCATTTTAAGCGTTTTTGTGGGAACGCCGTTGAACAAATATCCAATATTGACTCAAAATCAGTAACGTCATCAGTTTCATCATCATTGTCATCTTATATAGACGAACTATTAAAGAAGTT
Organism: Clostridia bacterium; assembly: GCA_017501885.1. Classification (GTDB taxonomy): domain Bacteria; phylum Bacillota; class Clostridia; order Christensenellales; family Borkfalkiaceae; genus UBA1259. Next base: position 3,244 of record JAFVWA010000062.1, on the reverse strand, counting down.
GCTCGGTGGCATTTGTTTAGAGTCACCAACAACGATAAGTTGTTTGCCTCTATAAATAGCACCAATTGCATCTTGCGGGAAAATTTGCGATGCTTCGTCAAAAACAACTACGTCAAATTTCATATCCGAACTTAAGAACGTACTAACGCTAAGCGGAGACATTAAGAAGCAAGGTTTTAAGGTTTGAACAAGGTCGACGATTTCTTCCAAAAGTAATCTAATACCTTTTTGTTTGCGTTTCTTTTCACCTTCTCTCAAGAGAATTGCTATAGCGCTACCTTGAGCAACCATATCTAAATTCGGTCTTAACGCAGAAAGTTTTGCCTTGATTTTTGCTTTGTTTATCTCAAAGTTAAGCTCGTCTTTCGTTTTGAAGAGTTTTACGGTTTCGTCGTGTGGAATACGAGACAACGTAATCAAAATAGGAGATTCGTGCAATACGGCATCAACCCATTGCATATAAAATGCTTTTTTATACGCAGATAAAACGTTGTCCGTCTTTATTTTTTGAATGATAGTGTAGTCCACAAACGCTCTTAACTCTAATTCGCTAAGCTTATTTAATAATTTAACGAATTCGCACCAATTATCTAACTTATCAATGCTATCAATGCAACCTTGATATTTCTTTACTAAATCGTCAAGGTCAACTTGGCGAACGTTATACTCATCCAAATTATATTTAGCAACAACACGTTTTTCCGCTTCTTCAAGTTTACTAAAAGCCTTTACAAAGCAGTCGGAAAGAATCGTAAAATCCTTTTGCTTTGCGACAAATTCTTGATTGCTTAAAGTCGTAAGCGTAGCAAAATCAACGTCAGTAGAATGAATCTTCGTAAGTGTTTCAAGTTCGGCAATCAAATCTTCAAAATTCGTCGAAACGCTGTTATACGCAGTTCCAATTTGAGCTTTTATTTTTTCTTCCAATCCATTAAACTCAGAAGATTTCTGCTGATAAACACGCAAAGTATCCATCATTGAAACGGCTACTTTGTACTTTACTTTCTTGCCATCTTTTTTGCAAAGTTTAAGTTCTCTTGCGATATGTTTATATTCGCTACTAAAGAGTCGAGAGAAGAATCCGTTAAACTGTTTGGTCAACTTTTTATAAAGTGCTTGTCCATCGAGTTTATAAACGTCTTCGTCAAACATATCGTCGATGATTTTCTTGTTGCTTAAAATTTCTTTTGCTAAAACGTTCATTGCGTTTATCGTCTTTAACACACTTTCAAGAGTGGACGAGTTAAGCAATGCAGGGGTAATAAACTCACTTGTTTTGGCAAGATTAAAGAAATCTCTTAAAGCATATGCTTGGTATATATTTTTAGCCGAAATGGAGTATTTTTCGTTAAGTGTTCCATTTAACTCTTTAATATTACCACAAAGAGTTATAACGTCTTTTAAGTCGAATTTCAGTTGTGCAGTTGATTGATAGGAAGAATCAAGGTCAACGTATCCATACCATACGTTTTGATGGTAGTCATAACCAACAGAAGGAACGTATTCGGTATAGCGCGTTAAAGCGATTTCTGCTTTATTTATATATTCTTCGCCCTTAGTTTTGATTTCGTTAATAATAAATTCAACGTCAGGCGCTTTTCTACAAGCAGAAACTTCTTCATATAGCTTATAAAGTGTTTTGTTTATCGTAGGACGAATTTTGTGTAGTTCAACAGCATATTCGTCAAGTTCTTGTTGCGCACGAATTTTTGCTTCTATTTCTTTTTGCGCACGGTCAGACAAAGCGCTTTTTTGCGCTTTAAGAGTATGGCACAATTCAGTTATTACATCTTTTTTATTTGCTTTATGACTGTGCAACTCCAAACAAAACTCTTCAAGCCCTGCTTTTTTGAGTTTGTCATAAACAACGCTAAGCGCTGCTAATTTTTCTGAAACGAAAAGAATTTTTTTACCGCAAGCAAGGCATTCGGCAATAATATTAGTAATAGTTTGGCTTTTACCTGTTCCGGGCGGACCTTGTAATACAAAGCTCTTGCCACTACGAGCCATTTCAATGGCTTCAGTTTGGCTTGAGTCAGCATCTACAACGTTATGTAATTGAATAGGCGTATTATCGATAGTTCTTTCTTCATCGCCATCTCCCGACATTGAATCAATATCTTCTTCGCCAAGTAAAGAGCGAACGCCTTTATTCTTTAATATTTTTTTTGCATTATCTTTCAAATCCTTGTGCATATTGATTTTTAAGAATGAGAAAATACCAATTTTACATTCCTTTGTAATAGTCCATTTAAGTTTTGAAATACGTTCTTGAACTTTTTCTAAATATTCTTCAACGCTTTCATCGTCGTATTCTGGCAACTCTAAGCCATAATCATTTTTAAGCTTAAACGAGAAGGTAGGATTTACGATAATATCACTATCCGTTATCTTGATATAGTAAGGGTCTATTGCAGAATCATTTTCTATGGAGATAGGCGCTAACAAAACGGGTGCACGCATAACGTATTGAGAGTTTTCGTTTTCCGTCCAATGGATAAAACCAAACGCCATATAGGCGATATTAACACCTGTTTCTTCTATCGCCGTTTTTGCCTTTTTACCTATATTGCGTAAAGCTCTAATTGGATTAACAAAAGAATTGTAAATAAGGACTTGACCACTCTTTTTAAGTCGGTGCTCGTACATTTCCATATAATCTTCTTTGGAAATACGCTTTTCGCGACCATCATCTTCTTGCTCATCTTATGGCGTTTCAGTTTCTTCGACAACTTCGTTTTCTTCGTCATCTTCTTCATCATCTAATTTTGGGTCATAAACTTCAAACGTTGCCGAATGTTCCGCTTTAGAAAAAAGAGTATCGAAATCAGGGGATACAATTTCAACTGTTCCCATTTTAGCATCCTTAAAGTTTATAAGGTTATTTCTTTTTCCCGTATCAAGCAGTAAATCCGCCCATTTATTTAACTTATCAATATCCATAAGTCTCAATCCTTTGTATATCTTACTTTTTTAATAGGCTTTCAAAAAACGAAAACACAAACACTACAATAAACAGTAATACGTGCATACAATAAACCTCAATATATTTGATAGCTTATTATACCACACTAAATATGACAATTTTGGTCATATTTAATTATTTTCTTTCCCTTAACCTTCTAAAAAATGTTGCTCTACTTATTTTTAATATCAAAGACGCTTGGTCGGCAGATATTTTTCCGTGCAAATAATCATTTGAAACTTTATCAAAAAGTAAGGGATCAATTTTTATTTGTCCACG
>JAFVWA010000061.1 GCA_017501885.1 Clostridia bacterium | reverse complement strand
TTTTTGCTATTTGTTCTTTCTCAAAAGAAGAATTAAAACCACTTTCTAAAACCTTTTCAACAGCGACAATCGTTTTCTCAGTTTTGGTTAAGGCTTTTTTCATTGGATTATTTCGAGTTTTAGATGCTGTTCTTATTTTTAATCCTAATTCAACACCAATTGTTCTCTTAAAAGAATCGCAAAACTCAGAAAAAGCCTTATTACTTTCAAAACCGTCTCTTCTTGCATTCGGTATTAAATCATCAGAAATTATATATAATTCACCAACGCACCAGTTGTTAAATCTCGCTTCTATAAAATATGGAGATAACGTTTTATTGTCGCCAATTAGAATATTTCCTTGTCTAATTCTAATACCAGACACTTTTTCATCAGCAATTGTCCCATAAAAATCAAGCTCACCATACCAACCAATAGCTAATACTTTATCGGAAAAATCTTTTATATCAAAATAAGAAACACCTTGAATTTCGTCTTTAGCAACTCCTGCACGAGCAGAAACATCTATTGTAATTTTATAAGGTTTATATACTTGGGCCAACGTCTCAAAAGAATCACCAACAAAAACAGCATATTCGGCAACATTAAAATTACTTTTCGCAAATTCGTTTTTAAGTTCTCTTCCCCAATAAAAGCGGTCTCTAAATGGAACAGGTGCCACTTGAGCAATATAATCCTTAACAAATTCGATATCAAGTAATGTGGAAATATCGTCAACCCCTTCCATCTTTACTATGAAGTAATGCGCTGACGCTTGTTCAGACAACACCTTAACGTCAGTAACCGCAGAAATGACTTTTTGCAAATTATATTCAGAAGCTTGTCCAGGGATTAGCAATTCTTTTAACTTCGCACAATCAAAAGTAACTAATGTCTTTTCCGGTTCATTTTGAGCAGAGGTACAAAAACTTAATTTTTTACAATATGATAATCCACCCAAACGACCAATTCCTCTAAAACCTCTGTTACTTGTATGTGTTTTAGTAGAATTACCTATATCCAACAAGGTTTTTACAGCAAGTTCTTTTCCGATACCCGTACCATTATCTTTAATACTAATCTCTTGCCTATCTGCGTCAACAATTATCTCAATTCTGCAGTCGTCAAGTTTCATTAACTCCCTTGATATTGCATTATCAAATGAATCGACAGCGTTTTGAATATATTCTCTATAAACAATTTCGGGATTGTTATACATACCCGTCGTCAAGGATTCTAATGTAAATTTACCAATTTCTATTTCAGCCATGATTTTCTCCTTTGAAATGACTAAATTTTATCTTCTTTTTCTGTTGGGCAAATAGTCAATATTCTTATATATTTTCTCTTATGTGCCATAAGGCTGCTGGGTGATGCTTTATGTTTGAAATAATTGTTTCATCATCAAACAACAGTTCTGGCGCGTAGGTTTTGTCTTTTAACTTATCTAAAAATTCCTTTTCACCGGCAGTAAACTCAAGTAAATTTTTAACGTAGGCAATTACCTTTTCTTTTGCTTTTTCAATGTCGAACTTGTCGTCTTTTGATATAACGGGTTTTAATTGAGTTTTATACTTCCTATAATCTAACCTTTCAACGTTTTTATAGTCTAACTCTTGAATATCATAATCCCCACCGATAGCGTTATAAAATACAAGACATTTTCTTAAAAGTTCAGTATCTCTTATAACGTTATTTTCTATCATAGCGTTAACGTCGTATAAATCTCTTGGCGTAGCACGTGATAAAAGTGCGTTGATTTTACTTGCATAGAGTTCAGTAGTGTTTAAGGTTAAAACCTCAAAATCTTCCACAATACCTTTTGTTAAAATTTTCTTTTTTTCAAGCTGTAAAACGTGGCATCTATCCAAGAAGTTAATTTCAACCTTTATATTGTCACGATTGCCTGCGTTATTAATGTAATTAAATAAGAACGACGTTAAAGCGAAATGGTCACGGGAATCTGCAAGTGAATAACCTTCTTGCCACATATAGTCGGTTAGGCGCTTTTTGAACTTCTCTTTAATTTCGGGCAATTCTTCCCTATCGACATTTACCGTAAAATCTAAATCTATGTCAACCGATAGGCGCGGAAGCTCCACTGCCGTTAAGTTGATTGCCGTACCGCCTTTAAGAGCAAGTTTATCCTTAAAGACAACGTCGCTATTTAAGAATTTTAATATTTCAGAAAGACGTAAAACTTTTTCCAAAGTATCTTTTATGAAGTTAAACTCTTGGGCAAGTCTTGTCAAGTATTGTCTTGAAAACTCCATTAATATCCCCCATTTAAACGAGATTTAAGATTTTTAGGAGCCATAAGTTTCCACTTAGAATTAAACTCTATCTCTTTATACTCGTCTTGTAAAAAATATTTTATCTGATTGGTTAGTTTGCTTTTACA
>JAFVWA010000060.1 GCA_017501885.1 Clostridia bacterium | reverse complement strand
TTTTTATAAAATAATATATAAAATATTGCATTATTTTAGAAATTTAACTTTTTTTACCCAAGTCGAATATGTATGAATATACAAAAGGATGACTTCACAAATGATTTATTTAGTTATAATCACGGCAATTACTGTAAGTTTAGACTCGTTTTTATGTGGGCTATCATTAAGCATTGGCAATGGGAAAAAGTTTTCTCTTGTCGCGATAGTAACTCTTACCGTATTTGTCATGTGTATTGCAACAAACTACGCAGCGTATTTTCTTGAGCACTATTTAAGCGAAAAAACGGCAAGTCTTGGCGGAATAATATTAATTGGCATTGGTCTATTTAACCTACTAAAAAAAGAAGACGAACACAAAGAGAAAAGTGACAAATCGTTTATCGTTCAATGTATGCTTGCAGGTTTTGCGGTAGGACTTGACGGCGCTATTGCTAATTTTTCTCTTGCACTTATGGGAATGAACAGTTTTTGCGTTCCTGTCATAATTGCCATAACTCATGGGGTCATGATTGGACTAAGCGTTACTATATCAAAAACTTCATTATTAAAAAAAGTTGGAAAATACAAATTCGTTGCCCCGATTTTACTTATCCTTTTAGGCTTGTATAAACTGTTAGGACTGTTTTTGTAATAAAAAGAACCCGAAAGTTCGGGTTCTTTTTTGGTGGAGACGTGGAGATTTGCACTCCAGTCTTGAACGCATCTACAAAGCCTTCTACATACTTATCCGATAGTTGAATTTTAGAACACTTACGGCAATCGGCAACCTTTAAGTATTCCGTGGTTACTAAAGTCCGCTAAACGTCGCAACCAAAACGCTTAAGCAGTTGCCCGTCTCAATGACGCCTTTATCCTCCCCCGACGGGAAAAGGTGGTAAAGACGACGCTTATAATTAAGCAGCGTATGCTAATTCTTGATTGTTAGCATTTAAATTTAAATTCCGTTTTTACGAAGACGAGCCTTCGGTATGCTTACGCCGTGCGTCAGTCGCCCAATCGAAACTGAATCGCCCCCATGCTATTTATAATTTTTTATTTCCCTTTCCTTTTCTCTTTTTAAATCTTTCTCCATTATCGAACGTTTTTTATCATAGGTGTGCTTACCTTGACAAAGCCCTAATTCAACTTTAACAAGTGCTTGCTTAAAGTAAATTTTTAATGGGACTAACGTCAGGCCTTTTTGATTCACTTTAGAAAAAAGTCTTATAATCTCGCTTTTATGTAAAAGCAACTTTCTATCCCTACGAGAATTTTTTGTATTGAAAGCGCCTGCGTTATCGTAAAGAGCTATGTGCATATTTTTCAGCAACAATTCTCCATTATAAACCACGCAAAAGCTATCCTTTAAGTTACAACTGTTTAACCTTAAGGATTTTACTTCGCTTCCTTCTAAGACAATGCCTGCTTCTATCTTTTCCAAGACAAAATACTCGTGAGAGGCATATCTATTTGTAGATATGACTTTTTCTTCCATTATAATTATTTTACAACTTTAATATAAATTTTGCAAGTTATTTGACTAATAGAAATTCTGCTCGTCTTTCACCCAAATTTACGCCTACTACTTTTATTTTAACTTTTTGCCCCAACTTATACCTAACGCTTCCGTCACTTAACACATAGTTAGTTGAATCGCAATCAAAACGTTTGCCTTTTATGTTTTCTATCCTAACAAGACCTTCTATTCCGTTTTCAAGTTCGACAAATATGCCAAAATTAGTTACACCACTTATAACGCCCTCAAACTCATCGCCAACGAAATCACTAATGTAAAGCATTTTGTAGTAATCGTCAACCGCTCTTTCGGCCTCCATAGCATTCCTTTCTTTTTCTGAAGAATTCTTTGCTACACTTTGAGCAATGCTTCCGTATTTTTTATACACGTAATCTTCGCCATAAGCAATGTAGTCTTTTAATACTCTATGAACGAATAAATCGGGATATCTTCTAATAGGCGACGTAAAATGGCAATAATATTTTTCCCCAAGTCCAAAATGCCCTTTTAGTTGTTCGGAATATTTTGCCTTTTGCATTGAACGAAGCATAACCCTATTGATAACGTTATAAGCAGGGTTACCTTCTGCAAGCCCCAAAATCTTTTGATAGTCTTTTGTAGTTAACTCATCATTAAAAGAAAAGTTTACTCCTACACCATTTAAGAATGTTAAAAAATATCTAAACTTTTCATCTTCTGGACGTTCGTGAATTCTATATATGCAAGGTATATTTAGATCACTCATTTTTTTAGCAACACATACGTTTGCTAAAATCATAAATTCTTCTATTATTTTATGCGCTTTATCTCGTGGCATAACGGAAACTGATATATTTCCCTTATTATCGACGGTTATAGCGCTTTCTTTAACTTCTAAATCAATATAACCGTTTTTCTTGCGCTTTTCTATTAATAAATCTGTTAACTCATTCATTATTAAAACGCTTTGATAAACAGATTGATATTGACTTATGATTTCTTGATCACCGTCAAGCATTTTTTGAACTTTATTATAAGTTAGCCTTGCCTTGCTGTTTATGACTGACTTATACACTTGACTTTTTATAACTTCGCCATGTTCGCTTAGTAAAACCATGCAAGAAAGAGTTAATCTATCTTCGTTTTCTTTTAACGAACAAAGGTCATTACACAAACGTTCGGGAAGCATGGGGATAACGTTTTGAGGAAAATAAACGCTCGTTCCACGTTTCAAGGCTTCGTAGTCAACGATATCGCCACTTTTCACGTAATGGCTTACGTCTGCGATATGAACTCCTAAACTATACGTTCCATCTTCGTTCTTTACAATAGAAACAGCATCGTCAAAATCTCTTGAATCTTCTCCGTCTATAGTAAAAGTCAAATAGTCACGATAATCCTTTCTATCAACAAAATCCTTCTGTGTTGGAGCGCCATACAACTCGGTGGCACTTAATAGCTTAGAAGAAAATTTATCTTCTAAATTATAAGTCCTAAGTATTGACTTAACTTCTGTCTCCCTATTAAACTGTCTACCCAAAACTTCTTTTATAATTCCCTCGGGATTTTTTCTATGTGGATATGATATTATCTTACAAACCACTTTGTCCCCAGACTTTGCTTTTAAGCCTTTTCCAAAAGGGATAAAGACGTCGGTTGAATAGTGTTTATCGTCGGAAATAACAAAACCACCGTGTTTAGAAGAAAAATATGTTCCTACAACTTCACTTAATCCACGTTCTAAGATTTTTAAGACACGCGCAGTCGTGCGCTCGCCCTTTCCATAAGTTGCTTCGGCAAGCACGCGGTCTTTGTGCATAGCGCCTTTAAGGTCGCCGTGCGATATAAAAAAATCTTCAAATTCGGGATTGTCAGGAATTAAAAAGGCAAATCCCCTTTCATTCCCTTGAATAATTCCTTCGATAATATTTCTCTTCATAAATAAAAATAGGCGGTTCATAAGAACCGCCAAAAAAGTTTTTTAGAAATTATGCTAAAACAATTGATGCTATGATAGCGAAAACCATACATAAAACAGCCATGATTATAGCGCTGATAACAGTAAGTTTTCTCATTTTATGTTCAAAAGTTTTGCTCTTGTTTTTACCTAAAAAAGTTTCGGTAGTTCCACCGAGCGCACTTACGCCCGTAGAGTTGCCAGGTTGGAATAATACAACGAGAATAATGAATAAACCGCAAATTGCCATAATTACGAGTAACGCAATTTTTAATCCACCATGCCAAATGTTGTTAAACGTGCTACTTTCTGCAGCTAAAAGGATATCTAATAAAGTCATCTTGTTCTCCTAAATCGTTCGAAAATAATGCTTTTACCTAAAAAGCATAGTTATTGTATCACACCGAACGTTTTTTTTCAACTGTTTTTAACCACTTTTTAGTCTAATATTAAAGATTTACCCGTCATTTCTTTTGGAATATCTAAATTCATCATATCAAGAAGTGTGGGCGCGATGTCGCAAAGTTTTCCGCCTTCTGCAAGTTTTTTGCCCTTATACTTCTCTCCAACTACTATCATTGGAACGATATTAGTAGTATGCGCAGTAAATGGCGAACCATCTTGCTCCATCATTTTATCTGCATTTCCGTGGTCAGCTGTAATAATTGCAGAGCCGTTCAATTCTAAAATTTTATCAACGACTTTCTTAACACATTCGTCTACCGCGTTAACTGCTTTAACTGCGGCATCAAATACCCCCGTATGCCCAACCATATCACAGTTTGCGAAGTTAAGAATCATAACGTCGTATTTTCCAGAATCTAATTCTTCAACAGCCTTATCAGCAACTTCATAAGCGCTCATTTCAGGCTTTAAATCGTAGGTAGCAACCTTTGGTGAAGGAATAACTATTCTCGTCTCCCCTTCAACAGGTGCTTCCAATTTAGCATTAAAGAAGAAAGTTACGTGTGCATATTTTTCAGTTTCGGCAATATGCAATTGAGTTTTACCCATTGAAGATAAATATTGTGGAAGAGTGTTTGTAATTTCTTCAGGTGGGAAAGCAACGTAAACGTCTTTAAAGCTTGCATCGTAAACAGCAAAGCCAACGTATACTGGAGCCAAGAAACCACTCTTTCTTTCAAAATACATCATCTTGCCTTTTTCTTCGTCAAGATATGGAGTAAATTCTTCTTGAGAAATTGCACGTGAAATTTGTCTTGCTCTGTCTGGACGGAAGTTAAAGAAAATAATCGAATCGCCTTTTTCAATTAATGCAACAGGCTTGCCATTTTCAACAACGTTGGTTGGTAGCATAAATTCATCAGTAACACCCTTTTCGTAACTTTCTTTAATAGCGTCGACAGCGTTTAGGGCTTGAACACCGTTACCAAGAGTAAGCATATCATAAGCTTTTTCTACCCTATCCCAGTTGTTGTCTCTATCCATAACGTAGTATCTACCACAAACGGATGCAATTTTACCATAACCGAGTTTATCCATTTCGGCTTGTAAATCGGCAACAAATCCTGCGCCGGACTTGGGATCTGTATCTCTACCGTCTAAAAAGCAGTGAACGTAGGTTTGCTTAATGCCTTTCTTCTTCGCAAGCTCTAAAAGTGCGTAAACGTGAGTGATGTGTGAGTGAACACCACCCGTGGACAACAAACCGTAAAGGTGAAGTTGTTTATCATTTTTAACTGCATTATCAACGGCTTTAAGTAATGCAGGATTTTCAAAAAAATCACCGTCTTGAATAGATTTAGTTATCTTAGTTAAGTCTTGATAAACTATTCTTCCTGCGCCAATATTTAAGTGGCCTACTTCGGAGTTACCCATTTGTCCTTCGGGAAGACCAACGTCCATTCCGCTTGCGCCAATATAAGTTGAGGGGTATTCTATCAAATACTTATTAACGTTTACACTATTTGCGCACGCAATAGCATTGCCGAACTTTTGGCAATTATGCCCATAACCATCCATAATTATTACACATGCAGGTGATTTTTTCATTTATAATACTTCCTATAAAAATTTTTCTTAGTAATTATATAATATTTTTTAAATAAAGGCAAGCGTCTTTTAGTCGATATTTTTAAAAAGCAAAAAGACGGATTTTTCCGTCTTTTTGTATCTTTTTATTTAGTTCCGAATATTCTATCGCCCGCATCTCCAAGACCAGGTAAAATATAACCATGTTCATTTAAGCATCTATCTAAAGTCGATACGTAAACTTGAACATCTGGATGAGCTTTAGCAACTTTTTCAACGCCCTCTGGCGCACCTATTATAGACATAAGCTTAATATTTTTGCATCCGCGTTTTTTAAGCATATCAATCGCCGCTACCGAACTTCCGCCCGTTGCAAGCATAGGATCTAAAACCATAACGACTTTTTCTTCTATGTTTGCGGGGAGTTTACAATAGTATTCTTCGGGTTGTAAGGTTTCTTCATTTCTAAAAAGACCAATATGCCCTACTTTTGCGGCTGGGAATAGTGAAAGAACACCTTCCACCATTCCAAGTCCTGCACGAAGAATAGGAATTATTGCAATTGAATTTTCTTTAACAACTACTTGCTCTACCGTTTCAAGTGGAGTTTCAACCACCTTTACTTCAGTAGGAACGTCTTTGAAACTTTCGTAAGCCATTAAAGTAGCTAACTCACTAATGATTTCTCTAAACTGTTTTGTGTTTGTATCCTTATCCCTGATTATAGCAAGTTTATGTCTAATCAAAGGGTGATCAAGGATATGAACGTTTTTTAATTCTTTCATGATTAATCCTTTTTATTCGTTTTCAGTTGCAGCAGCTTCTTTATCAGCTTCTTCCTTAACAGCTTCTGCTTTCTTAGATTTAATTGAGCAAAGAAGATTTGCTAAGATACCAAGGATAAGAGCGCAAGCAACGGAAGTGATAGTTACCTTACCAATTTCAAGAATCATTCCGCCAACACCTGCAATTAAGATTACAGAAACAACGAAAAGGTTTCTATTATCAGAAAGGTCAACTTTTTGAATCATCTTTAAGCCTGATACTGCGATAAATCCGTAGAGAGCCATGCAAACACCGCCCATTACGCAATTAGGAATAGTTGCTAAAAGCGTTACGAATGGAGCAAAGAACGCAGCGACAATACACATAATAGCAGCTGTTAAAATAGTAACAACTGAAGCGTTACCAGAAATAGCAACACAACCAACTGATTCACCATAAGTAGTGTTTGGGCAACCGCCAAAGAAAGCACCCGCCATAGAACCTACGCCATCGCCAAGAAGTGTTCTGTGAAGGCCAGGGTCTTTGGTTAAATCGGTTCCTATAATTGATGAAATGTTTTTGTGGTCAGCTAAGTGTTCAGCAAAAACTACAAAAGCAACAGGAACGTAAGCAACAACGACAGTTACTATAAATCCACCCCAGTTAAAGTTAGCAACATTGCCAAGGTCCTTAAATGCTTCAACAAAAGTAAAGTCAGGTAACCATTGCATATTCGCAAAAAGACTGAAGTTAATTAATTTAAGAGCATCAGCATCAGCGATATGTCCGATTGCAGTAAAAATAGCAGCCAAGGTATAACCAGCAAGAATACCGATGATAAATGGAATAATCTTCATCATTTTTTTGCCATATACTGAGCAAATAATAACGGTTGCTAAGGTTACTAAACCGCATAATAATGCGAGCCAAGGAGAAGCAACGGGAACAAATGAAACAACTTGTGCAGGCGCACCATTTTTGATAACCCATTCGGTTATAGGAGCGCTTAAACCACCCTTAAACAAGTCGCCAATAGCGTTTCCAGCAAGCGATAAACCTATAACGGCAACAGCAGGTCCAATAACAGCTGCAGGCATAATTTTATCTATCCATTTAACACCTACAAACTTAACAACAACTGCAATTATAACGTATACTAAACCAGCAAATACAGCACCTAAGATTAAACCCAAGTAACCTACGCACAAATAAGCGCCTGCACCGCCGAAAGCAGCACACATAGAACCTATAAATGCGAAAGAAGAACCTAAGAAAACAGGGCTTCTAAACTTTGTAAACAATAAATAAATTATTGTTCCAACACCTGCACCAAACAATGCCGCAGATTGAGACATTGCAGCGCCAATCGCAACACCTTCGTCACTACCGTTAATAATAACGGGAACAACTATGGTTGCAGCCAAGATTGCCAATACTTGCTGAAGAGCAAATACAAGCGTTTTCCATAAACCGGGTTTATCTTTTACGTTATAAACCAAATTTACATTGCTCATTTGAGTAACCTCCAATAAAATTTTTCTTTTGCAATAAAAAAAGCCTTTTAAACTTAAAAGACTTAATTTTTAAAGTTATTTAAAGAATACTCCCCCGTCATTTCCAAACATAAACTATTGAAAATAATGGATGAGTGTTTCATATCTTTCTCCTTATCTTAAATGATTTTAACACACTTAACTTCCATTTTCAAGCCTTTTTAAAAAATAATTTTAAAAGCCCGAAAGTTAATTCGGGCTTTACGTTACTTTATTTTCTTTTCACAGTAAACGCAACGATGAATGTCGTATTCTTTATCAACGAGTTTAAATGACTGACCGAGTTCTTGTTCGGTATTAGTTATGCACTTTGGATTAGAACACTTTTTGTCGTCCAATTTAGATATTTCGCAACGAGAAATATAGTCAAGCACTTCAACGTCTTTCTCCGCTAAAAGCTTTAATATTAGAGCCATTCTAATATGTTTTGCATTTAACACTTGCTTAAAATAACACGCCCTATCATCATCGTCAAGAGCTACACTTATTTCGTTGACTCTTGGCAATGGGTGAAGAATAATCGTGTCGTTCTTAGCGTGCTTCATTTTTTCTTCATTGAGAATATAACAGTCTTTCAATCTTTCATATTCAGCTTGATCAGCAAATCTTTCGCCTTGAACTCTCGTCATATATAAAACATCAAGTTCACCGAGTGCGTTTTCAAGATTATCCGTTTCAATGTATGAAATTTTGTTGAGTTCTAACTCTCTCTTTACGTAGAATGGAAGTTTTAATTCATCAGGCGAAATCAATACGATTTTTATACCCGTATATCTTGCAAGTGCAACTATAAGTGAGTGAACCGTTCTTCCGTATTTTAAATCACCGCAAAAACCAACGGTTAAGTTATTTAATCTACCCTTTTCCTTATAAATAGTGAATAAGTCGGCAAGAGTTTGGGTTGGGTGGCAATGCCCACCGTCGCCCGCATTAATAATTGGAATTGATGCTTTTTGAGCGGCAACCAATGGCGCGCCTTCTAAAGGATGACGCATAGCGATAATATCAGCGTAGCAACTTACAACCTTTACAGTATCCGAAACGCTTTCCCCTTTTGAAACTGATGAGTTTTTGGCATCGGAAAATCCTAAAACGTGTCCGCCAAGTTCATACATAGCCGCTTCAAAAGAAAGTCTTGTTCTCGTAGACGGCTCAAAGAACAGAGTCGCTAACTTTTTACCTTTACACTTGTTCGCATATTTCTTTGGGTTTTTTGAAATATCAAGTGCAACTTTGATAAGTTGTTCAATTTCTTCAACAGAAAAATCAAGAATGTCAATTAAACTTCTTTTCATAACTACTCCAAAAAAATTAAGCTTTAATCCAACTTTCGTCAGAGGGGTTATTTCTGAAAGCGATAAGTTTTGCAACGTCTTCTTGCTTAATATAGCCTTCGTCAGCAGCAGTTTTTGCAATCACGTCAAAATTGGTTAACGAATAGTTTATAACGTTTGCTTCTTTCAAACGGTCCAAACCTTTTTTCATTCCGTAAGTAAAGATGCTTACTACCCCTAAAACGTCTGCACCTGCTTCGCGAAGAACGTTAACTACTTCAATAACGCTACCGCCCGTTGAAATAAGGTCTTCAACAACAACTACCTTTTGACCTTTTTCAAGTTTTCCTTCTATTTGGTTTTGTCTGCCGTGGTCTTTTGCGCCAGAACGAACGTAACCCATAGGAAGATCCATTAAATGTGCAGTTATTGCAGCGTGAGCGATACCAGCTGTTGAAGTTCCCATAAGAACTTCTACTTGTGGAAAGTGCTCTTTAATAAGAGAAGCAAGTCCATTTTCAACGTCGTTTCTTACCTTTGGTGCGGTAAGAGTTAAACGGTTATCGCAATATACTGGGCTTTTAATTCCGCTTGCCCAAGTAAAAGGTTCTTCCGGTCTAAAGAATACCGCTTTGATAGATAACAAATCTTTTGCAATTAACTTTTCCATAATATCTCCTGTTATATCTTTAATAATATTTGTTTTAACTGCTCTACAGAATCCACTATGTATTCCGCATTAGCATTTTTTAATTCTTGATAATCCCCATAGCCATACGTTACGCCGACGGAAATCATTTTATTCACGTGTCCGCCATCCACGTCAAAAATACGATCGCCAATCATAACTGAATCTAAAACGTCCAAATTATGTTTTCTTATGGCATAGGCAATAACGTCTTCTTTTTTGCTTATCTTTTCATCCATGCTTGCGCCAACCACAAAGTCAAAATATTTATCAAGTCCAAAATGTTTTAAGATTTTCTCAGTAAATTCTTGTGGTTTAGACGTGCAAATCAAGAGAGTTTTATTCGCTTGTTTTAGAGTTTTAAGCATATCTTCCACACCGTCTATAACGGCATTTTCAAACATGCCTTTTTTAGAAAAATATTCTCTGTAATACTCAACTGACTTTTTGGCTTTCTCTTTAAAAAAACCGTAAACACCCATAAAACTATCTATAAGTGGTGGTCCTATAAATGGATATAACTCACTTTTATCTTTAACTTGAATATTCCATTTGTTAAGGGCATATGCAACCGAGTTAGTTATCCCTTCGCCCGGATCAGTTAAAGTTCCGTCAAGGTCAAATAAAAGGGTGTTTCTCATCCTAAAAACTCTTTAACGCATCTTTCGTATGCAGCAACAGGATCTGCGGCAGCCGTAATAGGACGACCAACAACGATGTAGTCTGAACCTATTTTTTTTGCTTCGGCTGGAGTCATAATTCTTTTTTGATCGCCAACTTCTCCGTCTGCGAATCTAATACCTGGAGTTACTGTTATAAAGTTGTTTCCACATGTATCATGAACTTTTTGCGCTTCAAGTGGGGAACATACTACCCCGTCAAGTCCTGCGTTTGCCGCTACTTTTGCATAGTGCATAACCACTTGATCTATTGGCTTGTCGATAAGTAAATCGCTTTCCATCGTTTGCTGATCAGTAGAAGTAAGTTGAGTTACCGCAATCAAAATAGGACGGGAGCCGTCTTCTCTTGTAAGACCTTCTAAAGCGCCTTTCATCATAGAAGTAGC
>JAFVWA010000059.1 GCA_017501885.1 Clostridia bacterium | reverse complement strand
TACGTTTTCTAAACTTTCCATCGCACAATCAAGTCCGCAAATAATTCTGCTCTTGTTTGTTTCATTTTTAAGCATACCGTCGTTTCTGTAAGATAAAAGCGCAATCGCTTCTTCTATCTGTTTCTTTGCCCATTCAAGTTCTTTTATGTTTTTATCGTAGTCTATCATTTTTTAATCTCCGTTCTATGATTCCATTACACAAGCGATAATATCTTGCAGTTCCTGTTCAGTCGGCGCTTTATCGCTTACAAAGGTTTCAATAGTATATAAATCTTCGTAGTGTTCAAAGCATTGATATTGATAACCGTCAACGTCGGATTTCAAAACGGGCTTTTTACAACGATTGCAACGCCTATTTGTTAGTCTGTTCTTGACGTAAAGCACGGCGTTATTATAAGTGTTAAGCCAATAGCCGTAGTCCTTAAAGACTGAATCAAGGGGGATTTCGTCTATCCATTCATAATCGTAATATTCAATGGGGTATTCAACGCCGTCAACCTTTTTTCTTAAACCCTTGAAATATTTTTTGTCAAGGCTGTTAAAATACATTACTGCATTAAACAAACTTTCAAACTCAATTGTTGTCGTGTTAAACATTTCGTCAGAGTAATATACAATAAACTTTCCGTCTTCGTTCTCGTCAACTTCGGCAAATTCCACCGTCCAAAAGTCAGCGATATAGGGCAATATCTGTTCTTCGGGCATTTTCTTTAAGCGTTCAACAACGTCGTCGTTTTCGTCCATTTCTGCCCAATCAATCGCTTGTTGTCGCCATTGTTCAATGGTATAATCACGATACATACCAAATTCGTCGCCTTGTAAATCTTTAACAACTCTATATCTTTTAATGTATTCCATAAACTATTCTCCCAAGATTTCTTTTTCACTAATATAAATATGGTCTAATAAGCCCCAGCCGTCGTCAATGTAAAGTTCGGTATCGCTTATCTCTAATTCGCCGTTTCCGTTTGCAAAATCAATCACTTTTCCGTCATTGCTTCTTTCAAGTAAGCCGTTCTCAATTTGCGTGTTAATTTCGGATTCAATCATAGGCTTAATGTTTGCTTCTGCAAGTTCTCTTGTTGCATAAGCGGTAATATCTAAACTGCTTTCTTCTTCGTTTCTAAAATCGTTAATAATTAAATATACTTTCATTTTTAGTTTCTCCTTTTAATCCATTTGATAATACATATCACTTTTAATTCCGTCTGCTTGTAATGACTTGCAAAACGCTTCTGCCATTGCTGTTCGGCAGTTTCCTTGTCCTTTCGTCATACCGACGATTACAAGCCCAAATACCGTGCGCCCAAAAGTCCAATCGTAACAACCCAAGCCAACCGATTTTATTACTTCGGTAGCCTTTTGTTTGCTCATGCCCATAGCCCTATAATCAAGGGTAGGGGAATCAAAATTACAAGTTCCGCCGTCGTCTGCCGTTGCAGAGTGTTCGGCAATAATTTTTGCACGTTCAAGTGCGTTCTTCAATGCTTCGTATTTTTCGTTAGTCGTGTTTTTCATTTCCGTTTCTCCCTTATAAATAATAACTTGCTTTTTCAATCGCTTGCCAAATATCCATTGACAAAACCTGTTCAATAGAATATCCACCACTATAAACTATCAATTCGTTAATCATTTTTGCTACGGCGTTGGCAGTCATTATTTCTGCTTTAAGATAAACCGTTTTAGCAAATTCGCATAACTGTTCAAATTCTTCTTCGGTGCAATCAAATTCAAATATGCAATCGCACTCGTTAGCGATTTCTAAATCGCAAATACTAATGTTTAGTTCTTGTACCTTATTTAACTGTTCTCTAAATTTCATAATCGTTTCTCCTTATGCTATTTTACTGATGACCGCTTCCAAGTGTTCTATAAGCGGTAAATTGTCCGTGTCGTATGCTTGTAATAACTGCTGTTCTAATTCCTGTTTGCTCATTGCTTTTTCTCCCTTAATTTCTTTATAAAGTCTGCTGTTATTTGTTCGGTTTTTTCGTCTTTATAATTGCTGTTTACTCTAATCGGTAATGCAATCGCCGTTATATGCTGTTCAAATACTCCGATAGGGGAATAATGTTCTTTGGGTAAATACACTTTGTCGAACTTTCCCGTAATTTTAATAAAGTTTGCTAAAAGTTTTGCGCTAAATAACCTATCAAAAATATATATAGGTATAATTTCGTTCCTTGCGTTCGGTGTTTTATGTATAGCGATATACTTGTCAAGATTTTTAAGTAATAACTGTTCGTCGTCCGTCAAAATATATTCTTCGCATAAACGTTTCAGGATAATTATTCTGTCAGGCTTAATTAGATTGTCGCTGTATGGTGTTTGTGGTAGTCCGTCAAGTTCTTCCTTATGCTGTTCAAACCTTGCAAGCATATATCCGTCGCAAATAAATTGCCTGTCTTGTTCGTCGTGCATAATCGTTGCAAGTAGTGGGCGGGATTCAGCGTTGACTTTAATCAAATTCTTTACAAGCGTTGCAAACTTAACGTCTTTACCTTTGCCATTCATAATGCTTGCTTGTCTTTCAAATTCTAAAAGTTCCTTTAATTCTTCTAGTTCGTTGTTTTTTA
>JAFVWA010000058.1 GCA_017501885.1 Clostridia bacterium | reverse complement strand
GACAAAAGCGAAAAAAACACTTAATATATAATTCGACCTAGGTCGAATGGAGGAATATCGAAGTGGTCATAACGAGGCGGTCTTGAAAACCGTTTGGGCGAGAGCCCACGGGGGTTCGAATCCCTCTTCCTCCGCCAAAAACAACCTAAACCGATTATGGTTTAGGTTGTTTTTTTGTGTATAAACTATGTGGGATTCGAACGGGTGGAAAAAGCAACAATAGTCACCTATTGTTGCCCACCCCGGCGTGATAGTAGCGCCAAGGGTGCGATAGCATCGCGAGAAAATCTCGCGACTACGGAGCGAATCCCTCTTCCTCCGCCAATCGTAACCTAATCCGAACTCAATTCGGGTTAGGTTATTTTCTTTACGTAAAGTCCTTTTGCAGGGGCTTTTTCTTTTTCATAATAGCCGAGCCGACTTGTATCAAGACAAGCAGACACCATAGTGCCAAGTTAGAATAATTGCACATTAATATTTAATATAATGCAAAATTTAATATTATTCCGAAAACACGTAAAAATATTCCGATGGGCTATTGACATTGTTCCGTAAAAGTAGTATCATATTCCGAGAAAGGAGAATTTATTATGGCAATGAATGTAAAACAGGCATCTGAAAAGTGGAATATTTCTGATAGGCGTGTTAGAACGTTGTGTGTTAATGGTCAAATTGATGGGGCTTATCGTATCGGCAAGATTTGGTATATTCCTGATGGGGCAGAGAAGCCAAAAGACGGGAGAATTAAGTCTAAAGAAAGTTTGCTTTCGCTAATAGAAAAAAAGAAAGCCGAACTTGACTCTCGCCGACCTTTAACTGAAGGCGAAGTTCAAAGACTCTATGAAGATTTTATGATAGAGTACACGTACAATTCTAATGCTATTGAGGGGAACACCCTTACTTTGCGTGAAACGGATATGGTTTTGCGTGGCTTGACTATTGACCAAAAACCACTCAAAGACCATATGGAAGCTGTTGGGCATAAAGACGCTTTTTATTTTATGGTTGACCTTGTAAAAGACAATGTAGAACTAACCGAATACGTAATCAAACAAATTCACTCACTTGTTCTTGCTGATAAACCTATGGATAAAGGAACGTATAGAAAAGTTCCTGTTAGAATTTTAGGTGCATATCATGAGCCTGTTCAACCATATTTAATTGAGCCCAAAATGAACGAACTTTTAATTGATTATAAGAGTGATGATAGAAATATTGCAGAAAGACTTGCACTTTTTCATATTAAGTTTGAAGGGATACACCCCTTTATTGATGGAAACGGCAGAACAGGTAGGCTTTTGGTGAATTTAGAACTAATGAAGGCAGGTTATCCACCTATTGATATAAAGTTTACCGATAGAAAAAGATATTACGAGGCATTCGATAGCTATTACGTTAAAAAAGACTTATCTGCAATGACCAAACTTTTTGCAGAATACCTAAACGCAAGATTAGATGAATATTTGAAGATTTTGGTAGATTAAGGAAGAAAATTATGACTGAATTTATATTTGATGAAAATAAAATAAAAAAAGCGTTAATTACCTACTGCAATAAGGTTAATGAGTTATATAAAGCAGGCAACGTTGAAAGCTCATATAATAAACCTATTATGGACTTAATTTCGCTATTCGGTTGCAAGCCTGAAGACTTTTCGGGTGGAAGAAGTGCAGAGGCTGGCGAAAACGTTGATATTAAGCTATGGCATTTAGAAGAAGAAATAAACGATATACCTGCATTTGGTGCTATTGAAGTTAAAAAAGTTAACGGCATTGATGATAGAGCAAATAAACAAATTCTTATTGAAGCAAATAAATATGGCAACGTTATTTTAACAGATAACGTTTCTTGGCGTTTTTATCAAAAAGGCGAAACCAAAATGTATAATGGCTTTGTGCTATTAACTAAAGATGAAAACAATAATTTTATTCTTGATGAAGAAAAAATAGATTTATTTATTCAGTCTATAAAAGATTACCTTTTAACCGAACCAACAAGCATAAAAAGTTCAAATAGATTAGCCTTTTATATGGCAGAACACGCAAGAACAATTAAGGTAATTATAGACGGCATATTAAAAACTGACTATACAAAACCTATGTTTAGCGACCTTAATGCACTTTTTGCAAAATTAAGAGAAGAATTATTGCCTGATTTAACTATAGAAAAGTTTGCTGATATGTATGCACAAACTATTACTTATGGTTTGTTTATTGCACGTTATAACGATAAGTCTTTAACTAGCTTTTCTCGTGGCGAAGCATTGGAAAATTTATCAAAAGAATCAGTATTGCTAAAGAAGTTCTTTATGCATATTACAACATCTGATAATTTACACCCAACTCTCAATAATTCAGTTGAAAAACTTTGTAAATTATTCTCTATTGCAGATTTACAAACGCTGTTAAATCAATATGAGAAAAAAGACCCTATCGTGCATTTTTATGAAGACTTTTTAAGTTATTACGATAAGGAAGCAAAGAAAAACTTTGGTGCTTACTATACGCCTGTTCAAGTGGTTCGTTATATGGTAAATAAAGTTGACGATATACTTGTTGATGAGTTTAAGTTAGAAAGGGGTTTTGCAAATAACGGAACTTTTGATATAAAAGTTGAATCTAATCCATATAAAGACGGCAAGAAATGGAAAACTGAAAAAATTATAACAGTCCCTCAAGTCGCTATTTTAGACCCTGCATGTGGCACGGGAACGTTTATGGCAGAAATTATTAAACTTGTTAAAGAAAAATATTTTTCAGGTGGAAACGCAGTTTTTTATAAAAAGTGGATAGAAGATAAAAACAGCCTAACTTCTCGCCTTATTGGCTTTGAAATAATGATGACAAGTTACGTTGTTGCACATTTAAAATTACGTAGGGTTATTCAAGAAACGTTAGGCGAAATTCCCGATGATTCAATTAAAACAAACATTTATTTAACAAATACTTTGGCAAAACCAAAATCAGTTGTTGAAACAAATGCACAACAATCTTTCTTTGATTTTTCAGGTGCAATAAATGAAGAAGCTGAACAGGCTGACAAGTGGAAAGCAAGAAGACCTATTAGGGTTATTATAGGCAACCCACCTTATCTAGCATCATCTACTAACGAATATGATATTTCTGCTTATAAACTTGAAACTGATGGCTTAACGGCATTGAAAGAGAAAAATTCTAAGTGGCTTAATGATGATTATGTAAAGTTTATTCGTTTTTCTGAAAAGCATATTGAAAAAGACGGCAAAGGCGTTCTCGCTTTCATATCAAATAATGGTTATTTAGATAACCCTACTTTTAGAGGTATGAGAGCAAGTTTATTAAGAACTTTTGATAAAATTTACATATTGAATTTACACGGCAATTCTATAAAGCAAGAAAAATGCCCTGATGGTTCTAAAGATGAAAACGTGTTTGATATTCGTGTGGGCGTATCTATAATTTTTGCTATTAAAACAAGTAAAAATAATGCTTGGGGAAAAGTTTATTATCAAGATTTGTATGGTTTAAGAGAAGATAAATTTGCAAAATTACAAAAAGGCGAATTTGAATTTAAAGAAGTTAAATTAGATAGTAAAACAGCTGTTTTTGTCCCACAAGATAATGCCAACAAAGAAGAATACGATAAAGGCGTATCTTTAGTAGATTTATTTAATATTTACTCTGCAGGTATAGTAATGGGCAGAGACTCTTTGTGTGCGCAAAACAGCAAAGAAGCCATTGAAAAAGTTGTTTTAGACTTTAAGGCTAAAGAAGAAAACGATTTAAGAGTTAAATATAATTTAGGAAAAGATACCGATTGGAAAGTTGGAGAAGCAAAAAAAGATATAGAAAGCGATTTGGGGAAGCCTGTTGAAATTGCTTATAGGATTTTTGATAATAGATGGACTTATTATTCAGGCAAGCAAAACGGCTTCCATTGCCGTTCTCGTTCAGAAGTAATGTGCAATTTTGCTAACGATGAAAATAATATGGGACTTGTATTTTCCAGGGGGGATTCTTCTGCAAGAAAGTTTTCGAATATTTTAGCTGTAGACAAAATTGTTGACGCACATATTTTAGCAGGGCCTAGTATAGCATCAATTGCAACATTGTATATTGCTCCTGATGATATTTCTAAAGAACGCACTATTAATTATAACGTTGCTCCATTAAAAACTTTAACGCAAAATCTTTCAAAAGAAGTTGGCGAAAAAGACGTATTTAATTACTGCTATGGTGTTTTATATTGCCCTGCTTATAGAGAAAAGTTTAACGAGTTATTAAAACTTGATTATCCTAAAGTTTCTATCCCTGCAAGTCAAGAAGAATTTGACAAGTTTGCAACAGCAGGTAAACGCTTGATAGAGTTGCATTTAATGAAAGCAAACGTTTCAAAAGAGCTTGATTTAGAACTTGATGAAACGCAAAATTTATCTATTGAGCAAGTTAAATATCAAGATGGCAAAGTTTATATTAATAAGGCAACGGCTATCTGTGGCATAACGGAAGACGTTTGGAACTATTACATAGGTGGCTATCAAATAATAGACAAATGGCTAAAATCGCATAAAGGTGAAGTTTTAGACTACGACAAATTCAACCACCTAAAGAAAATCATTGCCATAGTAGAAGAAACAATTAAAACACAAAACTCGTTATAATAAAAATCAGTTTTACATTTAAAATTTTCCGCCAAAAACAACCTAAGTCAAACACGACTTAGGTTGTTTTTTTGTGTATAAACTATGTGGGATTCGAACGGGTGGAAAAAGCAACAATAGCTACCTATTGTTGCCCACCCCTAGTAATGGCAAAGGTATAGCTTGAAATGGGATGAGAGTGGTGTGTTGTTGTAGTGGTTATGTGAAGGGATTGGTGAATTTGTTGGTTAAGAAATTGCTTTTCTAATACTTTTTGTCTTGACAAAATTTTAAGACGCAGTAAAATAAAGACGGAGAATGTTTATGGATATAAAAGAGATACTTAACAAATGCGACCACACGTTACTTAATCAAACGGCGACGTGGGAAGAAATAAAGGCTATTTGCGATGATGGTATGGCGTTTAACACGGCTTCAGTATGCATCCCACCGTCATACGTAAAAAGAGTTAAAGACTACGTAGGAGATAGATTGCAAATTTGCACCGTTATCGGATTTCCTAACGG
>JAFVWA010000057.1 GCA_017501885.1 Clostridia bacterium | reverse complement strand
GAACGCAGAGAATACTTCTTAAAGGTTTTAGGGAAAATCACGGCAAGCGAATTTGAAAAACTGAAAAACGGTGAAGTTTTAGAAAAAGACGGCAACAAATTTTACGTTGAAAACTATTTCGGATTATAACGAAAATATAACAGGAGTTAGAACAATGACTTTTTACAAAGCGAACTACGATACAAAAGAAACTAAAAACGGCGAAATTGTCGCATTGACGAGCAAAAGCAAAAAATATATTAAAAAACGGCTTTTGGCGTTTGGTGTGGAAGCGACTAAAATTTATAACATACAAAAACAATTTGAAGATTAAAAGGAGCGACAATATTATGACATATAGGGAACAATTAAACAAAGTAAACGAGTTGGGAATTAACATTTGCGATTTGACGATTGCGAACGAGTTGAATTGCGTTTTGGATGCAGAAGCGTACACGGCAAAAAAATTTGAGCGATTATGCGAATACGCAAGATATATCTATTTGAAAGCGGATAGCATAACCGCCGAAGCGATTGCAAGAGCGATTGAAGATTTACTTTCGCAGGGAAAAACGGTTGGCAAAATCGTTGCTATGAATAAATATAGTTTTATAGATAAAGCAGTTTGTTATATGTAATAAAGGGGGCGAAATTATGGAATTAAAAGAAATGTGTAAACAAGCACGAAAATATATGAAAATGTCGCAAGCGGAGTTTGCAAAGGTTATCAAAAGCAATCAAACGGAAATTAGTTTTATCGAGCGTGGATTTATTCCAGAAGATTGCAGAAAAATTGAAAAGATTAAAACTATTTATAAATGGAGTGTGGAATAATGGAACGAGTAAAAGCATATTTGGAAGAATTGAAAGCCGAGCCAGAAAAATGGCTTGAAGAAAAGAGAAAAAATTGTGGTTTTTTGGCAAATGACCAATATACATATTATCGTGGATTTGTTCAATCTATAAATTATGCGTTGGATTTTATCGAACACGAGCAAGCAAAGGAGAAAAAAGACGAATAATGGAAAAGAAATACGAAGCACTACTTACAAAATCCTTTACGGACGGACAAGCACTTGCCGACATCATCAAAGGGCGAAAATACACGGCTGACCGAGATGGTGAGTGGTTTATTGACGAGTTTGGCGATAAACGCTACCTGCCACAAGCCGAGTTTGACGAGCATTTTCGAGCCGTCAAGTTGAAATCCTATCAATTAAAGGCAAAAAACCGCTACAAAACTTCGGGCAAAACGGTTGCCTTTTATATGACATTACATAAAACGAAAGACCAAGACATTATTGCCCGTTTGGAAGAAATGACAGAAACCGCAGAAAGCAAGCAAGCCACAAAAGGCGGTAGGAACGGAAAAAGCGACTACATTAGGCGGTTGATTAGAGAAGATATTGCAAACAACGGAAAACAAGAAAACAGCGTTGAAGAATATATTAAACTATTAAAAAGAAACATTTTGTATGGGTGGGTTACTTGCGGAAGCGAAGCGGAAACATATATAGAAGATACATACGAAGAATTTATTAAACAAAAAGGAGAAGAAAATGCTTAAAAAAGAAGAATTAGAAAGTATAAAATCTTTGTTCGCATTGTGCTAGTTAGTTCCAAACATAAGAATAAACGGAGTTGATTTAGATTATAGCGACTTTGGAGATAAATATGACACGGAAGAAGAAAATGCCGAGCCGTATTGTTGTGAGAATATGCAATTTATTCCGTTTGACGATGTAAAAGAAGAAACGCTTATAAAGTACAATATAACTGAAAGTGAATACCGACAAATACAAGAAAAGTTGGATTGTTTGTCTTTTGGTTGTTGTGGGTGGTGTGAGTAATATCAAAAAAGTTGAGTGTTAATAATCAACATTTATTTGTTAGTAATTCACAAAAAGTGTTAGTTTTGTTCATTAAAAAGTTTTTTCAAAAATTTTCTTCATACGCTTGACAAGTGTAAACCTTATATGTTATAATAAAGGAAAGGATAGGGGAACACAAAAATCCAAAACCCTAAGCCGAAAGGAGAGTTATACAATGAATAAACAACAACTTAATACTTTGCAGGAACTTATGCACGATGATACCTTTAACGGTAAAGACTTGCTTGGTTGGCTGATTTGGTACAACACCGACAAGCCGAAGTATAAGGTGGGCGATTATGTAAAGTTCACTGACTACGCTGTAAGGATTTACGGAAAGCAGATTGTGAACTTTAACGCAAAGGTTGTAAAGGTAAAAGCGTTTATCCGAGAAAAGATTTGGCGGTACGAATTAGAGTTTACCTGCAAGTTTGATGGAAAGGACGATTACACGACAAAAGGATATGCCTGCGAAGGCGATATGAAACCGAGCGATACGGACATCAACTACTTTGACGAAACGAAAAGTAAGCACAGCGAAAGCATTACACCGATAGGATTGGGGATTTAATCCCTTTCCCTTATCGGAAGAAAAAAGGGCGGT
>JAFVWA010000056.1 GCA_017501885.1 Clostridia bacterium | reverse complement strand
TTACAATAGGCATAATCTCATTGACCTTTTCTTCGTCGTGGTCAACTGCCATAATTTCGTGTCCAAGTTCGTTTAATTTCATAGCGATATGCTTTCCAAAACGACCAAGTCCAATAAGTAAAATTGATTTTTTCTTCATATATCTTCTCCTTAACCTACCGTTATGTTGTCTATTGGCAACTTTGAAACTTGTTTTTTATTTCCACCTAAAGCCGCATATATAAGGGTTAACCCGCCAACACGACCAAAAAACATCAAAATCATCAATATTATTTTCGATATTATCCCAAGAGATGGCGTAATACCTAGAGTTAATCCAACCGTACCGATTGCCGATGCCGTTTCAAAAAGGCATGTCATAATTGGCAACCCTTCAATGGAACTCATTATCATTCCGCCAAGCACAAACAACGTTACGTACATCAAGAATATTGTAATAGCATTCTTAACAGTATCATCATCTATTCTACGTTTCATAAGTTCTGCATTGTCTTTTTTCTTGAATACGGATATTGCAGATGAGAATAATACCGCAACCGTAGTCGTTTTCATACCGCCTGCCGTAGAACCCGGCGAGCCTCCAATTAACATAAGAATTATCATAAGCAACAAGCCTGTTCCACTAATAGCGGTTATATTTGCCGTATTAAATCCTGCCGTTCTCGGGGTTATAGCTTGAAATAAAGAAACGAGAATTCTTTCGCCTATCGGTAAAGTAGTAAACTCAAAGAAAAAGAAATAAACAGAAGGGAAAAGGATTAAAAGTCCCGTTACAAGTAGAACGACTTTACTTTGAGTTCTATATTTCTTTACTCTCCATTTATGTTTGCAAACGTCTTCCCATACAAGAAACCCAATACCGCCTATTACAATTAACAGCATAACAGTTATACTAATTATGGGTTGTGCAGAAAAATTTGTTAGCGAACTGAAATCTCCACTTTTCGTCCCCATAATATCAAACCCCGCATTGCAAAATGCAGATACAGAGTGAAATATTGCCATCCAAATTCCTTCAACTCCATAATCTTTACAAAAAATGGGAAGCATTATTAAAGTTCCGATTAGTTCTATAACAAATATTCCTTTTATTATAAAGCCAACTAAACGAACTATGCCGCCTACGCTTGGAGCAGATATTGCTTCTTTCATAGTGCCACGACTAAAAAGACCAATTTTTTTACCTGAAAGTAGCGCAAACGATATCGCTACCGTTACAATACCCATACCACCGATTTGGATTAAAATCAATATTATTATTTGCCCAAAAATCGTCCAATGCGTTGCCGTATCAAAAACAACGAGTCCCGTCACGCATACGGCTGACGTTGACGTAAACAAAGAATCAATAAAGGAAGTCCATTCGCTCGATTTACTTGATATAGGAAGGCAAAGCAAAAATGCTCCAATAAAAATTACTGCTGCAAAACCGAGTAAAATAATATGAAAGGAAGATAATTTGAATTTTGTTTTAACTTCCATAAACGCACCTCTAGAATATCTTTCTTCGCTAATTATTGTACTATATTTTTTATAAAGAATACGTTATGATTTTTCTCGTCGGCATTAAGATTGTATAAAGAAAACTCTCGCCATTTAATAACGAGAGTTAAACAAAAAAATCAGACCCCGTAATGGAATCCGATTTTTCTCCGCTTGAAAGTGCAATT
>JAFVWA010000055.1 GCA_017501885.1 Clostridia bacterium | reverse complement strand
GGTAGGATATTCGGCGTAAATGTCTTTCGCATCATATAATCGCCCATATATCTTTCGTTTGTAAGAATATAATTTATCCTTGCAATACCCCATACCATTTCCGTATCTTCGTGCATTTGCATATACTTCGCAACGGCTGTTGCCCCTATGCCCGACAAATACAATTTATAAACTAATCTAACTTTTTCTGCTTCTTCGGGGACTATCTCCAAGTCCTTATCGACAAGTCTATATCCATACGGAACCGAACCACAGTAAAAAGTACCATTTTCCATTTTCATACGAACTGACGTAACCATACGTCTTGAATGAGACAACGATTCGCTCTGAGCAAATGCACTCTTGATATAAAGCATCATTTCTGAGTTCATTTTATCCGTATCTATCTTGTCATTTTCAAAATATACACTTACACCGTTGTTCTTCAGCTCTCTTATTGCTTCAATACATTCAAGCGAATTACGAGCAAAACGCAAGATACTTTTAACCAAAATTCTATCAAGTTTTCCGTTTCTCGCATCCTTTAACATACGATTGAACTCATCACGCTTACGCATATCCGTTCCTGTGATGCCCTCGTCGGCGTATATATCCACGAGTTTCATACGTTCGTTTTCACGGATATATTCGCTATAATATTGCATTTGCGCCAAGAACGAATTGATTTGGTCTTCGTGGTCAGTAGACACACGACAATATGCACCAACTCTAATTACATCTTCTTCGTCTAAATGCTTTGTTGCCCTTATTACTTGAACTTCTTTCATTTTACCTACCTAACTGCCATCTTTCGGCACTCTAATTGTTCTGCACACTTACTATTTATTTTCTCTGCTGTTGCTTTGTCAATACTTCCTTGCTCATACAAGTCCATTATCATAGAGTAAATAACAGCATACTTAATTTCGTTTTTATCTTTGTTTTCCACGCTTATCTCCTATATAAATAGAAAGATGAAGCGTTTATATCTACGGCATAATCGCCAACGCTTCATCAATCTGCATTTTCTGATTATGCCGTAGCATAAATTATTTAGTTTTTATTGCTTTTTACTTGCTTCCGCAAATGAGCGCAATTAAGTACCCGATACCGTTCATAATTGCATTTACAGTTATCATTATACCTGCGCCGATTACTCTAAAAATCATACCAATCACTTTCATTTTTCTTTCTCCTTATTCCGTTTCGTAAACGATTTGACTAAGTATTGCTTCTTCAATAATCTTTTGAATAGCACTCTCTCTTTGAACGTCTACCATATAATCGCCCGTTCTCTTATACTCGTCCATTTTGGATAGTTGGGCGTACATTACATCATAAAGTTCGCCTGCTCTCTTATCCACACCGTGCAAGTATTCGGGAAGATTACCTGCAAGAGACATCAGTTTTCCGATATTATGCTCTTCAAGATACTGTTTCGCCATAGAACCATATTTTCCGTACACGTGTTTCTGCGGCTTTACCATCTTTTGATATGCCCTAATTTCGGCTACCGTCATCTCTTCGTTCGCTTCTGCTTTTTGCAAAATTCTTTGTTTGTTCATACCTATGCCTCCTGTTTTATATTGTTCGTATATATACGATTGTATATTTATCTTACACCATTATTTTGAAAGTGTCAAGCTCTTTTTCGTGTTTTTTAGAGTTTTTTTCGTGATTTTTAGAGATTTTTGTTTTATGTGGCTATCCGAGAGCGTGCTAAATCGTAATAATAGCGTTCTTTTTCGATGCCGATGAACCTACGATTTGTATTTATACACGCCACTCCCGTACTGCCTGAACCCATACAATTATCTAAAACAACGTCGTTTTCGTTTGTATAGGTTTGAATCAAGAACTCCAATAAGTCCGTTGGTTTCTGCGTAGGGTGAATTTGCTCTTTCTCCCTTGCATATTCCAATATCGTCGTTGGATAGTTTGTAAACTTTTGCACGTATTCCGTTCCTGAGTTAAGTTGATTATGCTCCGACTTATAGCCCATAGCAGAACGCCACGTATTACCTGTTTTATTTGTTTTGGTTTTTTCTATTGCCTTTAATGTCGGTGGATGATATGGTATAGGGTTTTTAGATAAACTTCCCACCTTTGCTTTACTGAATACTGCAATTTCCTCTATTGCGTTCAATGGCTTGTAATTAGCATTAAGAAAGCCCGTCGGCGTTTCTTTCTTCCAAAGCCATAAATACCTAAACAACTTAATATTTGAACATATTAGTTGTGAAGTAAATGGCTGAGTACCGAAAAGACAAATAACACCGTTGGGCTTTATAATTCTTTCATACTCTTTCCAAAGTTTTTCTAACGGTAAAGCCTTATTCCATTTATGAACAACGCTTGTTCCGTAAGGTAAATCGCACAATATAAGGTCAATAGATGAATCAGGGATGCTCGGCATTACTGCCAAGCAATCCCCACAGTAAAGTTCCTGTTTGTTCATTAGGTTACAAGCGCTGCAATACCTTTAACAAGATACGGAGCCGCAACCAAAATTGCGAAGATGACAATTAAACCTATACCGTAATTAACCAACATCTTCTTAGCCTTTGCCTTATCTTCGTTTTTCGTAGCGATGATAATAGCAATACCCATTGCAATCGACCATACACCTGCCGTTGCCAAGAACACCCACATCATATATGGACTGTATTCATCAAAAAGATAATCAACGTAGTTTGATACTTTTTCATACTGAGCGCCCATATCTTGCTCGTAGGAATCGGTACAAGTAGAACAAATATACGTTCTCTTGATAACGCCGTCTATATTTTCTTCGCTTGCAAGCTGATAGTTATGTCCTTTTTCGGGAATTTCGTCGATACGTTCATAATCACACTTTGAACACCCATAATATCTTTCGCCCTTAGTATCACAAGTCGATGCAAGAAGAACGTGCGTTTCTAACGAGTGTCCACTCGGACTTACGATATTTGTCTTATACTCATATTGACAAGCCAAGCAAGTGTGAAGAACACACCCTTCTTCCGTACACGTTACTTCTACATACGTTTCTACATAATCGTGTCCTGTTGCTTTCAAAATTTGTGTTTTATACATATCACTACATCTTGAACAGCTTTGACCGATATACCCTTCTTCCGTACAAGTCGGTTCTACTCTCTTTGCTTGATAATCGTGTCCGAGCGCATCTACAAAAGTATCATTATAACCCGTTCCACATCTTGAACAAATATGAGTTGTATAACCTTTGTCCACGCAAGTAGGTTCAATTACTTCGGGTTCATAAGAGTGTCCCAATGCAGGGATTGCTTCATTATACTTATAATTACACGTTGCACAAGTTTTATATCTTAAACCGTTTTCCGTACACGTTGCACTTGTCGTAATTCTCCAAGCACCATATTCGTGTCCGTGTGCATTTACATAATTTTCGATATAACTATCTCCACAAACGCTACAAGTTTGAGTCGTATAACCTCTATCAGTACAAGTCGGTTCAGTTACCTTTGCTACGTATTTATGACCTTTTGCATTTACATAAGTATCCACATACGCATCGTCGCATCTGCTACATACGTGAGTAGTATAACCTTGCGCAGTACACGTCGGAGCCGTTACCGTTGCCTTATAATTGTGTCCTTTTGCTAAAATTGTTTCAGTCTCGTATGCACCACAACTGATACAGTCTCTTCTTTGAGTACCCGTATCCAAGCAAGTGGAATCTTTGATTACATACCAACTGCCATAATCGTGTCCGTTTGCAGAAACTACGTCATCGTTAAACGTTGCGCCACAACGAGAACAAGTATAAACCGAATAACCCTCAGCCGTACAAGTCGATTCTACAACCTTTGTTACTATATAGTTATGACCGAGCGCATCTACATAATTTGCATTATACGTATCACCACAGTTCGCACATTCATATACCGTATATCCGTCAGTCGTACAAGTCGGCACAACAACTTTTTGTTCTTCGTAATAGTGGTCGATTGAGAACGTATAAGTTGTAGAACGGTTCGCATCATTCGTCAAAACAAATGTATGGTCGCCCTCTACTTTAATCCACGTTCCGTTGACATAACTTTCTCCGTTAAGAGTACCCGAACAATTACTATCCGTCCAAATTACGCATACTTGCGTACCACTACTTGCCCTTACAATCTGAGCAGTCGGAGCCGATATACTTAAAATTACAGTATAGGTTGCCGACTTATTTCCATATCCGTCCTCAGCATAAAATGAGTACGTCCCGTTAGGTTGAGTTTTGGAAATTGTTACGCTTGTACTTGCCGATTGAACAAATGAGCCACTTGGTGTTTTGTAATATAACTTCGTTCCGCCAATGTTATCCGATGCGCTTACTGTAAAACTATCACTAAGCGTATCGCCAAAATTACCCTTTGAAATAGATAATGTCGGGGCTTTGTTATCGAGCGAAATAGTCATAACGGACGATTGAAGCGAAACATTATCAACGCAGTAAAATGAGTACGTCCCGTTTTCCGTCAACTGTGTTCCACTTGTATAGGTCGTATAGCTACTTGCATTAGGTTTTTTTACGTAAACAGTTTTAATACCCGAAGAAGCATCCGATGCAACATATTTAATATAACTTGCCGT
>JAFVWA010000054.1 GCA_017501885.1 Clostridia bacterium | reverse complement strand
CGTTATCGTCAATAGCACTCTTAGTGAGTGAGCCAATGTTTGTAGCAACGGTTTTAGCCGTTGGATCATATACGGTGTTGTCCTCAACGATAACGTTTTTAACAACAACGTTTTCACCATAAGTTGTTACTAATGGAGAGTATCCTGCACCTACAACACTTTGGTCAGTAAGCACGTAGATATCTTGAAGTGCTGCCTTTTGAGAGATAGAGTAAGCAAGAACACCGCCCTTGTTACCTTGAACTTTACTGTTAACCAAACCTAAGTTCTTAACAGCTGCTTCGCCAGAGATAGCGCCAAATAAACCAGATTCGGTTGTCGTAAGGTTAGAAATTACGAAACCTTGACCGTCAAACGTTCCGGTTAACAACTTATTATCTTCTTGGATACCGTCTTTTCCGAGATAGTCAAGACGAGTTGCAACGTAGTTACGAACGCTGAATGGATAGGTGGTTACGTTATCTGAATTACCTGCAACAACCATGCCGTTGTCAAGGTCGTGAACGTATCCTGTTGCATCAAGGTTGTCAGCAAGAACGAAGTATCCGTTCCAGTTTGCATCGTTTTCTGCAAAGATATAGTTCCAACCTGCTGTGCTATATGGATGGTGGAAGGTTACTTGTTCTTTTAAGGTAAAGTAAGCAAGGTCTTCTACTTCATCAATAATTAAGCCTGCAGATTTAACGTTTAATTTAACGCCCTTATCAGGAGTAAAGATTTCAATATAAGTATCTTTATAACCCGTCTTATCAACTGCACCACCAATTATGCCTTGGTTTGCTACGTCTATAGTAAGAGCTTTTCCGCCTTCAGCCATAGCAATCAATAAGTCGTCGTAAGAAACATCGTCGCCAAATAATTTAGCAATTATATCGGTTACTTCAACGAGTTTGCCGTCTACCATTTCAAAGAATTTACCATCGCCAGATGAATAATAGTATTCAACGTCAGAAGTAATGCTTTCAGGAGTTGACCAAACCTTAATTTGCTTTGTATCAGTCCATTCACCTACGGTATAGGTAACGTCAATTGTCGCAAGGCCAACGCCAACGCCCATAACGTTGTATCCGGTAAGAGTAACTTTATCACCACCATCTACAGGAGATAGTGAGTCAACAAAGTCAACCGTTGCGCCCTTATAACGAACAGTTATAGGAGTATCTTTTCCGATAGGAACAGGGTTTCCTGCATCAGATGCTAAAGTGTCGCCAACGTATACTTCAAAATAGTCGTCGTATACAGGATTCTTGTCTGCATCATAGTCATAGTTATTAGTATAGTAAAGAGCTGACGTGAAGATTGGCAAACCACCATCAAGAATAGTCCAAACACTTGGATCAAAACTTGATAAATCAAGTTCAGAACCGTGATTTATTAAATCTTTTACAGTTGAGTAACGATATGCGCCTTCTACAACACCGAACGTAGTGTTTGTTGCAGATTGCTCGATACCGTCAACGTATTTTGCTTCCCAATAAGTGGTGTAGCTTCCGCCAGACTTAGTGAAGTCAAAAGGAAGATTAGAAACGTAGATAACGTTTTCTAAGTTTCCTGCACCGTAAGCCGTTGCACCGCCACCCGTTTGTAACATTGCACCGTAGTTACCTATTGGGAGTTTAGTGTTTTCATAAATAGCTACAACGTTTTTCCATTTAACGGTATGAGTTGCGTCACCAGAGATTACTGCTGCAGCATAAACCTTGTCAAAACCCTTATTTGGGTCAACTTCAACGAAGATGTTTTCAATTTGAGCACCGTTCCAAATAGAAGATGCCAAGCAACCTGTAACGTATGGGGTTTTGAAGTTCGTGAAACCTAAATTCTTTACTACACCACCGTTAACGGTTTGGAAAAGACCACCGTTTGAAGCAGGTTCGTAGTTAGCAATTACGTGTCCACGACCATCAAACAAGCCTGTTAAGCCAACGCCTTTTAAGCCTACAGCATCTGCACCACGACTTTCAAAGGTTGCTGCACCACCTGCAGAGAAGTCTGCGTAGAATACTTGACCCACTGCCCATGAACCAGTATATTGATAACGATTTTGCAAGCCTTTGAATTGACCTTTTTCAGTGCCAGGCTCACCATCAACAAGTTTGTAATAATCTCTTGCGTCGATATCGTTTGCAAGAACGTAGTGACCGTTCCAGTTCATACCTTGAACAACTGTAAATTTAATAGCCTTATATGACCAAGTGCCGTCAGGAACGTAGAAATAGTCAAAGTCTTGCATTTCATCAAGAATAAGAGTGTAAGCAGTTACCCCAAAGGTATACATACCACTATTAGATGCGATAGCAATTTCTAATTCGGTTGCAGAAATAATGTTGTCAATACCCATGATAGAAATACCAGTTCTATCTGTTGTTACTACCAATTGAGTTTGACCATCTGCGGTTTTAAGATATGCTTCTTTTATAGTTGTGCCTGCACCAAAAATAGCTTCGTAGTCTGCAAGAACAAAGCCGTCGTCAAACAACTTACCGTCATATGCAGAGAACATATAGTTATCTGCATATTCGGTTGCCCCACTATATACGTAAGGTTTAATTTGAACGTTATAACCTACGGTTGCATCGTAAACGGTGATAACGATAGGTTCGGGATCGCCGAACGCTACGCCGTCGATACCGCCAACAATCTTATTGTCTTCAATCTTTAATTGTTGTCTGCCGTGATATGCGTCGGTTAAGGTTACGTCT
Source organism: Clostridia bacterium (assembly GCA_017501885.1). Classification (GTDB taxonomy): domain Bacteria; phylum Bacillota; class Clostridia; order Christensenellales; family Borkfalkiaceae; genus UBA1259. The sequence continues at coordinate 195 of JAFVWA010000054.1, read as the reverse complement.
GTGCCGAAAATTGCATTTAAGTCTAAATCACCCAAAATGGTGCTGAAATCTACAGTATAGTAATCAGTCTTTTCAGAGTTCATGTAGTCGCCTACTGCTCTCTTACATTCGATTGGAATTACAAGTGAGAATACTTCACCGTCATTATTAGTAACGCTTACAGTTGCAGTCGTTGAGCCGAGTTTACCCGTGCCT
>JAFVWA010000053.1 GCA_017501885.1 Clostridia bacterium | reverse complement strand
TTAGTTTTATTATTCCAATATTTTCCGTGATTTAATATTTCTGCCATATAAACTCCTAAATTCCTTCATTAAATTTGTTTTCATACTCCCCACCTATTAGAAAGGCAACTGATTATCGTCAATAAGCGTTGGTTGCGGTCTTTGTTGTCTAGTCACTCTAGGTTCTTCTTCGTCGTCTTGTCTTGCTCCACCACTCAAAAATTCAACCTTATTTGCGACCAAATTCCAAGCAGTACGTTCGTTTCCGTCTTTGTCGGTATATTTTCTTGACTGCATCTCGCCTTCAACCAAAACCTTACTGCCTTTCTTACAGTATTTTGCTATGTTTTCAGCTCTACCACGCCAAGCCGTACAAGAATAAAAGTATGTAGGTCTATTTCCGTCAGTATCGTTTGTAATGCCATTTACCGCAACAGTAAAGTTCGCATAAGCAACACCGCTTGATGTTTCCATTAGTTCGGGGTCTTTCGTTAAGTTACCCGTTATTATCGTTTTATTCATTCTAATTCTCCAAAATATTTTTTAATCTACTTTCTGTTTGTATCGTTAATCTATAACAATTACCGTGCGATATGTGATTTTTCCAAGCGTTGAAAGACGCATTAAACTTGTCAACCGATAATTTACCGCTAACAACCAACTTCGCCATTTTCAAATATTTACGTTGAGCATTACGCTTATTTTGGTTATTTAATTTACGGATAGTCTTGCCGTTTTCAGTTATATAAGTATGAAAGCCAAGATAACTAACGCCGTTCTCAAAGGGAAATATCTGCGTTTTGCTATTCAAAGTTAACTCTAACGTTTGTAAATATTCCGTTAATACAATTAAACAATGTTTTAAGTGTTCCTTACTTGGGTGAATAAGGTAAAAATCGTCCATATAACGCCCATAATACCTTATTCCCAACTCAACCTTAATCAACTTATCTAAACCGTCTAAATATAGTAATGCAAGCCCTTGATTTATTTGATTGCCAAGCGGTATTCCCTTGCCTTGTGTGCTATCAATAAAAAGATTTATAAGCCAACAAATATCCTTATCGTAATTAAAATGATATTCAACCATATCTTTTAACTGTTCGTGCGATATATTATAGAAGAATTTACTTATATCGCATTTTAAGATATATCCGTCAAAGCCGTGTTCTCGGTAAAACTCTTGTATTTGTTCGCTTAATCGGTTAAGCCCAAACAAAGTGCCTTTACCCTTTTGCCCTGCACAATTATCGTAAATAAATATCTCTTGCAGTTTTGGAAGCAATACATTATCACACAAACAATGCTGTACGACCTTATCTTTGAAAGAAGTTGTTTGTATAATTCGCTTTTTTGGCTCGTAAACCTTGAACTCGTTATACTTTGATACTTGATAAGTCTTATCTTTTAATTGAGTTACTAGTCTATTTATTCCGTCTAAAGCCATAACGTTAAACTTTGCAGAACTTTTCCGAAAGCCTTTGCCACGCTTGGAACGGCGATAAGCCTTATACATATTGTTAAAATCAATAACCTTTTCAAAGTCGGTCATACAACATTATTCCTTTTTGTTTATCCTTACGGAAAGGTTGTGCGTTCTTTTGTTATAGTGTACTGATTTCGGCTTTTGCCTACTCTGACTGACTTTATACCAAAACGGACGAACCCCGTTGTTATTGTTGTTGTAGTTGTTGTTGTTAATGTTACCATTAGGCGAAACGCAAACTTTAATACAACGCACAACCTATAAATTTAATTCTTTTCTTTCGTTCGCCAAGCAATAGCCATATACTTAACATCACAAACCATTTCAATCCAATACGCTTTTGATTTATCCGCTAATAACCCTAAATTCATTGATAGTTCAATAAAAAATAGTAGTTCATCACAATACGTAATAGCGTTGGTTATCTTTTTAAGCCGTTCTGCTTTATCCGTTACGTTGCTTGTCCTGTTTGCTTCAAAAAGTTCGGTATAAATATCTATGCTTTTTAATTGCATACGGTCAACAAGTGAGTGCCTATATTTTTTAGGATAACGATTTGAGTTTGATGTTAATGTAAATGTATGCGTGGCTAACTCTTTTGCTTTGATTATTACTTTTAATTCTTTCTCGTTCATTATTCTTCACAAGATATAGAGATAGAAGATACAAAGGTTAAAAACGGACGAACCCCGAAGTTATTGTTGCTGAAGTAGTTGTTGTAAAAGTTACCATGAGGCGAAACGCAAACTAACCAATTATCGTCATAATGTTCCGAAGTCGTATCAGGTGTAACAAGCCACCACCAATTATCTAACTTATGCTTATCAAATGTCTTTACATTTTGGCGATAAAAGTCAAAAGTTGGTAAACTTACCTTGCAGTTAATCTTTCCCCATTTATCCGAGCCGTCAAGCGATAATAGGTCAACTTCGTGTCCAACGATATTTTCTGCACCAATTTCTTTTTCAAGTTTTGGCAAGAACTCTTTTTCAAGCATTTTCTTAATGCTACTTTCGGCAAAGTTATTATTGTCGCCAAATCTATAATCCCCTAAACTATTTTTTGCTACTGCCGTTGTTATGCCGTCTTTATCAAAGAACTTGATAAATTCAACGCCTGCTATTGAGAATATTTCTCCGTCTTTAATGTTTGCTAAAATTTCCTTTTTCATTTTTATTTACTCCTTTTATTTAGATACAAAGATATTAGATTTTAAGATACAAAACGGACGAACCCCGTAGTAATTGCCGTAGTAGTAGTCGCCGTTAACGTCACCAACAGGCGAAACGCCTTTTACCCACTCGCTATCATTGTGTTTAGGCGTACTAAAAGCAGTTGCTAACCACCACCATTTACTAATCTTAAACTCGTCAATAGTGTAAACGTGTTCTCTATACATTTGCGCCGTTAAAAGCGAAACCCTACACTCGCAAGAGCCATAACACTTCAAACCGTCATCAGCAGTTAAATCTACCGTGTGCTTTACTATATTTTCTTCTCCAACAAGTTCAGCAAGTTTATCAGCAAAATCGTCAAGATATTTTCTTATATCGCTTTTAGCAAAATTATTACAATCGCTATCAAATTTTCTATCTTCAAGCGTGTCTTTTAGCAGTAAATGTACTTCGTTTCCGTCATTTTTAAGCACGATAAATTTATACTCGCCAATTTTAGCAATTTTCCCATCATCGCTTAAAGTTGCTATCGGCTCTTTCACAATACCGATTTGTTTTAACTGCTCTTCCGTCAGTTCAATCTTTTTGCCATTGATACATAGATAGTTGTCTTGTTTTTTCATAATTTATTCTCCTTTTGTTTCTTTTTAAGTTTCTTAAATTCTTCTTTGAATCGTTTGCAATCGCCATTACATTTCTTGACGGGTAAATTGCAATCGGTACAAATGCTTTCTTCTTCGCCAACCTTAAATGTAAGCGCGTTATCACCAAGCGATAAAGGTTGTCTTTTAGTTATACTTGTTTCTCGCATAAGCACTCCTTTAAGGTTTCGTCTATTTCGGTGCAAGCAAACGATTTAGTTACATCATAATAGGCATTTTCGTATTCAGTTCCACAAAAGTTTTT
>JAFVWA010000052.1 GCA_017501885.1 Clostridia bacterium | reverse complement strand
TATCAGGTCTTGCATATTTAGACATATTTTCGCACCTCCATTTTCAATTTTTCTATCTTTTCTTGAATATAACAACTTATTCGAGAAAAATATCATTCTTTCCTTACCTATATTATATTATAATCACTTTATTTTTGTCAATGTTTTTAATGTTTAAACGCTATTTTTGATTATTTATCCATTCTTCAAGCTCTATATCGTTTAATATTAAATATTTTGTTGTTCCACTAACGTTAGTTATCTCCTCATCGTTTAATTTCATTACTAACGATTTCTCTGATAGTGAATTCATCGTTCTTATAATAATGGGCTTTGAAATATTAACTTTCGCCGACAACATTTTATATGATGAATATACCTCTTTTCTGTTGGAAAATTGTTTCAAATATAAAAACGTTCTTATTTCTGAAGCATCTAATTTATCTGTATACAAAAAATCGTTAAAGCATTTCGTTGCTAAAATCTTGTTTTCATAAACCGATATTTGAGTATCATCACTAATCTTTACAAGCTTAACTTTCTCACCAATATATTGTTGTTTGTCATTACTGCCAAATTTATTTGAATACCACGCGTCCCAACCGCCATAATTAAATATGTATTCATTGGAACTCTGTCCACCATCAGCTTTAAATCTGCTTTTTTTAGTAATAAAGCCCAATTCTTCAAATTTTTGTATAGCTCGAAAAACAGTGCTCTCGGCCACCCTTGCTTTAGCTTTTATTTCCGCTATTGATGGAAAAACATTGTCAAAAAAACTATAACTATGCAAAACTGCACAAATTCTAAATTCTGTGGCCGACAAAAAATCAGCCTCGATCATGGTCTTCGGTATATAGGTATAAGTTAACATAATTGCTCCGCGTTTAAATATATAAAGGGACATTAATAAAGGGATAACTCGCTTTCGCGTCTTGCACCGTCAACCAATCTACAACGTCCCCTTATACCGCATATAAGATTGTAGAATGATTTTAAATAACGGTGCGATTTTAGTATAGTCTTACTAAACAAATTTGTCAAGTAAAAAAAGAATAGAAAACTTATATTCTATGTTCTTAGAGGGCTTTCCCCCCTCTTGAACCGAACACTCCCCCCTTTTGTATTGAGTCTTGCAAATGAATAAAATTTGCATAAATATGTTATATTATACATAATTAATTTTTAATATATAAAGCGCGCACATACGCGCACGCTCCCCACGGAATTTATAATTATAGATTAATTTAAAAATTACTTTTTAAAAACATAAAATAAATATGTATCTCTTTAATTATAGTTCTATGGGTAAAAATTTGACAGGGGGGTGGTAAAAATTTGACAAGGGGGGTGGTAAAAATTTGACAGGGGGGTGTGGGTTTAAATAAAAAAGTGTTGTTTTTTGTCGAATTAACCAACATCAATTATGAGCCCCAAATTTTCATTTTAAGACTCATTTGCTACTAATTAATGAAAAATCTTTGTCTTCTCTAAAAACCAACATAACGTCTTCGTCGTTTGTATTTACACGTGCGACAAGTTTTTTTAATCCAGAGTTTCTAAATGCATAAGTTTTAGGCATACGCTTAAAGCTATCAACGAGCAAAAGTCCTTCCCATTTTTCCTTTTTTGCCTTTTTGAAATCAGTTTCTATTTCTGTCAAACGTAAAATATCTTCCATAAGCATATTGATATTATAATATTCCTCCAAATTAGGAAATTTAGCAAAAATATAGTTGTTTTTAACCCACTCTTTAATATCAACCATTAATTCTTTAATATTCACTTTCCTATAGTCGTGAAATATTCCTTCGCCGCCCCACATATCTTCCGAAAAAAAGCCTATCTTTTCTCCCTTATAGTAAACGTCGCCTTGTTCCAAACTTTCCAGTTCGTGTCCTTTAAACTGCACGATGTTTTTAATTTCAAAATCTTTAATTTTTGCCATACGTTACCTCACAAATTGTATTTCTCTCGTGCTGGAGCACGAAAGATAACGTCGTGCCGCCTCGCATCGGGCCTTACGTCAAGGACGATCCTTCGCTCCGTCTATCCTTGACTTAAGGGACGTAGAGGTATAATAGAGTGGTCTGAGAGCACCGCACGTCTCCGCCGTTTTACGGCGCCGGGTGGGTGCCGGGGATTAACTTTTTATTTTTACTGCCGGGTTTGAGTAAAATTAAATGGTTAATTGGGGGCAAAATTATATCCCGACATAGCGGGATATAAGAGAGGTACAGTTTTTTATACAAAGCATTTATATCCTAATACAAAACCCGACTCTATGATTTCTTCTATCAAGCGACCATATATCAAAGCTTCGATATTTCTTGCTTCAATTAAATTTTTGATTTCCAACTTCTTTGATAGCCTGCCAGCAGTTATATTAGAAATTTCACTTGAAGAAAATTTACTTAGGGCTTTATAAAGCAAAAGCCTATCCGATTTTACGCTTAAATCAAACACATAATCTCTATGTTCTACATCTATTTTTTCAATTATTCTCCTTGCAATTCTTACTTTTGCCATACGTTACCTCAAAAAAATTGTATTTCTCTCGTGCCGGAGCACGAAAGATAACGTCGTGCCACCTCGCATCGAGCCTTACGTCAAGGACGATTCTTCGCTCTGTTTATCCTTGACTTAAGGTCCGTAGAGGTATAATAGAGTGGTCTGAGAGCACCGCACGTCTCCGCCGTTCTACGGCGCCGGGTGGGT
>JAFVWA010000007.1 GCA_017501885.1 Clostridia bacterium | reverse complement strand
GTTTATCTATGTATCGCTCCTCGTCGGATTGGTAAAACAACGAGCTCAGTAGCGATGGCTGATGACGTGTGGACAAATAGTGATTACACTGATAAAGTATTAATCTTACGGAACACAATGGAGGAGATTAAAGAACTTAAAGATGGGTTTAACGGAGAAACATTTAGAAATAAATACAGAATCATCGGGAACACCATATTCAAAGTGGACATTGATCCTGTGACTGGCAAAGAGTTCCTCCAAAACCGCCGGTTGATCGGTAAGGTAGGGTCATTATCAACATTTGCGAACAAGAAATCATCCATTGAAAGCACAAATTATAAATTAATACTATATGATGAATTTAACTCATTAGATGAGGATGACTACACAATGGTGCGGAGCTTCCGTAAAAACCAGTTTTTTACATTATTAGAAGCGATCGCATCTTATGAGGGTGCTTCTGACGATCTATTACTATTAATTATCGGTAACAAAGTGGATGCTTCCAACGACATATTATTAGAGTTAGGGATTGAAAACCAAGACCTGCACGATGAGGGAGATGTATTTAGATTTAATGTTGAGGGCTTCGACGTGGTTGTAGAAAACGTCAGCCAAAACGAGTTTAAAGAGTTGTTCGAAAAGAAAAAGATACTTGCCAAAGGGCTTGCCTCACTAAATATGCAGACGAACGCATATTTTAATGAGGGGAAGTTCTTAAAGACATTAGATAAAAGAATTCGTGCCAAAAAGAATTTTAAAGATTGAGAAGTTACACGCATCATTTATAAATTAAATGACACTTATATATTAGAAAAGATGCAGGATGACGTCCGGTTCTGAGAGGAAATACATATGACCGAGACAATGTTAGAGCAATTTGTAATGGCTGAATATGTGTTTATTTCATTAGATAACAATGCGTGATTAACTGATAAATACTGCCGGAGAATAAATAAAGACGAGTTATTAGAGCTGGCAGAACTAATGAAAGAGGAACTCTTAATATTTAGCAGTCGGTACGTATATGCGTGTGTTAAAGAAATATTTAGAAGTATTTTAAATTTAATCGAGGTGATATAGATGGGACTATTCAATAAAACAAGCAAGGCAATCGAGGACATCCAGCAACAAGTTAATGACTTCAAAACAGTGTTCGACAGTTATGTGTCGGGAGGTAACTTCTATGCACTAAATAAAAAATTAGAGCAATATGAAGCGTTGCGTAATTTACCACCAATCAACGGACTAACAGATGACAGCGAAACAGATAACATCGACGAGCAAATCTTAAAGAGTGTTGCAGCATTCATCCCACAACGTATTTTTATGTTCTGGAATTACTGCCAGTATTTCTGCAACATTATTAATTATGAGGTGGACGATAATGAGTTGTGATTAGAATTAATTAGAATGCAGAACATCGCATTCTGAAATGGAATGGCTGCGATGTATAAACATCCAATTGAGGACAAGTGAAAAGCAGTGGCAATTTGGGACTTAGAAACGGATCATAATCATAAGTTTAAAAAAGCAAAAATTAGTTTTGAGTATAATTACGACCAACAAATTGAGCATCCAGATCTTACAAAAGACAGCAATGTTTTTGAAGTAGATGATCCAGAAAAATTATGCATTTACTCATTTAAAAGTAACGGCTTCAGCTGCTGAGTGTGATTAAAAGAAATGGTCGACGTCCAAATGCAGCTACTTAAACAAGTAATCGTGTGCTCATTAATTAATAATAAAATCATTGAAATTCAACAAGATAAAAAGACCGATAACATTAAAACAATTTTAAATAATTTCATTAAACCACTTAAATTCTGGTATATTAAAAGAAAATTAGCAAGTTTAGAGAGCTCTATCAAAGTGGTAGAAAACGTGGATGGTTTAATTGAGGTAACAAGTAAATATTTAGAAATTTACGACGGCATATTAGATGCATATTACCATTTATTCGGGATCAGAAACAACGTCGACTACAAAAAAGAGCGTAACGTATCAAGTGAAGTGCAAGCCAGTCAGTCATTTTTTGATAGAATGGAGAATGAATACATTAAAATGTTTAAAATCTTTGCGAAGGACTTTCAAAAGAAGGCCGGAGTGCAAATTAATATTAAGGAGGATCAAAATGACACTCAACTTACTCAAGCAGGTAATGAACCAAACGAACGCTCGTTACCAAACAAACCAAGCAACACTCGATAGTATCACTGATGAGTTAGCAACCCAGATTTATAATATGTATCAGGATGAGGACTATTTAGACAGCACCGAAGCGGCGTTTAAAGTGCGGTTTAATATGCACTGTTATGGAGTATTAACAAATTTAGTGCATAAACTAAATATGCTGATAAATTATGGAGACACAAAAGACGTGAAATACCAAAACTTCCGTCATACACAACAAAGACAGACAGAAGCTGATAATTTAGGAGATAATGTTACCACAGATAATCAATTTGTTATCGGACAAGCCAACACTAATTTTGCGAATAATGATCTAATAACCCAAAGTGAGAGAACATTATTCAGTGGGTATAATTACAATGATCTAATTAATACACCAATGATTAAAAAAGAGTGACAAGAATTTATTAGCACATATGTGACACATATGTTATTACCATTATTTTAGGAGATATTATGGAAGACATTAAACAAGACATTACAGAAAACGAACAAGCAAATAACGAAGCAACTGATATCATTAGCGATGCATCGACAAAAGAGCCAGAAGTAGAATACGTGACACGTCGTGATCTGGACGCAATATTAGAAAAATTAGAAAAAGCAAACCAAGATAAATGAGTTTATATGGACTCGCGGTTTGACGGTATTATTAAAGCGCTAAAAACGCCCGCAGAAGCTCCGAAAGAACAAAAAGAGGTAAAGAATACAGACCTCTATAAAAATTAGCACACGGTGAGGCGATAACACCTCAACACCAAAAATAACGAAAGGAGAAATATGGCAAAAACTAAAATTTTATCACAATTAACGCCTGAGGAACAAGAACAGGTCAATAATGCAGCCAACGAAGCGGCTCGGAGCGTAACGAACCCTGCGACTGGTGAAGCATATGCAAATTTTGGAGAACTAAGTGCTGATTTATCTAATTTAGCACGTAGTGCAGATCCCCAAACAACATTAACAGCATTAAACACGTTTAACACGTTACAAAATCGTGTGTTTATTCAATTAACACAAAAATTTGATATGACGAGCAGAATGTTTAAAGAGTTATCAAAATATGACTTCGGACAATTCGATGAAGGTAATGGGTTTGATATGTTTTTTACAATCCCAACAGGTCCTAATAACACTGTTAAATTAACACAAATAACAGACCAATTAGATCCTAACGGTGTAGATAACATTTGAAACCTAAGTTACACAGTTAATTATTTTACAAGCCACGGTGGCAAAGATTATTTTAAATATGGTGGTTACGGCTTCCACAAGAGTGTGACATTGCAGAGAACACTATTATTAGAAAAGTTGCGTACAAACTGTGCAGGTGAGTTATTATTACAAATCATCGAAAATATGATCGCAAGTCGTGTGTGCTTCCTATATAATATGCTATGTAAAGTGTTATTTAGATTGGAAGACAACCCTAAAATAAATAAAACAGGAACAGATGACGCAAACACCACTCAATTAACATACAACGGTCATCAATTAGTTACGTGGGACACAACATCACACGATGCATATGAAGCGTGAGTGAAAATCGCTCAATTCATTAAAGAAAAGATCCTGCTAAACGCAGAATGTATTGATGGCAACTTTTTTAATGCATATATCACAGAGTTAAGTGATTATACAATATACTGCAGCGTCGCAGTTAAAAATATGTTAGAACAATCAATCCGTAGTCAGTTATACAACAGTGCAGACTTTATGGAGTTCTTTAAGAAGGTAAAATTAGTAGTACCTGAAAATAAACCAAAATATAAAAATGTGTCTAATGCAGCTGTCACATATACTAAATACACAATTAATAACGAAGGACAATCAAGTGAAAGTATCGCAACTTCCACAGAAAGTGTGGCAGCTGGTGCATTTACAGATATACAAGCGAACTCAAAAGGCATCAGCAATAGTTTAGTGATAACTGTCGACCCTAACGATAAAACTTATATGGACGACCATACACTATACATCGTGCATAAAAAAGCAGTGTTATGAGCACACCGTGTAGAACAAATGACAGGTCAACAAGACTTCGCTCACAACTTCTCATATGTATTTGTAAATTATGAGGATGGAATGATTGTGCTGAACCCAACTGGTAGATTATACGTGTATAAATGTAAAGTATTAACAACAGATCCAACGACAACAGTCAGTGCGGTGAATAACTAATGAATAGTTTTATTTGACGCAAAAAGAATATAACGGGTGGCTCCGGAGGTTCACTTACTTCGTTAAGTGCGGATCTTAATGCTAATAATCATAAAATTACTAATTTAGCGGCTCCGACTGATAATGGTGATGCAGTTAATAAACAATACGTTTATAGTGTGGCGGGTGAAAGATGGTATAAACTAAAATTTATTAACTCAAATATTAAACAACCAAACCAAACATCCGAAGCACAAGTATTTGACTTCACTGACTTTGATTTACAAAATGGAATGTATAGTTTCGTTTTTAAAGCCGGTTTTTCAAACCGGGATGCAACGTTTAGTTTTTATGGAGTCCCAATTCCAAATGGAACGTCTTATAGTGTTATGACGAACTCTATTTACTATGTGGATCCCGCTAATAACGCGAATGGATGTTATATTAAATTAGAAAGAACTACCAACCACCAAATCAAGCTTTGGTTCCATAACGTCAACGGCAGCGGTTTTACGGTAACATATTGAGGTGTTTTTGTTAAAAAAGAAGGAGATCTAATTAGTTTAACATAATGAAATTTTTAGGTAATGTTGAGTTCCGTAATAAGAACTCCAAACCACGTGATTACCATAAAACACGCAAGAATAGTAAAGGCATTATCGTTTTAGAAATTACTAAAACATACTACCCGGAATGCGACTGCGAGCAATGCAATAAAGTGGTTGCTAAAACTTTTAAAAAAGAGGTATAATTATAGTAGTGTAGGGTAAAACCTCGCGCTATATAATTATAGATTATATAGTTTAATGGCTAATACCGGCAGTCGTAAGACGTGAGTCCTGTTTAGCGTGCACCCTTAATTGATCCGGATAAATATTAAGGGCAATAAAAATTCCTACAAATAAATGCGCGCAAGCGCATTTTTTGTTGTATAATAATAAATGCGAGGTGTTAGAATACTATACCTCGCCCTATCTGAAAGCATTAGGTAGGTATCTTAATTGTTGTCTTATTCTTTAATTATTCATAAATCGGCTTTTCTTTACGGCAAATTATCTTAAATCCATTTAATTTACTCATATTTAAAAACTATTAAATTAAAAGTTGGATAGTTTTTATTTTTATGGTATAATATAATTAATTAGTTCTAAATGAACGAACTTTTAGTCCGCCGTTTTGTATATAGTTAAAAATTTAGAACAGAAAAGACGGGCTCGATCAACACCCGTCGTTATGATTAATTGTGTAAAGAAATGGGTTATTCGGGGCGTATTTCAGCCCCGGGGTATAATTATAACTCCCCTAATTCT
>JAFVWA010000051.1 GCA_017501885.1 Clostridia bacterium | reverse complement strand
TCTATTGCGCATGCGCATTGCACAAAAACCCCGCATGTATGCTCTTTGCCAACCACATTGACAGTCTTGCAGCAGCAGGCGCAGTCCTTGCAGACGCATGGGTTGACGGCGTCACAATGCCCGTCATTGACTGCCTCGGCGATGAGTTTTTGAACTACGTCAAAGACGGCATGAAGATTGTTGTCAAAGCAGACGGAATCGTTGAAGTCTATTAATCACAACACAAGTCAAAACAAAAAAAGCACTGCGTTTGCAGTGCTTTTTATTTGCAAATAAACGTTATTGTTTGTGATACGTCCCGCCTACGAAGTTGCTGGGGTTGAAGTCGCACTCTTGATTGTCGTAGAAATACTCTCCATAAGCAAAGGTGATTGAGCCGTCGTCACCAAAGGTGAAATCCATAAGCAGATAGTCGGCTTCTGCAGAAGTGCCAGACTCCACGCCAGGTTCTCTATCCCCGTGAAGGACGTATATCATTGCCACGTCGTGAGGCTTTCCTGAGTCAAAGTCCTCATAGAAACTCAAGAATATTGTGCCCTCAACCACGGTGTTGTTTTGGTTGTTTTCATAGCGCATATAGATGGTGTATCTTGCATACTCATTGCCTGCCTTTGATGAGAAAGCATTGTTTGCAAAATACAACTTGTTGCCATTTTCGTCACAGAAAGTGCCGTCCAGTTTTGCGCAATTTAGATAGTTGACCTTGCCGTTTGCATACGTATACTGAGTTGTGCCCTCTTTGACGTAAGTGCCAAAAGCATAAGGCATATCAGACAAGTGATAGTCTCTCACAGGCACTCCACCCGTTGTCCTGACAGGCTCAATGTGATAGCCCTCGGTGAGGATTGTGAATTGATGCAGATTATCCTTGCTGTCCTCGGTGTAGCAATCCAAATAGTCATACACGGCAAATCCGTTTTTGTCGTTGCCGAAATTGAGGTCAATGTGAAGGGGTGAAATGGTGTTTTCAACTCCGTTGTAGGTTATTCTGTGCGTTCCTTCCTTTTTGAGGACGCCGTTTTCATAATACTTGAAATTGTCCTCGTTGAACTCAAAATAAGCGGACTGAACAGGTCTATATTCATTGTTGTTCCACACCAAATTCCACCTGACGTAAGTGTCACCACTTCCTAAATCCACCACATCTTTGTCGTCGTTTAACATATCAAAAATGCCACAACCCGACAATGAAAGTGCCAAAACCCATATCAAACAAAGTGCCAACACCTTTTTCATAGATTCCTCCTCCCAGTCAAATATGACCGAAAACAACTCTTTCACCAAAAATATACCACACTCAAATGCAAATGTCCACAAACATTTTTCTCGCCTTTATGCAATAAACAAATTGCATTTCACTTGAATAAAACAAAATTATGGTGTAATATATATTCCGTCATCAAAATACTCTCTTTTTTGGGGGTGTGGCTCAGTTGGTAGAGTAATGCGTTCGCAACGCATAGGCCAGGGGTTCGAATCCCCTCATCTCCACCAGTAAGAATACAAGTTGAACCCCTCAACTTGTATTCTTTTTTATGCTTTGGGGGAAAAATTAAAGTTTCACGATGCAATAAAAAGGCTCGTTGACAAATATGCCTGTAATTTTGTCATAACATGAAATCGTCGTTGAATTTGAGTATAATAAAAAGCCCTGACAATCGTCAGGACTCTTTGTTATCGGGCTTGTAAAGCATATCTCGATTCTGTCGTTATATAGTATTATTTCGTCAACTAAATAGTTTATCAATAATAACGGTTCAAGTTTCAATGCGGACTTATAATAATTTGCAATTTCGGCTTTTGGGATAGGGTCTATCGTTTTGCTTTTTTCTATCGCTATTTTCTTTTCGTATTCAAGTTGTTGTTCTTCAAGTTCGTTTAGTCGCCTAATGGCATTGTTGGACATAACGCCTCTCTCTATTGCAGACATAATATTGTCTATTGCAAGGTCTATTTTTTGCTTTTCGCTTTGTAATAATTTCAATTCTTTTTGTTCGTTCAATATCTGCTCTTGCACTTGATAAATATGGTCTACTATTTTGCTTATTGCATTTGGCTCTGAAAGTGCATTTATTATGGCATCCATCACGATTTTTTCCAACGTTTCCTTGCGCACTACTATCAAATCGCAATCGGTTATATTTCGCTTTCGTCCTGAACACTTGTAATAGTGTATCGTTTTGCCATGTCGTGAAGTTCCGGTTTCTGCCGTGATTGGCATTCCGCAGTGTCCGCACTTTATTTTGTTCTTTAATAGATACACGACTTCAACACTTCGTTTGCAGCGAAGATTTTTCTTTGCTATTTGTGCAACTCTGTCAAATAACTCATCCGATACGATTTGGGGAAACGTATTGGTGTATGTTTCGCCATGTACGGTATATTTCCCCGAATATCGCTCGTTGCTCAATATTTTATAAATGTGTCCGCTGTTAAACTCTCTGCCTTTGAACAAAATATTGCGCGCGTTCAATTCTTTAAGGATTTGAGGCACTGTTACTCCGATTGAGTATCTTTCGTATATGTATCTCACGATTTCGGCGGCATCTTCGTCTACGTAAACGCGCTTGTTTTCAACACGGTATCCATAAGGCACACCACCGCCGCAGAAAAGTCCTTTCTTGCGGTTCTCGTTAAGGCCGCGGAGTACCTTTTGCGAAAGTTCTGCGGAATAGTATTCTGCAATGCCTATATATACGTTTTCAAGCAGAATGCCGTCCAAATTCTTTGTGCCGTCCAAGTTGTCCGACGTACGTTGTGTTGCGGATATCAGTATTTTACCTGTCTTTTTGAGTTTTTGCTTGTTGATCGCAACTTCAATCGAGTTGCGACCGAATCTGTCCAAGGCATACACGAGCACTGCATCCCAACTTGATTTTTCGCTGTCTTTCAACATCTGTTGGAAGTCCGGACGATTGTCGTTGGTGCCGGTCATGGCTCTGTCTATATAGGTTGCAACTACCTGTATGTCATTGTTCTTTGCATATTTGTTGCATACGTCAAGTTGACCTTCGATGGATTGCTCCGTTTGGCTGTTGCTAGAGTATCTAGCGTATATTGCTGCTGTTTTCATTGTGTTTTTATAATCTCCTTTTTTGTGTGTATTTCGTCTTTCGACGGAAGCGGAAATAAACGGAAACGATAGTGTCTGAAACATAGTGGTTTTATAGGTTTGTCAAGGGTGCTTCAAGCATGCATTTTACCCTTGACAAACCGCAGTTTTCGTTTACGCTCCCGAGAGAAAAGACGATGAAAAAATGTCAGTTTGCCTTTGGCATTTGACTTATTGTTTGCGGACTTACTTTGCCTATAATTTCACCGTCCGCAATGCAAGTGAAATTGTCGAAAAGTAGTAGTTTTCTATCTTCGATGCCTATCCTGCACGCAACGTCGTCGTCCATAATATCGGACTTGAAATACGTCGGTAAATTGCGTGAATATACCAGCTTTTCACCGGACTTTTCAAGGTATTTCACAATGTATCCGACGGACAAATATACGTCTTGTTTCGTGTCAAGCGGTTTGAAGTCGTTTCTACCGAACAAAGACTTAAAGTGCGAGTTTATATAACTAAACTGCATCTTTCTGTTCTTTGTACTGTAATCTCTTACTTTTTCGAGTGCGCCGATCATACCGTTTTCGGGTATGTAAAATATGCCGTGAAAGTGGAGACGTTGTTTTGTAGGCGAACGCTCCCAAACGCCTATATACTTCCAACCTTTACGAGATGATAAATGCTTGAAACAATTGCTTAATTTCTTGCGAAAAGTTTCTTCCGTATGCAAGGCAGAATCGTATGTGAAAGTGCAAAAATAGTTCCAGTCTTGCAGGTTCACTTTGCGCATTAGCCTTACTTTTCTGGCTATGGAATTTATCCTTTTTCGCTCTATGTTGACATCCACAAAATCTTGTGCGGATTGAGGATTTTCAAAATACGGTTCTAATTGATTTTGTATAAATTTTTTGCGCTGCTTT
The DNA here is from genome assembly GCA_017501885.1 of Clostridia bacterium. Lineage (GTDB taxonomy): Bacteria > Bacillota > Clostridia > Christensenellales > Borkfalkiaceae > UBA1259. The sequence goes on along the minus strand of JAFVWA010000051.1, from coordinate 2,502 downwards.
TTTGGTAGTTTCGCGCTCTCTTTGTATGCTTCTTCAAACAACGTTTTGGGGCTTTTGGGTTGTTCATTGCAAACTGATTTTTCTTCTACATTTTCCGTATTACCTCCGCTTATGTTTTCAAGGGATTTTGTCTTTCGTTTAGGTCTTGTTGTATGCGGTATTGCGATAAAGTGGCTCCCGTCCGAATAGACCTTACAGTTTCGGTACGGCATTATCCTTTTGCGCATTGACGGAAGATTGTTCTTCCAATTGCTGACGGCGTTTATCCAAAATCCGCATGAGCATTGAAACGTAGAACGCTTTTTGTTCGCTCTCGCTCAACTTGCAGATATCCGGCTCGCCGACGGTTGTTACTTTGAGTTGGACTTGTTTTCTCTTCAATGGCATTACCTCCTTTTTTAGTATTTTTTTGCAAGGACGGGGAAAGGAGATAACAGCGGAATTAAACTCTCACGGACTTGGTTGCTACATAGGCTTTACCTCTTTTCTCGGTCTTGCGATTTTATTCATAACACAGTTGGGTTGGCGTTGTACACAGACTCCATCCGACACTTTTGGATATAAGTAGGACAGTTTCAAGACTCGACCGTACTTTACCAAGACTTGCCCGCACTCTACCCAGACTTATCCGTACTCGCTACACTTTTACGTGTTGTGAACAATACACATCGTAAACGTGAGCGAATGAACAAACAAGAACATCGTTGTGAACACTTTGGACGAGTTTGAAATCGTGACCGAACACCGTTCGAACTCTGTTGTGATATGAACTACCAACAGCGTATCATTGCCGACACGTTTTGCACAAATGGGTGCAAGTTTAGTTTCAATGGTTTTCGTGCGGTTTTGCAGGACAGCGCAATGATTTGAGAATGGCGTTGCAATGCCGTTTGTGTGTTATGAACAGTTTTTAAGTTAACACAGAATCGTTTTTGAGCGTGAGTACATAAAATCCAACTTTAGGGGAAATTATTGTTAAAAAAATGAATGTTGAGTGGGAATTTGAATGGTAAAACGCATATTAAGGTATACTCGAGAGGCAATTCCGACGCCGAAAAGACAAAAGCAGCTTTCGCAACTTGATATAAAAAAAGAAAAAATCCGCCTATGAAAAAAAGGACAAAAAAATCGCATTGCCGATGTGCGAGAAAAACGGGCCCGATTCGCCAAGCGGTTTAGCGCGAACGGCCCGTTCCGCACGGCTGCGATTTTGCCTTTTTAGGCGGTTTGTTTTTATACAAGGCGTATGCTTGTCTCGGCGAGCGCAGCGAGCCGACTTGTTCAAGACAAGCATACGCCTAAGTGCCAATGTTGCAAAAACATTGCGAGTTTGAAAACTTGGAAAATCAATTAAAAACTATAGGAGAATCAAAAAATGGAATACATAGAATGGCTGAATATTTGGCTTAACAATTACATAAAACCGAGTGCAAAGGAACGCACTTATATCCGTTATGAGCAACTTATACGCACTCATATTGCCCCGAAAATCGGCGATATGGGCATAAACGACCTTACACCTATCGTTTTGCAGTCGTTTGTAACGGAACTTTTATCAAGCGGAAACGATAAAACCGGCAAGGGCTTATCCGCAAATACGGTAAATGCAATTATATCGGTATTGAAAAATTCGTTACGCACAGCTCATTTGCTTGGATATGCCAAAGATTACACGGCAAATATGATTAAACGCCCGAAACTAAATGAACGCAAAATCGAGTGTTTTACGCTTGCTGAGCAAAAGAAAATAGAGACGGCTGCACTTAATAGCAAAAAGACAAAAATGTTCGGTATCGTTTTGTGCCTTTATACGGGCTTACGCATAGGTGAATTGATTGCTCTGCAATGGAAAGATATAGACCTGCAATAAGGTTTGTTGACAGTTTCTCGCTCCTGCCACGATACAAGAGGCGGAATAGTCTTTGACGAGCCGAAAACCGCCACTTCACGCCGAGTGATACCACTTCCAAAGCAACTTTTGCCGAAACTAAAAAGTATAAAGAAAAGCAATAATTCGGACTTCGTGGTGTCTATGGGTGGCAACGCCGTTTCCATACGTTCCTACCAACGAAGTTTTGAATTACTGCTTAAAAGACAGAATATTGTTCACTGAGGTTTTCATTCGTTACGTCATACGTTTGCAACTCGTGCCTTAGAGTGCGGAATGGACGTAAAAACGCTGTCCGAAATACTCGGTCACAAGAACCCGACGGTCACTCTGAATCGTTATGTTCATTCGCTTTTAGAGCATAAAGCCGCTATGATGAACCGCCTTGGAAAACTGCTGTGAAATGTACATAAATTATGATAATCGATGAACAAATGCTCATGTACGGTAAAGAAGCAAGCAACCGAAAACAATAGATAGACCGCCAGCACTACACTATTCCGAACCAAAGACCAAAAGATAAGCATTGTGGGAAAATCTAAACTTTTGGATTTTCCTACAATGCCAACTACGGCGGAATCCCTCCCACTCCTTATATCTTTCTGTATACATTG
>JAFVWA010000050.1 GCA_017501885.1 Clostridia bacterium | reverse complement strand
TTTCCTTTTTGGCAAGTTCTTTCTTCAACAAATCAACTTGTGCTATAAACCTGCCAATTTGCTCTTGTGCATACTCAAAATCTCTCTTTCCGTTTAGATATTTAAGTTCCCAATCATTTGCTTCCTTTTGCAACGCTAACATCTTAAACGCACAACCCATATCAAAAACGCTTTTTAATAGTTTTAATTGCTCGTTTTCGTATTCGGTAAGCTTTGTTTCAATTACTTTCTTCTCGTCCATCGTCAACTCTCCTATTCCACCGCAAAACGGGCATTTCTTAATCTCCATCGTCGCTCCTTTTTTATTCGCATATATTTCTTGAATAGATTTTTTATATTTTTCATTAAAAGCACTTGCCGTTTCATAATCGCCCTGCATAAGACAATATTCTCCGCAAACGCCGTACTTGAAAACTTTTTCAAACATACCATTGTCAAACTCGCTTATGCCGTCAATAGTCTTTTCTTGTGGCATATAGCAATAAACAACAAGAAATTGTTTTCCGTTTTCTTTTTCCCAAAAGCCGATATATTTCGGATAAAGTTTGTATTTCAATTCTTTATTGTTGCAATCGTAAACGCCCATAATTCGCCACGCTTGTCTTTGCAAATCGTCATACTTAATTTTATTATCTTTTATAAGCACTTTGTCAACCGTCCGCAACGGGAAATAATCCATCGCAAGTTCATTTTCTATAAAATTGTAGCACCGCACAAAGTTTTCCGTGTTTCCTTCCGTCAGTTCAACGCCTAACAATTCCGCACTTTTTTCTATAATTTCTTTAACCGTCATTGTCGCTCTCCTTGTTGTATTTATATCCACATTTTGAGTAAAACCACAATTCGTGGTCGCCTTTCTTGTTTATTAAAATGCTAACTATGTTTCTCGGTTTTATTTTGTTCAAGCAAATAAACCTTGACAGTTTCGCTGGGGAATTAAACCACTCTACATATACCATTTTCCTCACTTCTCGCTCTCCTTTAATGTAACAAAAATCTTGTCATAACCAAGCGTTTCAAAATGCTCAATTTCATAGTCTAAATACGGATAAATGTGTCGATATTCCGTTCCGTCAATTTCCGTTTTGCCGACCATTATTCCAATGTTGGTGTCTTTGCAAAGTTTCAAAAATTCATTTAGTTTCATTGTCAAATCACCCACTTTCTTGTATCAAACAAGCCTTTCTCCCACTCAAACACCATATCCGCTTTCGTATGCTCGTACTTGCAATCGAAAATCGTGTAAAAATCGTAGGTATTGCCCTTAACTAACGCAAAACCACCGCTTTGAATATCCGTCAGCCGATAAGTAGTTTCTCGCACCGTGTATGTGTCGTTCAACGAAAAGTCCACATAAAACACTTTATAAGGCTCGTCATTTTCGTTTTGCATAGTAAAATATACTTTTACCCAAGAGCCGTTTTCGCTTTTTCGGCTACCACAATACAATCCGCTTTCGACATTTGTTACCGTCAAAGAAACGCCTTTGACCTTTTGCGTATCGC
>JAFVWA010000049.1 GCA_017501885.1 Clostridia bacterium | reverse complement strand
TGATTATTCAACCACGGTTTACGCCCGGAGGTAACTTTACGAACTTATACAAAAGATAATACTCCCGAAATAGTGGTATGTTATTGAAAGTATTATGGAGAATAAGATGGACAAATTTACCGATATATTAATCGCGATTGGAGCCGGTTTATTAGGCTTGTTAGCACTATTTATAGTAATCGGTTTGCCGACTATGTTAATCATATTTGCTATCAAGGGCATTATCTAATGAAAAAGAAAACAATAACTATTGTGTTCCCAATGCGCAATCCAAAGCGTCATTTAACAAAAGAACAAATGGTAGAAATTATTAGAAATTGAGAGGCAAAAAATGATAATAAAACAAATTAATTTATATAAAGTTGGTAAATTTCACTATTCTTTTATTAGGGAGACGCATTTAGAAAATTACATTTTAAATTACATTGTTAATCCCGAGGATCGTGAATATATTATTAATTTTAAAGAGTTATGCGGCACAATGAAATTAAGTAGCGGGATGCCGCCCGAATTCGATTGAGCACGCTTTTTAGCATCAAAGATTAGAAATTACGGTTATACAATAGACGTAGTAATAGAATTTTAACATTATGGATGGTTGGGTGGGTTGTTGATTATTTTATTATTTTAGGAGGGCATATTATGCCATTTACAATTAACAAAAAACAAGTAGCTCCAGTGGCTAACAAAAAGAAAGTTGAATTAGCAACCGGAGGGCAAATTAGATTTGTCTTAAAATTAATCCAAGACAAAGTTATTACATTACCATTTAATGAAAGCTTCAAGGGCTTGAATGGTAAAGATTATACATTAGAAATTAGCGATAGTTTTGAAAATATCATTTTTGCACCTAAATTCTTATTAAGTTTATTATTAGAAAAATACGGCAAATAATGTTAAACGCATATTATACTAAAATGTTAGCAAAAATGAAAGAGGACGGCTTTGAAGTTAATAGAGTCAAAGAAGTCGAAGCTAAACTTGCCGAAGTTCACAAAGCTTGTAGATATTTATTCATCGAATACAAATTGAGTAAAATGTAATGAGTAAGATCGCTTATGCGGACTTTGAAACGATAACGGCAAACACGCAATATTTTAAAGAACACCAAGACACACGAGTGTGACTATGGTGTGCTATGAGTGGGCTTACCTACCAAATCGGGGTAGATATAGACTCATTTCTTAATTATATACAACAATACGAGATCGTCTATTTTCATAATTTAAGTTTTGACGGCGACTTCATCGCCAAGCGGTTAGAACAACTTAAATTTACTTACGATGTATTTGGGTTATGCGAGATTAATAATTCATTCTATGTATTTAGAAACGGCGCCCGGATCTATTACTTAAAAGCAAATTTTAACGGGCATATCATTACGTTTAAGTGTAGTTTATTAATGTTAAATAGTTCAATTAAGTCATTAGGTAAAGACTTGGGGCTTGAGAAACTATTTGACGGGCAAAAAGACTTCTATGACGTAGAACCGTTTAAATCATTAAATGAGGTACCCAAAAAGTATATTGACTATATTTACAATGACGTCCTAATCGCCCAAACGGCGATGAACAAATTAGACGAGTTAGTTAAACATAAGAAATGGTTACAAGACGGAAGTGTATTCGACTATTTAACAATTACGGCATTATACCAATCATTAACGCTAAACAATAAGATAATTAAAGACGCCGGTAAATATATGTGAATATCAAAACGTAACTACGACATCGGGCGTAAATTACTTCGGGGAGGGTTGTGTCAATTCAACCCGATCTACCAAGGCGAGCATACGGTGGATAACGTTGTAATGATCGACATTAATTCGGCGTACCCGAGTTTTATGAATGGAGTCTTACCATATGGTGAGGGTGTTGAATTTATACCGGACAAAACAATTAAAGTTTTTCATTTGTTAGTTCATAGTGTAAAGATTAGATATACAAATAATAACATTATATGCTTCCCAAATATGACGGAGCAATATGACGAGGAAGACTTCACTAATGTATTTAATGTGAAGCGCAAATATAAAATTAAGCGGAGATACATTGAAAACGAGGACAAGCCATTTGAAATTTATTTATATGAAAATGAGCTTGCGACATTAAAAAAGTTCTACAACATTAAATACGATATTATTCAAGTTTATTATTATGAAGCCCATAACTTCTTAACAAAATTAGAAAGTGAGCTTTACAAAGATAAAGCGCAATTCAAAAAAGAAGGCAAGTCGGCGTTATGTGCGATGACTAAAATTTTCTTAAACGCGGGTTATGGTTCATTTTGTAAAAAAGAGGCATATGATAGTTATATGTATTTAACAAGCCCAAAAGACGTTATAACTTCGGAGAAGGCGAGATATGAATATAAAAACAATCATCCTACTTACAACATCGGTAATCTTAATTGTTATGGTTATAACGAAATACTTAACGAACCACACACCAAATTTAGAAACATTCATATCGCCGCATTTACCACCGCTTGCACCCGCACATATTTACTTAATACATTAATTAAAGTGTGTAAGAACCCAAATAAGTCGTTTGTATATTGCGATACCGATTCCATTCTTTTATGTAATTTAGATCAAGACGAAATT
>JAFVWA010000048.1 GCA_017501885.1 Clostridia bacterium | reverse complement strand
TGAAATAAAAGTCTTAATGGGTATACCGGCTTAAGGACATGAGAGGTTAGAAATCTTAGGTTTGATTTTCAAACTTTGCAACAGAACCGAAATATGAGTTCTAAATGTTTATAGTGGGGGTATGGAAAATCAATTTTGGAAGTGAAAAAGCTCATTTGAGTACACTCTAGTGGGCTTTTTTGTTTTTCTGATATAATAAGATTTGTAAAGGCTCATTAGAGTTTGCCAAAATTAGGAGTGTGGTTTATGAGTAAAATAGGGTATGCACGAGTAAGTAGCAAAGAACAAAACCTAGATAGACAATTAGAAGCGTTACAGAGCGTTTCTAAGGTCTTTTCAGATAAAGCAAGCGGACAATCCACCGAACGTCCTCAATTACAAGCCATGCTGGACTATCTACGTGAGGGGGATATTGTCATTGTAACGGAGTTAGACCGTTTAGGGCGGAACAATAAAGACCTTACAGAGATTATGAATGCCATTCAACAAAAAGGAGCTACGCTGGAAGTCTTAAACTTGCCCTCAATGAATGGGATTGAAGACGAAAATTTGAGACGATTAATTAATAATTTAGTCGTTGAATTATACAAATATCAAGCGGAAAGCGAACGGAAAAGAATTAAGGAAAGGCAGGCACAAGGGATTGAGTTAGCAAAGAAAAAAGGACGATTTACTGGAAGAAAAAGTACCTTTCAAAAAGACGACCCTTTACTACAAAGAGCGTTTAATCTATATCAATCAAAAGAATATACTTTAAAAGAAATTGAACATCATACTAAAATTCCAGTCAGTACACTAAAACGATATTTAACAAAGTATGGTATTAAAAGAAAATAAAAAATATCCCTAACCAAAAGGCTTGTCAACGGTTTGTGTTGGCAAGTCTTTTGGTTAGGCTTCATTGGTCTGCTCGATGACAGGAGCAGTTCGCTTGTCAAAGCGAAAATCTTTCAAGGTCGTTACAACCGAAAAGTCGTCCAAGTTGAAATTCATAATAACTGGACTGTCTCTCTAAAAGACGAGAAACAGTAGTATGCAATCTCTTTACATTTCTAGTGCAAAGGCATTGAAATTTTTCCGATTCACGTATTGCTTTTTGTCAGCCTTACTTATTTTAAAAATAAAGCAAATTATCTTTCTCAAAAAGAATGGACGGAACTTTGGAACACAACCGATTGCTTTTGGTGGACTTTTTAAAATTAAAAAAATAGACAACAAAGTAAAACTATGATATTGTAGATGTATAAGCGTTTACTTCAAAATAACTCTGATTACATTTTGAAGTAAAATCTTTGAGCGGTGGACTTGTCTGTGGAACGAGACCGTAAAAGACGTGGCGAAAAGCGGAGCCGAGAGGCGGAAGCGTATTGAGTGCGGTTTTTACGGTCTTGTTACGCAGTTACAAGACCGTTGCCTATGCCCGCAAGGGCATAGGCAAAACAGCTTACCACCCCGAATTGTAATACGGGGTGTAACCATGCAACCAACTAACTAAACTCAATTATATCAATATTTAGGACATTCAGTATAGGTTGCTTAAATATACAGAAAAGAGACTAAATATTTTGGTTTTGGTGGAAAATTGAAAAAAATTTCTTGAGAAACTATATATATGCCCTTAGATTTCAATTTAAGGGCTTTTTTAGAGCGCTTAAATGCTTTCTGGATAAATTATGCCATATCATCTAAAAATCGCTTATACGACGTTTTAGGGGTATTTAACGATATAACGGTCAGTTTGTTTTGCGTTTGATGTCAAAATGGGCAATCAAAAACTTGAATACCTCGTTTAGTTTTCCTTTTAGCCCTCTTTTGAACTTTGGGGAATTTTCTCGAAAGAGAAAAGGGGGCTTGCCCCTTAAAAATGCACTTAGGTAATTT
>JAFVWA010000047.1 GCA_017501885.1 Clostridia bacterium | reverse complement strand
TTCAGAGTTATGCGCAAAAGAACGTTCTGCTTTCTTACAAAGATTAGGTGTTGGGAAATGGAATATTTTCGGTGGACACGGACAAAAGAAAGAATACTTACCACAAACGGTAAAATAAGCAAAAAAAAGGGCTACGCCATAGGAATGTCCCCTTCCGAATATAAATCATTACATTCGGGAGAATAATTCAAAAAATAAAAAGGCGGAAGATGCAAACTATGCACCATCCGTCTTTATTTTTTACATTTCTTTTAATTAAGCGCAGCAAAAGAATATTTTTGTTAAATCATAAGCAGAAACGGTTCTAACAGTTCTTTTATACCCATAAAGTCCAATGCTTCTCAAAAAAGAATGAACACCTTTTATTGCTTGCGGATTCCACACGGAAGCTTGAGCAACGTCTTGATATTCAACACGCATTGAATCAGCAATATTCTTCAAGCACCTATTTATTTCATCATCTTTTACAGATATAATAACTATTCTTATCTTATTATCGCTTTCTTTAATGTGCCTAATTAATTTAATATATTTCTGTTCAAACTCTGCAATGTCTTTACAATATTCTTTGCTATCTCCTATATGTATCAATACTGTATCAGGTTGTAAAGGCAACACACAAGTATCGTAAAGTTCTATTGCATTATCCAAAGATAAGTTAGAAAAACTTCTATTATAAGCTGAATACTCTAAATTAAATGATTCTTTTAATTCGCCAACAGGAATTTCCCTGTCTGTATTAGCACCAAAAATAACGATTCCTCCCGTTGATGCAATTGAATTTAATCTTTTATATTCTTGAATTTCCCTTTCCATAATTTTTCTCCTTTAGATAATATGATTTCTTTTATCAATTTGATAATTTCTTGCATACACAACAACATTCATCATCACGATTAAAAGATTTATTGCGTACACAATCAAGACATAATTCATTTGCCCTGTTATAATCTTTGCGACTATGCCTGCAACATATCCTGCAATAATCAAAAAGATAAAAGGCAAACTCGTTCCTTTTGTGGTTTGGGTTTTGTACGCCTTTACAACGTTAATAGGCCACGACAACCCAAAGCATACCAACATAACCGTTTCAAAAATAGCTCCCATAAAATTAAGCCTCCTTGCTGTTTCTTTGACAACATTATAAAACTTTTGTTTCAAAAAAGAACCGTAAAAACTTTTAATAAATGATTTTCTTAATTTATTCATTTATTTTACTTATGAAAGTATTTTCGAAATTAAAACAAATTGAAATTTTATTTATTAAATGCTATAATATTGTCAAAAAGTAAGAAGAATTACTATTCTCTTATCAATAAGTAAGGAAAAAAAGAAATGGTAGCGAAAAAACAAACCTCATTAAGCAAAATTCAACGGAAAATTTCAATCTCGCAAATCGTTTTAATAATATCGCTTTCTATTATTCTTGCCGCTCTTGGCATATTGATAAACATTAAATATGAACGAGATAAAATAGATACTAACCTAAAAAACATCTCGGAAACAATAGCAACCTCTCCTTTGTTAATAGAACACGACATACAAAACAACACGGCAACCGAACAAGAAAGTTTAGTTAACTATCTTGATTCATTAAAAAAATCCTTGTATGGAGTTGACGTTATTTCTATCGTTAATAAAAACAATCAAAGATTTTATCATACCAACCATTCTTTAATTGGCACAACCTTCAATGGCGAACAACCCAACTTTTTATCTTCTGAAAAAAATTTTTATATCATAGATACAAATGGTCCATCAGGCGAACAAAGAAGAGCTTATTCAGCCTTATATGACTCAAACGGCGAATACGTAGGTTTTATAATGGTTATTATTTTAACTGAGCATTTGCAAGCAAATTTCACCCAAATAATATTTACCTACTCTATTATTACGTTAGTAGTTATAGTTGTCGAACTGATAATTTCTGCTTGGATTTCTAACAATATCAAAAAAAGTCTGCTCGGATTCGAACCAAACACTATATCTGCTATGTACCTTGTTAGAGATAATATTTTGGAATCACTTAAAGAAGGAATTATCGCTCTAAATAAAAATGGTACAATTCTTTTTATCAACGAATCAGCTGTCAAAATGTTGGATAAAAATAATTCCGTAAGTTCTTTCATAGGAAAAGATATATTAGAAATTAATAATGGAACTATTATCAAAAATATTGCTAATAGCGAAAAAAGAGAATTTAACATTCACGCACAAAGAAACGATGGAACTGACATTATAGTTGACCGTATCCCAATAAAACAAGAAAACGAAGCAATCGATACTATTTGTATTCTCCACGATAGAGCTGAGTACACTAAACTTATGGAAGAACTATCGGGTACTCGCTATCTTGTTGAATCTATGCGTGCCAACAACCACGACTTTACAAATAAATTACACGTTATTCTCGGTCTTATACAAATGGAAATGTATGATAAAGCAACTTCGTACATCGAGAACATAACAATGGTTCAACGTGCTTCTATAAGTAAAATTATGAACTCTATTGATGAACCTGCAATCGCTGCTTTACTCATAGGTAAAACTGCTCGTGCTGCCGAATTAAACGTAAAATTTACTTTGCGTGAAAACTCACATTTTTCAAAGTCTGATATGTATATCCCTACCGAAGTTTTGATTACTGTAATAGGCAACCTGATTGAAAATGCTTTTGAATCTATGAACGCAAAAACTTCTACTCCCGAATCTCCCAATGAACTTTTAATAGGTTTATTCTCTAAAAAGGATTCTATCTTAATAACTGTTGACGATACGGGTTTAGGTATTTCAGAAGAAAACAAAATTCATATATTTGAAAACGGTTTCTCAACCAAAGGCAAAAATCGTGGAACGGGATTATATCAAGTTAAAACAATGGTTGAAAATCTTGGCGGAAAAATAAATGTTGAATCACAAGAAAACGTTGGCAGTTCATTCTTTGTGTATTTTTCAAAGACAACAAAGGAAGGTTAATTTATGTATAATGTTTTAATAGTTGAAGATGACCCTATGGTTGCAATGATAAATGAGCAATACGTTAATAGGCATAAAGATTTTAAGGTTGTAGGTAAATGTAAAGACGGAGAACTTGCGTTATCCTATATTCAAGAAAATCCTGTTGACCTTATTATTTTAGACGTTTTTATGCCACGAATGAACGGATTTGAAACTTTACGAGAACTTCGCAAAGAACATAAATCTGTTGACGTAATAATGGTAACAGCAGCGAATGATAGAGAATCGCTTGAAGAAGCTTTGCATCTTGGAATTGTTGACTATTTGGTTAAACCTTTTACCTTTGACCGATTCAAAATAGCTCTAGATAAGTTTATCTCGCAGAAAAAACTTCTTCAAGATTTTGATACTCTCAACCAATCAAACATTGACTTTATTATAGATAAAACAAAGAAAACATCACAGGATGTTTTCCCAAAAGGAATACAAGACAAAACGTTACAGGCTATCTTATCGTGTTTAAAGAATAATCGCAGTAAAGAAATTACAAGTGACTTTATCTCCGAGCAAACAGGCTTAACAGCCGTTACAGTTAGAAGATATATGAGTTATTTGGAAGAAAACGGTACGGTCATTGGAGAACTTAATTACGAAACGGGTGGACGACCTTGTATGTATTATTATCTTAAAGAAAATGAATAACATAAAAAACTCCTTGTGTAATCAACACAGGGAGTTTTTAATTGATTTGTTTTTAACTTTTAGTCAATTCGCAAATTTAATGCTTTGATTCGCAAAATAATCGGAACAATGACAAATAGTAGCGCATAATTTACCAAACTGTTCCAAATCTGACCTTGAATAAACAAACGAGATGCTAAATATGTAAAATATGGTACGCCTTTTGCATAAAGAAGCCAAAAAGCGGTTGTATTTATACCAACAGTCGAAATCAAGAAAGTAAGAATAGATACTATTGCTATTTTAGCGTAAATACCCCAATTATACTTGATTTTAATGCCATTAATAACAAAACCTGTAATAAGTGCGACCATACCCATAGCAATACCAATCCAAGGCATATAGGGAAATCCCGCAGAATGATACAAATATCCTACCAAGTCACCCAAAAAACAAGCAGCAAAGCCGAATAATGGACCAATTATCAGTCCACATATCGCCGACACGACAATTGTTAGGGAAAACTGAGTATCAGCAAACTTAAACTCAAAAAACATATTCGCTACCACCACAATGGCTGTCATAACTGCTATGTATGCTATTTTGTGACTTGCATTCTTTTCCGCTAATGTTGCAGAAAAGAGTAACCGTTTAATCGGGCTTACACCCTTTTTTTGTTTCATTGATTCTTGCATAAAAAAAACCTCCTTGCAAAAAAGAGGTCCGCAGGTGTGTGGAATAAATATTTACGCGCGCTATACCTATTCCATATTCGAAGCGGACGCGCCTAGATACCGCAGAAACTCGTTAAAAATTTCGATTTCTTTCGTCCATCGACAACGTCCCGTTCGATGGCACTTTACGCATCAAGGCTACTCAACTTTTGTTGTTATTATTATAACTCTATCCAATAAAAATATCAAGCGTTTAGACGTTCCATATTCAAAAAAGTTTTTATATATAAACGGCAGTAAATTTATTCACTGCCGTTTATGTCTTAATTTTTTATATTGACTGCAAGTTGCCCATCTTCAACATCAAGTAATAGCACATCGTTTGGTTTCAAACTTCCCGCTACTATTTTTTTTGCAATTAGCGTTTCTACGTTAGATTGAATAAATCTTTTAAGTGGACGAGCGCCAAACACAGGGTCATATCCCGCAGAAACTATATAATCAATTGCCTTTTCACTTATTTCAAGATGAAGTTCTTTTTCTTCCAATCTTGACTTTAAGCCTTTCAATAACAACCCTACTATACTCTTTGTTTCCGACTGTGTAAGTGGTTTGTAAAATACAATTTCATCAAGACGATTCAAAAATTCGGGACGGAATTGTGTTTTCAATAGTTTGTTTACTTCACTTTTAGCCTCATCCGTAATCTCTCCGGTTTGTTCATTTATACCCTCCAAAATATACGGCGAGCCAAGATTTGATGTCAATATTATTATTGTATTTTTAAAATCCACCGTTCTTCCTTGAGAATCTGTAACACGTCCATCATCTAAAACTTGAAGAAGAATATTGAAAACGTCAGGATGCGCTTTTTCAATCTCATCAAAAAGAACAACTGAATATGGTTTCCGTCTAACGGCTTCCGTTAGCTGTCCACCTTCCTCATATCCTACATATCCCGGTGGCGCACCAATCAAACGTGAAACGCTAAATTTTTCCATATATTCAGTCATATCAATTCTAACAATATTTTTTTCATCGTCAAATAGAGTTTTAGCTAGCGTTTTAGCAAGTTCAGTTTTACCAACACCTGTCGGTCCTAGGAACATAAACGAACCAATAGGGCGATTTGGGTCTTGTATTCCTGCTCTTGAACGTATAATTGCTTCACTTACCTTTTTAACTGCCTCATCTTGACCAATCACTCTTTCGTGTAAAATATCTTCTAAATTAAGTAACTTACTCTGTTCGCTTTCTACCAATTTAGATACAGGTATCCCCGTCCATTTAGATACGATTTTTGAAATCTCTTCTTCTGTAACTTTATCGTGAAGCATTGTCGTAGATTTTACACTAGCAGATTCCTTTTCTGCCTCTTCTAACTGTTTCTTTAATTCAGGAAGCTTACCATACTTTAGTTCGGCAAGCAAGTTCAAGTTATACGCTCTTTCTGCGTGTTCTATATCACTATTTACCTTTTGAATTTCTTCACGAAGTGTTTGAACTTTTGAAATAGAAGCCTTTTCATTATTCAACTTTTCTTTCATTTCGTCATAGGTTTTACGCAGTAAAGAAAGCTCGTCTTGTAATGCTTTTAAGCGATTTTGAGATAATGCGTCGGTTTCCTTTTTAAGCGCTGCTTCTTCAATTTCAAGTTGCATAATTTTACGAGCAACGCCATCCATTTCTGCCGGCATACTATCTATTTCCGTTTTAATCATTGCACAAGCTTCATCAATAAGGTCAATGGCTTTATCAGGCAAGAATCTATCGCTTATATAACGATTTGAAAGAGTGGCTGCTGCAATGATAGCATTATCTTGAATTTTTACACCGTGATATACCTCGTAACGTTCTTTAAGTCCACGAAGAATAGAAATGGTATCTTCAACAGTTGGCTCATTAACCATTACCGGTTGAAAACGACGTTCTAATGCAGGGTCTTTTTCAATATACTTTCGATATTC
>JAFVWA010000046.1 GCA_017501885.1 Clostridia bacterium | reverse complement strand
TTGGGAAGGTAGACTACTAATAATGCCGAAAAGTAGTCTGTGGTAGACTACTAGAATAAAGAAAAAGGGTTGTGTACCCTTAATTCTTAATTTTGTTGATACGTGTTGTAAACACAGGAGTAAACAAGAGTGTTGCCAACAACTTAATACCAAATGCTTGCCAAAAAGTAATTGTACCTAAACCAAATATCTCTGGCATAATGGCGTTCCACAAGAGCATACCACACCAAAAAAATAAACAATCAAGCCCAAAGATAATACCAAGTGCAACAATTACAATTACGATAATTTCGCATACGCTATACTTGTTCCAATCCATAATTTTCCTCCTTTTTATTTTTTGTACCTATATTATATCACACAATATTACTTTTGTCAATACTTTTTCACAAATATTTTTTTATTCCTAGTAGTCTACGGTAGACTACTAAATGGCAGACTACTAACCATATTAAAAAAGAAAGCTCCACTCATTAGTAGAACTTTCCCAAACTTATAATATAGGACTTGGGGCATGCACTCCCCTTTCATTGGCGTTGTCCTCACGCCTCCCATTTTTACAACGCCCCTTATCGTTGGGTATCTAAAATGTTCAAACATTACCTGACGGTGATTTCGTTCACAGAGAAGCCACTTAGCCGACATCCTTGTTCTACTAAGGTGTAAGTAGAGAGTTCACACCAGCTCACAAGGCAAAGTTTTTACCTGTATCAACTTTGCTAAGGTATTGAGCAAGTGGGGATTTGAACCCCATAACCACCGAGGGTGGTTGTTCCACCTACGCTTGCTCATATTGACAATGCGAGAGCCACTCGCTTGGGTTTCACGAAGGACTTGTCATCGCCCTACGCTTGCCGTCTCGTGCCGAGTTCCGTTGATTTTTTCCCTATTCAAATGGTAAGGCGTTGTCGTTTCCTTGCATAGATTTAATATTTTGTCAAGTGTTTTCATAGATTTTTTCAACAAGTTTAATCTTACCACTAACATACCAATCTTTTGGAAGGTAAAAATTGTTGTTTTCTATTGTTTGTATAAGTTTTTCCCAACTTTCGTCATACTCCTCGCACGAACAAATCCTCATAGCGTCTTGGATTATCAAATAGTCAATAGAATTAATTTCTACTTGTATATTTTTGCTAAAAAGTTCATTGTCGTTATCACGTATTTTTACATCTACTAATACTTTTGACATTTTTTGTTTTCTCCTTTGTCTTAGTGTAATCATTATATCATATTTACAACAACTTGTCAATAGTTTGAGCAAAGTTTTTCAAAAAAATTTTTTCGGCACATTAAATAGTAGTCTACCCTTAGTAGTCTACAACAGACTACTACAACAATTGCGGGCGAACTTAGTAGTCCGCCCCAACCCACCAACCACTTAAAGTGGTCGGCAAATCTTAATTTTTCGGTCGGTATCGTTTGGGTAAAATCTATCAATGGCTTGCAAAAAGTCGGTCAAGGTTGTGTTTAGTTCCTTTGTCTTGTTTGGCAAATGTAAATAGTTCCAACCATCTTTTTCATAGAATACAATGTCTTTGTATTTTAGAATACCACCAACTTGCACCCATTTGACTAACTTTTCACGAGTAGTAAGTGTCTTTTTGGCTCTCTCTTGGCGAGTTAAAGCACTTTTACTATCATATGCTTGGATTTTGTCAAAAAGCTTGGAGTAATTTGGGTAGTTGAAAGTGTTTGCATAAGGGAAAGTGTTTTCGTAATTCATAGTAAGTCTCCTTTGTTTTTTGTAATTATATTATATCATAGTTTTGATATTTTGTCAAACTTTTGAAAGCATTTTTTTCAATTTTCTTTGGTATTTAGTATGATAG
>JAFVWA010000045.1 GCA_017501885.1 Clostridia bacterium | reverse complement strand
GTAAGACCTTTTTCCATTCTTTGCTTGAAGCATTTTGCAGTAAGCATTTCGTTAACAGAGAAATGAACTCCAATATCGCGCAAAAAATTAACGTAATTAAGTTCTAATAACCAGTCAGCGTTATTAGCAATAATTGCCCCGTTTTCGCCGTTAAATTCAATAAAACGAGACATTTGCTCTTTGAAACATTGAATATTATGGTCAATAGTTTCCCTTGTCATCATTTGACGCATATCGCTTCTACCAGATGGATCGCCGATCATACCCGTTCCACCACCAAATAATGCTATTGGCTTATGACCAAACTTTTGCATCCAAGCCATTGCCATAATTGGAATATAGTGACCAATATGTAAACTATCAGCAGTTGGATCAAATCCAATATAGAAAGGAACAGATTCTTTACCTAATAAATCATATAATTCATCTTCGTAAACAGTCTGCTTAATAAATCCTCTTTCTTTCAACACATCAAATACGTTTTTCATTTCAAAAACCTGTCCATAAATTTTAATATAATTATTATATTAAAAAATATAAGATTAGTCAAACAAAAAAGACAACACAAAAAAATAAAAAAGCAGGACCAATACTCCCGCTCTTTTTAACTTTTAGTTTTCAATAACGCAAAAATTATTAGTCCAATGTTTGCACCAAATATCAAACCTATAAAAAACCCCATATTACATATTATGCGTTGAACATTTATTTTTATACTTTTTTAATTATTTTATGAAAAAAAGGCATATTATGTCAGACATAAACAACTTGATTTCTATTGGTTTTAATTAGTAAATTGCCGAAATTGTTTTTAAGGAATTTGCAAGAAAACTTATATCCATTTTTAACCCATCTCTTACCCTAGTAATCTTAATATTAGGAGACGTAAATTGCTCAAAATACTCTTTTAAAATACGCTCTAAATCATACAAAAACAATTCGTTAAATTTATCTAAAGCCTTCCCTCTATCAGCCTCTATAATGCTATTTATTTTAATTAAATCTTTTTCCTTTTTACTCATAAACTTTTTAATCCCCTTTTTATACTACCTATAAATCCCGTATATTTTTTTGTTACGTCGAACAGTTTATCGCTCCCTTTTGTTAAATTATTAGCTATTAATTTATATGCCTTATATGAATCACTTTTTTTTGGTAGAATTTCCCCTGCCGATAAAAAAACGACGTCCTCCTCGGGCAAAACCCCAATTAGTTTGGTTTTTAATAACTCTTGAATATCTTTTGGATACATCATTCTATTATTTAATATTAAATCTCCCCTAACCCTATTTACTATTAAGTTTATTTCATCAATTTTGTATGCTTTCAATATATGTATGACCTTATCAGCATCTCTTAGGCTTGAGAAAGAAGGCGTGGCAACAACAATCGCTTGATCAGCACATGATATTGCCCTGTGAAATCCACAATCAATTCCAGCAGGACAATCAATAATAATGTAGTCAAATATACTATTTATATTTTCCAAAATAAGTTTAATATTTTGACCATTTATAACATTGTCTGACGAAACCTTACCTGAGGATAAAAAAAATAGATTTTTCTTATACCTATCTTGGATTAATGCTTGTTTAATTCTGCAACGGCCAAGCAAAACATCTTGAATGTCATACAAAATTTTATTTTCCAACCCTAAAACAACGTCCAAATTATTAAGACCAAAATCTAAATCTATTAATAACACTCTTTGCCCAACATCTGCTAGAGCACAACCTAAATTCGCCGTTACGGTTGTTTTTCCTACACCACCCTTACCAGAAGTAATTACAATCTTTTTAGCCATTTAATCACCTCAGTTATATTTTAAAATAAAAAAAACGCGTATTTTCTACACAAATAGAAAAATACGCGTTTTTTAGTCGTTTTATAATTATTTTAAGGTAAGCGCAAGCTTTTTCTTCAAAGCAGGATTTGCCAAAACAGCTCCGCCACCCAAAGCAACACACATTAAGCCGTTATCTGCAAGATTGATTTCCATATCGAACTTTTCTTTATAATAACTTGCCAAACCATATATTGTAGAAGAAATACCACTTATATAAATACCCGAATGCCTGATTTCTGCCGAAACTTCAGGTGGAAGTTTTTTTAGAACACTTAACGAAATTTCTGCAATCTTATCAAAATATTTACTAACTGGCTCAAACAATTCCATTGCTTTAACAGTAAGAGCCATCGGCGTTCCCGTTTTTATATTTCTACCATTTATAATTGTTGAAAGTCCGTCGCAAATATCTAAGCTACCGATTTCGTTTTTCAGTTTTTCTGCAGTTAATAAACCTATTTGTAAGCCAAATTTTTCTGCAACAAAATCAATAATGTCCGCGCAAATCACATTAGAACCAAAGTTAACCGAAACGCCAGCAATAACGCCGTCCAAAGAAACGGCAGCAATATTTGTTGTTCCACCAGCCATGTCAATTACAAAAAAAGGTTTTGAATCGCTAAGAGGAATACGTTGTCCTAGCGCAGAAAGAAGTGGCGCTTCAATAAAACTAACCTTTGTAAAACCACAATTTTTAGCAACTTTACGGTATTTTTCAAGCATAACGCTATCAATTCCACAGGGAACAGAAAAAACACCTTCCATTGAAAAGAATTTGCCTGAACAACTAACCTTCTTCATAAACCCTGACAAAAGTTCGGTTGCAATGCGTTCATTTACTATTTCGCCCTCAAAAACAGGAAAAACGGTCTTTGTGTTTTTTGTTGTTTTACCAATTAATTTATTAGCTTCAAGCCCTATTGCTTTAACTGAACCTTTTCCACCGTCATCAACAGCGGCAACAGTTGGCTCAGATAAAACTAATCCACTTCCAAGTTTATATATATTCGTAAAAGAACTATCAAAATCTATAGCAAATTTATCTGCCATCTTATTCTCCACCTAAAATAACGCCGACAAGCGGCGTTATTCTTAAAGTATTTCTAAATTTTTCTTAAAATGTTTTCTAAAATCAGTGCCTATTTGTAGTGCTGAATTTATTTCAAGCGTTGCATCACCGTCAACTTCAGTTTTCATTATAACTGAATCACCTAATATATCACAGTTAATTCCTTTAATTACTGAAGATAGACTTCTATCCAAACTGCTTGCAATTCTAAGCATAATTCCCATTTTGCGAACTGCATCTAAATCATCATCGCCAACAAGTTCTTTATATCTCGA
Source organism: Clostridia bacterium (assembly GCA_017501885.1). Lineage (GTDB taxonomy): Bacteria > Bacillota > Clostridia > Christensenellales > Borkfalkiaceae > UBA1259. The sequence goes on along the minus strand of JAFVWA010000045.1, from coordinate 17,036 downwards.
CCATTCAAATTGATTTATATCGTCAATCCCCGTGCTTGCCGCAACAAAAGAAGCTATCACTAAATCTCTATGACTGATTCCATATATATTAGAATTTAAAATTATATATGCACTATGCTTTTCAAAATTGTAAAAACCAGTCTTTTTACCTGCTTCGTATAAATATGCAGCAACCTTTAAAATCTTTAAGTATTGTCTTGGGAATTTATGCAATACCCTTAATTGCTTAAAGAGTTGAACAGATAATGAAACGACTTGTTCAACGTGTTTTACAGGACAATCGTAAAAATCAACAAGCGAATTTAGACTATACAACAAAACGTCAGAAACAGGCTTATCAACCGTAGTTGGCATTGCATAGTTAAAGAGCAAACCTGTTCTTAAACCGCTTCCACTAATAACGATATTGCCCAAATTAAGATATTTCTTAAACGCAGCCGTTGCAGCGAGCGCACTTGGTAAAATATCCGCTCTACCACTTGATAAACCTTTAATCTTTTTCTTTCTATCAAGGTCTAAGCCTTTTAATAAATCATAAACGTGATCAAAATCAGTTTCGTTTATAACGTAGTTGTGAATGGTCTTTAACGAATACTTCTTCATAATCTTTGTCATTCTGCAAAGATTTCTAAAAGAACCGCCAACACCTATCATTTGAACTTCAGGATCAATGTTTTTAAGCCATTCAATTTGCTTTAATTGTTCCGTAAAAAACTCTTCTATCTTTTGAGCTTGCTCTTGTGGAGTTAAACCATCATTGGCAAAAAGTTCAGTTAATGTAATCGCACCAAATGGTAAGGTATGATAATTTAATAAATTTCGTCTATTGTAATAAACGATTTTTGTGCTTCCACCGCCAATCTCTAAAATTAAACCCTTGGGAATATCCATGGTGTTTATAACACCACGATATACGTATAAAGCTTCCTCTTCAGCGGAAAGAACACGTAGTTTTATACCACAAGTCGCAGAAACTTCATCAAGAAAACTACGTTGATTTTTTGCACGACGAACGGCAGCAGTCGCAACTGCTATTATTCTTTCAATACCGTTAACGTCACACAACTTCCTAAACATTTTTAATGTGTTGATAGTTTCGTGAATTCTAGCAGGTTTTAAAAACCCGTCTCGTTCCATCCCTTCACCTAATCTAGGTGCTTCTTTTAACTGATCAACAACGTAAAAGTGACCATTTTCCATTACGTCAACGATAAGAAGCCTGGCGGTATTTGAGCCTAAATCAATAATTGCAATTTTTTCCACTATACTTTCTCCGTGTTAATTTTGTAATCTAAAAATAAGCAAGAAAATTTTAAACATATGCCCACTTTTGAGTAATTATAACACAAGATTTTGTGTTTGTATAGACCATTTTTTAAAATTTATTGATTTTTTTATAAAATTTTTTGTTTATTCAGTTTATTTGAATAATCATAAAACACTTGGCAAAACCAACCAAAAACAAAAATTTTCTTCTAAATTCTAAGATGTTTTTTGATTTTTATTCATCATCTTTTTGCTTAAATCCCATGACGATTTGTATTACCGATAATATAATTAAAAAACCGCCAAAAAACTTCTTTAACAATTCCCCGCTTATTGCCCTTGCCAAATAACAACCTACCACGCAAGAAATTAGTCCGGGAATTATTATCTTCAATAAGTCTTTGAACTTTATGAGTTTGTTCTTAAAATGTATTATTAGAGCAACAACAGCCATAGGTATAAAACTTATTAAATTTGCCGCTTGCGCACTATGTTGCCCTACAGAATAAAAAATCGACAATAATGGAATTAAAATAGTTCCACCACCCATTCCCATTCCACCTAATACTCCTCCCAACAACCCAGCTATTATATACCAAACAAATTCCATAGTAAACCCCTAAAACAAAATCATTTTTCCACCTGCTATTATCATAACAATTGAAAAAATGAGAATAATCCATTTAGACGATAATTTAGACAGTAAAAAAGCCCCTACTATTCCGCCAACTGTTACACCTATTGAAACAGGTAAACCTATATTCCAATTAAGCGTTCCAAAAAAAGCATAAAATAAACCACTTAATAGTGATAACGGCAAAATAATTAAAATGGCCGTTGCGTGTGCGCTTTTTGCAGTGTAACCAAGAACAAATAAAAGCAAGGGAACTATTATCATTCCGCCTCCACCACCAAACAAACCGTTCACAAAACCTGCTACTGCTCCGCCAATTATTGCAAATATATTTTTATTCTTAAAAATAAAATGTCTTATTTCCCCAAATAAACCTTTTAACATACTGTTATTTTGGGTATTTTAGAAAAAATTAATATTTAATTTGAAAAAGCGCAATAATTTTCTTTTTATTGGGTTGATTTTTGTTTGAAAATATTATATAATGTTTTCAATATGTAAAAAATTTATATTTATATATTATTTATAAAATATTTAGGTGGGTTTATGGCTAATCATAATTTACTGAAAAAACTCAAATTTGGCATCACAACAATACTTGCATTCATCTTTATCTTTTGCATGTCCGCTTTCTTTTTAACTGGCTGTGGCGCAGACGAAACTGATGAAGAAACAAAAGCACCTTCTTACACGTATACTGACGGGGAAGACGGCGTAATTGCTAATGCCGATTTTACAAAAGGAACTGCTTCTAAAGAATTTAAAGCATATCCTATCGCTTCACCTTCTGGCTGGTCTAAGTCTTATAACGATTCAGCTATCAGTTCATACGTTGATTCAGGTGTTATCGACGTTTCTACAGGCGAAGGCAACGGTTGGGAAACTTTATCTGCAAAATTAAAAGAAGATACCGATCTTTTAGAATGCTTAAGCTATCAAGAATTTGGTAGTGATTCTAAAACTTCACAAATTAAAGAAAACTTCAACGACTACTTTGCTAACCCTGGTGCGAGACCTGGCGCTGTTGACGGAAAAGTTTATATGTTAAACAACTATCCTTCTAACGCCAAATATATTGGCAAAGGCACCGCTCAATCATTAACTTCATCATCTTCCATCAAACTTGAAAAAGGCAAGATTGCAAAAATTAGTGTTTGGGTTTACACACTTAATATCACAGGACACGGCGATCCTGCTGACCGTGGTGCAAATATAACAATTACAAACAGCATCAACGGCATCTCACAAGGCGACTTTAAACTAAATTCTATTGTTAGTGATAAAGTATGGACACAATATGAAATTTATGTTCAAGCTGATTCAAACTACAATTCTGAATTAAAAATCGTTTTAGGCCTTGGTTATGGCTCAGGCAAAAACACCGCTACAAAGTATTACACCCAAGGAACCGTGTTCTTTGACGATATTGCTTATGAAGAAGTTGATAGCATCCCCACCAACGCCATCAAAACTTCTATGGAATTAGGGAAAGAAGAAGACTACCTTAATAACGTTTATACCATTCAACAAGCAAACACCGATCCACAGACAGTTTACAGTTACGATATGACTATAAACGGTTTAAATGGTGCTACCCCAATTACTAACTTCTCTGGACTAGGAACTAACGGTTTCTTTACTGAATCTAATATTTCAGGTAAAGACGGTAAATTTACAAGTAAAGATATTGCAGGCGATACAGTAAGTAAAATTGAACATGACGGACATGGCAAATTTACTTTATCACAAGCAAGTGCTTCTATTAAAACTGAAGAAATCGAACTTAATCGTGATTCATTTGCACTTGTTTCATTCAAAATTGACAACCAACTCAAATTAAATGGTTCTACTGAAATTACTTTCGACGTTTACGACGTGTTAGATAGCACCAAAGTTAAACGCGCTGCCATTTACAAAATAGAAGATCCAACCGAAGAATCAATCGTTTGCAATCTTTTAATTAAAAACAACTTTGAAGACGTTGACAGAAAGTTCTTCTTAGTTATTAATATTGGACCTAACGACTTAACAAGTGTAGAAACTGCAAGCGAACTTGCAAATGGTGTTGTTACTATTTCCGACATGGTTATCGTTAAAGATACTCAACCAAGTGACGATGAAGAAAATACCATATACTCTTTCGTTTCAGGCACAGCCACCGCTACGGTTAACTTATATGCAGGCTATTCACAAGACTACGTTGAGGAGCCCGAAGATACAACTACCTATTCATTAAGCACAAGACCAAGTGATTTCGGAACTATTATAAATGCTCCTGCAAACGTTAAAGATTACGACGGCGTTTCTTTTGACCACTCTTATATCAACGGTTCAAACGTTATTGATCTTAACAACAAAACAACCGCAGGCTTAATTAATACTAAATATCTCAGCAACTACGATGCTGCACTTCTTCCAAACTTATCGACTGCTGTTGGTTCTTTCAACGACGATGTTCAACCATTAATGATTTACAACAATAGTGCTGACAGTTACGGTTATATTGGTGAAAAAATTGAAATCAATAGTTCGGCAGCAGCAAGCTTCTCTGTTAAAGTTAGAGTTGTTGGCGACGCTGTTGCTTATATTTATCTCGTTGACGTTTCTAAAGTTGAAAAGAAAGTTTTAACGTTTAACGACTTTACTCCTAACGCTTCTGTCGCTGAAAAAACACAAGGCACAGTTAATGGCACTACCCCAGTAATGCTTAAAGTTGACAAGAACACGATGGGCGATGACGAATGGGTTACCATTAATTTCTATATTGCCACGGGCGCAACTTCAAAGAGTGTTAGACTTGAGATGTGGAACGGTAGCAGAGACGGACAAGCAAAGTCAACAGGCTACGTTTTCTTTGATGAAGTTACAACAAAAACTTCTGACGCATTCAAAGAAAGTTCTACTTGGGAAGGTGCATTTGATTCACAATCTCACCCATTATTTAACGTTGTTAATAGTCAACTTAGTGCATCTGATCAATTAATCGCTTATAAACGTCCTTTAACCGAAACTGAAATTCAGTTTAACGACGAATACAAAAATAGTGATGAATACGAACAAGTTAAATACTACGAAAATTATATTTGGGCAAAAACTTCTACTCTTCTCTATGCTGTTTATAACACCATTGATCCTGTTGAAGTTGATCCATATGACCAAATAAAAACGGAAGAAAACGAAGGTGGTGACTGCACCGCTAAGAGCGATCCTGCAACGTTCTGGTTAAGCTTCTCGTCTATCTTGTTAGGCGTTGTTCTTGTTCTTGCAATAATTGCTCTCTTTGTTAAAATGCATTTACGTAGACGTAAGGCAAACAAAAACGATGCTAAATCACACTACAAAGTTACAAGCAGAATTAGATCTCAACGTGAATTAAATAAAAAGAAAGAAGAAGAAATTGATGACATGTTGGATTACAAAGCATCTCTCGATTCTGAAATTCAAGAAGATTCAGTTGAAGAAAATCAAGAAGAACAAACTCCTGCTGAAGAACAAAATCTTGATGAATACGTTTACGGTGAAGTTATAGAAGATTTTGCTGAAGAAGAAAAGGATGAGACTCCAAGTTCAGATGACGAGGAAAAACCTTCAGATAACTAATCATAAATAAAGAATAAAAAGAGCAAGTCAAATGCTTGCTCTTTTTGTATACAAAAAAATGAACTTCCACATATTATAGCGTATGAAAACAATTGTTTTAACAGGCGGTGGAACGGCAGGTCACTGCATACCAAACGTTGCTTTATTGCCTTACTTAAAGGATTTCAATAACATTATATATATAGGAAGCAAAAACGGAATAGAAAAAGATATTATTGCAAAACAAAAAATTGAATATCACTCAATTGACACAGTAAAATTAGAAAGAGGAAAAATTTTAAAAAATATTTCAATACCCTTTAAGTTATTTAGAGGCATCAATCAAGCAAAAGGAATATTAAAACAAGTTAATCCTTCTATCGTTTTTTCAAAAGGTGGTTTTGTTTCCGTTCCCGTAGTTATCGCCTGCAAACAACTTAATATTCCTGTTGTTTCACATGAAAGTGATTTAAGCATCGGTTTAGCCAATAAAATCAATGCAAAGCTTAGTAAAAAACTTTTAACAAGTTTCCCTGAGACAGCATGCAAAGTGAAGAATGGCGCATACGTAGGTCCACCATTAAAAAATGAATTATTCAACATTAACAAATTAGAATGTGCAAAATTTTTTGGTTTTGATGGAAAAAAACCAATTTTACTAATCACAGGCGGCAGTCAAGGAGCAAAATATATAAACTCCTGCATAAGAATTGCTCTACCCGAGTTGCTTAAAAAATACGACGTTTTACATCTTTGTGGAAAAAATAACCTTTGTAAAACTAATTACAAAGGCTACAAACAAATTGAATATTTGGGAGAAATGGAAAAGGCACTTTCAGCTTGCTCCGTTTGTGTTTCAAGAGCAGGTTCAAATACTATTTTTGAATTGTTGGCATTAAAGAAACCAACATTACTAATTCCATTACCAAAAGGCGCGTCGAGAGGAGACCAAATATTAAACGCTAATTACTTTTACAATAAAGGTTTAGTAAATATATTACTACAAGAACAAATATCTAAGCAATCTATTATAAACAAGGTAAATGAAACATATGCCAACAAAGATATCTATATTAATAATCTAAGAAAATTTCCAATACAAAACTCTTGCAAAAAAATATCTGAAATTATCTCACTTTACGCAAAGTGAGATTTTTTTCATTATAATCGTTTATATTGAAAAAACTTGGTATTCCATTAAAATACTTACTAAAAAACGATTTGTTAGTTTGTTCTTCTCTTTGCTCGTTTATTAGATGCAATCTCTTAATTTCACGGTTTTTACTTATTATTGTTATACAATCATTTTTTTCTTGTTTTTTAATAATAAAAAAATTAAATATCTTTTCAAACATACTTTATTCTCCTTTTTACAACTCAATTTTTACACATTTATTTGCCATACGGTTGTCATATTTGTCAAACTTATTAAAAATGATTGACAATGCAATTTATTTATTTTAAAATATGTAGAAAGGAGCAAGTATATCTATGAAATTTGAAATTATGATGGGAATATTATTTGATCTTTTGTCTAAAAGATTTGTAAAAGCAACTTATCTTGCAGAAAAATACCAAGTAAGCGTTAGAAGCATTTACAGATACCTAACTTGTTTAGAACTCGCAGGTGTTCCATTGTATACAACAAGAGGTTATAATGGTGGAATTAGCATAGTTGATACATATAGGTTTTCTACAACCTTTATGACAAAAAGTGAATTTGAAACAACCATAAACACACTTTCTGCAATTGAACAGAGCGTTCCAAACAAAGTTTTATCCTCAGCAATAAATAAAATGAAATCCACTATTAAATACGATTATTTTAGTGGATTTGACATGAAAAGTGGTAATTTAATCATTGATGCGGGCCCTTGGGGTGATACAAACGGATACAAAAATAAACTTTCCGTTTTGCAAAAATCTATTGAAGAATGCAAAAAACTTGAAATAAAGTATCACGATAGAAACGGTGAAATTACAGAAAGAATAATAGAGCCTTATTTAATTATGTTTAAACAAGGTCTTTGGTATGTTTATGCTTTTTGTAATTTAAGAAATGATTTTAGATTTTTCAAAACCGGAAGAATCGAGCATGCAAATATTTTAAACGAAAAGTTTACAAGAAAAGAAATTTCACAAGAAGACCTCCCCCTTAATTTTTGGGATAATAGCGTAACGGCTACAAACGTTGAATTTGAAATAGACAAATCTGTTATTTCTGACGTTGAAGAATGGTTGGGAGTTGAAAACGTTACTAAATTAAACGATAAATTTGTCGCACATGCAAGTTTGCCTTTTGACGACGGATTAGTGTCTAAAATTATTAGTTACGGAAGCGGTCTAAAAGTTATCTCTCCTAAGGAGTTAAAGGACAAAATCAAGGAAAAGGCAAAAGAAATAGCAAACCTATATGATAATGAATAAATTAAAAAACACTTTATCAAATTGATAAAGTGTTTTTTATTAAAATTCAGTTCTTGCACTTCTGGAAAATAGATTATTAAATACTTGCATTGGTTCAGCATTTTCGTAAAGAATAGAATAAACCGCATTTGTAATGGGTAAATCCACCTTATATTTCTCGCCCAAAGACTTCATCGCCTTTGCCGTTGAAACACCTTCTGCAAGTTTAGTAAAAGCAATCTTTTTAACAAAGTTTTCACCAAATCTTCTATTATTAGAATACTCGGAAAATAACGTTGTTTCATAGTCACCAAGATGACAAAGCCCATAAGCCGACAATTCATTACCACCCATGGCTTTAATAAGCCTTGCTACTTCTCTCGCTCCACGAGCCATTAACGGGCCTTTTAGCGTAGTATAACCACCACCATCAAGCATTCCTGCTGCTATTCCCATAACGTTCTTAGCAGCGGCTCCTATCTCACTACCAATTAGGTCATCTCCATAATAAAACCTAATAAGTTCACTACGAAAGGAGTCAGCGATATATTTTATCAAATCTTTGTTGGTTGAATCAATAACCATACAATTTGGAAAACCATTCGCAAATGCTTGTATATGTCCAGGACCTACCCAAACACCTATTTTATCTTGATCGATTCCACAGTCAACCGCAACTTCAGATAATCTTTTACCCGTTTCAACTTCTATGCCTTTCATGCAAAGAATTATATATTTGTTTGAAAGGTCATACTTGACAAGTTTACAAGCAAGCTCTCTTAAACTTTGTGAACTTATAGATATTATAATACATTCCGCATGCTTAACTGTTTTTTCAAGGTCGCTACTTAAAGTAATATTATCACCTAAAGTCACGTATTCATTTGCTCTGTTTTCTTTAAGTCCAATGAATGACTTACTGTCTTCTCTTCCCCATTGAACAACGTTATGCTTATGATTTGAAAGATACCAAGCAATAAACGTGCCCCATCTTCCACAACCTAATACTGATACTTTCATTATTATAAAGTCTTCCTGTCAATAAATGCTCTCGCTAAGCTTACTTCATCAGCGTATTCCAAGTCTGTTCCGATAGGTATTCCATGAGCAAGTCTTGTTACCTTAATACCTAAAGGTTTTAGCAAGTTTGAAATATAAAGCGCCGTAGCTTCGCCTTCAACGTCGGGATTAGTCGCCATAATAACTTCAGTCACCCCACCTTTAGATATTCTTGACAAAAGACCTTTGATGTTTATATCATTAGGTCCGATTCCATCAAGAGGTGAAATAGTTCCGTGTAAAACGTGATACGTTCCATTAAACTCATTTAACTTTTCTATGGCAATTACATCCTTTGGTTCTTTAACAACACAAATAACTTCCGAAGTTCTTTTTTGACAAACTTCGCAAATATCTCCTTCGGAATAATTTCCACATATAGAACAATAATGAACGTTCTTTTTGACGTTTAATATGGCTTCGGCAAAACTTTTTGCTTCATTTTCAGACATGTTTATTATTTTATATGCGAAACGTTGAGCCGTTTTTGCCCCTACGCCTGGCAATTTAGAAAACTCATTTATAAGCTTTCCAATAGGTTCTATGTAAACCTTCATACTATAATCCTAAATTACCCATTGGGCCCATTTTTTCATTGTATACCTTGTCCGCTTTAGAATAACCATCATTTAACGCAGCAACAATAAGGTCTTCAAGCATGGTCATATCTTCAACGTCAACAGCATCCGGATTAATTTCAATTGCAGTAACAACCTTTTTTGCAGTCATAGTAACTTTAACAAGCCCACCACCTGCCGTACCTTCAACTTCTAAAGTTTCCAACTCTTGTTGAGCCTTCATCATTTCCTCTTGCATTTTTTGTGCTTGTTTCATAAGGTTTTGCATTTGATTTCCACCACCGAAACCACCAAAACCGCCTCTGTAACCTGCCATATTTAATCTCCTTTAATCTTTTATAATCACGATGTCATCACCGAAAATTTGCTTTATTTTCTCAGTCGCATCATCTATTTCTTTTAATTCTATGTTGTCTTTTGATTGTTCAATAATCAAATCAAAATCATTAAAATCAGAAAGCGCTTGCTTAATCTTTTGTTTGCTCTCCGGCATATCTAAAACGTCAAAATCGCTATCTTTTAAGGGCTTAATAGTAAGCACCTTTTCAGTAGCCGAAACGTTAACTTTTTGTGCAACGTTCCAAAGCATTTCAGAACCAATTGCCCTTAATCCGACCAAGAGTTTTCCCTTTAGTTCTTGTGCACTTAATTGACCTATGTTAAGCTTTTCACAAACATCTTTTTTTTCAGTTTCTAGAATTTGCTTTTCTTTTACGCAAGAATTTAAAATAATATTCCCGCTATCAATCTTTTCTTCTAACGATGTTATTCTTGACAAAAGCGCCGTTAAATCATTATCCGAATCAGGACGAGACGCTTTTAAGATTGCCGTTTCAAAAAGCACTCTTGGATTATTTGAATATCTTAGACTGTTGCCAAGTTCGGAAAACAACTCTAAAATTCTCAACAATCTATCAGCGTTAGCATTATTTGATATAGCCCTTAATTCGGCAAATCTCGAATCAGGAAGTCCAAGAATTTTATTAGCATCTTTACACGTTTTTATAACGATTAAATCTCTTATTTCAGAACTCAAATCCTTTACAAGAACGCCAATTCCTTTTCCAAGCGAAGTGAGTTCTTCAATAGACATTAAAACTTCGCCTGTATTTCCCGTTAAAACGTTAAAAATTAGTTTATCAATCAAGTCTAAGTTTGTTGATCCAAGAGCCGTCAAAACGTCTTCATAAGTTAAGGTGCCGTTATTGATACTCATTGCCATATCAGCGATGGACAACGCGTCTCTAACACTACCTTCTCCCGCCTTTGCGATAGCATAAACGGCTTCTTTTTCAAACTTCTTGTTTTCTTTTGTATAAATTTCACTAATCAAACTTGCAATTCTTTCAGTATCTACAAGCCTAAAATCAAAACGCATACATCTCGAAAGAATTGTTGCAGGTATCTTATGAACTTCGGTAGTTGCAAGAATAAATACAGCGTGTTTAGGTGGCTCTTCTAACGTCTTTAATAAGGCGTTAAATGCAGCGCCAGAAAGCATGTGAACTTCATCTACGATATAAACCTTATACTTACAAGAAGTAGGCGCAAACTGAACGTTTTCCTTTAACTCCCTTATTTCACCTACACCGTTGTTTGATGCAGCGTCAATTTCAATTACGTCAACGTTTGATGGATCAGACAAAGCAACACAACTTGGACATTTACCACATGGAGAACCGTCAACAGGATTTTCACAGTTAATTGCTTTCGCAAAGATTTTCGCAACGGACGTTTTACCTGTTCCCCTCGTTCCTGTAAATAAATAAGCATGCCCAAGCCTTTCATTCATAATTTGATTTGCTAAGGTGCTAATTATATGTTCTTGTCCAACGACTCCATCAAAGCCACTTGGTCTATATTTCCTATATAACGCTAAATATTCCATTTTTACTCCACGTTATTTATTTTTAAAGATACTTTTTTCTTTATTCTTTGTAAGGCGTTATCAATTGACTTGGGTGTTTTATTAAGCTTTTTGCTTATTTCAACGTAAGAATAACCTTGTAAATAGAATGCCAAAATTTCGTTTTCGTATTTACTTAGAGAATTTTTTATCTTTTCTTTTAATTCTTCTTCTGATTCAGCATTAACAATTCTTTCAATAGGATCAAATTTCAAATCGGCAAACAAAGGGTTCTTTTCTTCGTCTTTATCTTGAAATCCTGATAAAGACAAAGAATTATTAAGCGGTGAGTGCTTATTTGCATTAGATTTTTTAACTGCGCTAAAAACCGCATTTCTAACACACTTAAAAACGTAATACTTAAACTCAACCATTCCGTTATATGTAGTTATAGCATTAAAAACACCTATTTGACCGACTTGAATAATATCTTCGATGTCACCACCTGTTAAATAATAGTGGTGCGCAAAAGACAAAACGAGTTGACGATATCTGTTAATAAGCGTTTCCATAGCTTCAGAATTATGCTCTTTTGCAAGGTTGCATAATTCTTCGTCTGTAAAACCCGTATAATCTGACATTAATTAGTTTCCCTTTTGTATTCTTTGTCTCACTACTTCGTATACTGCAACGCCACATGCAACCGAAGCATTTAAGGAATTAACTTTACCAAACATAGGAATTGAAATAATACCGTCGCACTTTTCTTTGGTAAGTCTTTTAACTCCGCTGTCTTCTCCACCAATTACCAAGCAAATTTTACCCGTAAGATTAGCATCATACAGTCTTTGTCCACCTACTTCAGCGCCATATACCCAAAAACCTTCGTCTTTTAAAGTATCAATCGCATGATTAATATTTACAACCCTTGCCACCTTTACGTGATTAAGAGCACCTGCTGAAATTCTCATAACGGTATCACTAACTGAAGCGCTTCTATCCTTACCTATGATTAAACCGTCTACCCCTGCACATTCACAAACTCTTATAATACTACCAAGATTATGTGGATCTAAAATCTCATTAAGAACCACAACAAATCCGTCTTTTTCTTTAACGTCGTCTAAGATGTCTTCCAAGTCAAAGTACTTATAATCGGAAACGTAAGCGATGAAGCCTTGACTTCTTTTTGATTCGCTTTCCTTTTCGATTACGTATTTATCAACCATTTGAATTTTTACTTTTTGAGAACGAATAACGTTTATTAAGCGTTTACTAGCATCGTCTTTCAAATCTCTTTGAACTAAAATCTTATCTATTTCTTTATCTGTTTTTAATAATTCAAAAACTGAATTTCTACCTTCAACCTTCATTCGTGTCACCCTTATTTAATAAAAAATTTAATCTATCTATATCACCCGTAACGTATAAATACCCAACAAGCGCTTCAAAGCCTGTAGATGTATTATATTCCGCAACAGACGCACTCTTCGCCTTTGTGGTTTTCTTAGCGTTTCTTGCGCGCTTATAAATGGAGATTTCATCTTCGGTAAGCAACGGCATAATATCTTGCAAAAATTCTGCTTGAGATGTTGCCCTAACTGACTGTGTTGCCAATTTATTTAATTCTCCAACCTTTTTATCAGACACAAAAGCAAGCTTTTCTCTAATAAAAAGCGAATAAACGGCGTCCCCAATAAATGCAAGAACTATCGGATTTAAATTCTTTGCGCGAGCGCTATCCATTTTTTCGCCTAAATTAAACACAAACATTACTCCATTTTTTTATTATTATACCTTAAATTTAAAATAAATTCAATAGATTTAACCCCAAATATGTTATAAAATAAAAAACCTGCTTCTATTAAAAAGCAGGCAAGTGTATTAGTGAATAAAATTCATACTCGACTGTGAAAAAAATTCAACTATCCCCTTAAAAATTGCGTAAACTATCTTATCTTGATATTCATCTGTTATAAGCAGTTTTTCATCATCAATATTAGATAAAAATCCACATTCAGCTATTACCGATGGATAATCAGAACAGTTAAGAATATAATAATCACCTTTTAGCGGTGAACTTTGCCTTGGTGCTTCTTCCATTTCATTAAAACAGTTCTGTATGCTTTTAGCAAGTAATTTACCACTTTCTGAGCCTTCTTTATAAAAGACTTGTGCCCCACGACGACTTGAAAGGCTAAATTTATTCATGTGAATACTGATTACTATGTTTGGTCTTTCTTCTTCAATAATTTCCTTACGTTTTTGCATGTCTTTTCTTTTTAGATTTCCATTTGCTAATCCATATAATCCTGCATCCGTTTTTCGTGTCAATGCTGTTGAAAATCCTGAATCAGAAAGTAACTTTGATAGTTTCTTTGCTATAATTAGATTCAATTCGCTTTCTTTAACGCCTGTTGACACACCAGAAACACCGCCATCAACACCGCCGTGTCCTGCGTCAATTACGATTTTATAATTACTTGCATTAACGCTTTTAGAAGAATTCTTTACAATTGCACCAAAACAAACTATGGCAGTTAAAACGGTAATAAGCATAACTGCTATTATTATATTTTTCTTCTTTATAACAAACATATCATTTCCTTTAACGGGGTTTACTTATCTTTATTTTCAAAAAAGAAGAATTATGTTATAAAAAATCAAAAACCCACGAATTGTGGGTTTTTTAATTAACTTTTTGAAGTTTTTAATAGATTGCCTAAATTCTTCCAAGTAAATTTATCTTTTTTTGCATCAGCAAACACAGCGTTCACAGCATTTATAACTACTTTTCTTTCTGTCTCACTTAGCGGTTCATCAAACATATCAAACGTATCGACTGTAATATCTTTACCAAGCAATTTTTTATAAAAGCATAATGCAAGCAAATATCTTCCTGCACCTAATGAAGCATGTAAAGTATCCCTATGTATTTTTTCTATTCCTAAATCAAGAGCCTTCATCATGGCTTCTCCGCATGGAATAATTCCGTCTGCGTTTATAAGTTTACAAGCCTTTTCGTAATTTTCTACAATTACAGAGAGCATTTGCTTAGCATTTTCAAATTCTTGAAAATTAGCAAGTCTTTCGCTACCATCTTCATATGCCCAAGTTTGATGAATAAGAATTTTTGCGTGAGGACAATACTTTCTAACGTAATCTGCAAGCGCTTCAATATAAGGCGAAAAAGAATCATATTTAACACTATGAATACTTGCTTGTTGTAAGGTTACAACATCCCACTCGTCACTAATAAGAGCTTGTTTTATAGAAACCAATAAACCTGTATTTTGCCCATTAAATTCAAAAACATAAGAAGGCTTATCTTCTAACATGTTAATGTAGTGTGTTCTTAATGAACAACCACCAATATACAAGTTAACACTTTTCAGCTGTTCTCCGTTATGTTTAGCAAGTTCATGAAGATACCTATGCGCATCTTGTGAAAAACTATTTCCTATTGATAAAACTTTCATGTCATCTCCTTATATATAAATCATTACACAATTTTTTTAAGCAAACCACCGTCTCGATATGTTTGGTTTCAGGAAACATTTCAAAAGGTGTTACGCTTTCGATCTCATACCGACAGGTTGGATTTTCACTCTTTTTAACTTGTCCGTCTACTCTATCAAGAGTCCCAACCAACAAACCAATATCTCTTGCTAAGGTTGTTGGCTTACACGAAACGTATACTATTTTATCTATGTCACTTTCAATTATTGCATCAATAAGTGATAATTCACAACCTTTCCGTGGAGGATCCAAAACTAAGGTGATTTCAGACTTTTTCTGTTTCTCTTTGGTTATTATGTCAGGCATAATCGACTCGCATTTCCCTACATAATTAATGATTTTTTCAGAAAGTCCGTTTTCTTTAGCCAATGCGTTTGCATGCTCAACTGCTTGTGGAATAATTTCTATACCATAAACTTTTTTTGCAGTCTTAGCAAGAAGTGCGGTCATTAATCCTGCTCCACTATATCCATCTATGACAACGTTGTTTTCACTATTCCCCACGAGTTCGTTTACTTTTGAATAAAGCTTCTCACATACAGAAAAATTAACTTGCATAAAACTTTGCGCACCCATGGGAAATTTAATTCCAAGCATTTCTCCATACTGCTCCGCTTTGCCATATATTAAGAAAAATTCCTCGCCGTAAATCTTATTTGTATTTTTAGGATTGTAATTTAAGAATAAAGTAAACTCTTTATTTAATTTTTGTTTAAGTATATCTACAAAGTCATTTATGCCCTTAACCATTTTGGAAAGAGAAACTAATGTGATAATTAGATTACCTGAAACTTCCCTTGCTGTAATCTCTCTAACGTCTCCTTTATTGGTAAACTCATCATAACCTTTTAATGAGTATTTTTGCATATATTCCCTTGTGCATTTAATTAAAACGCTTGTCCATTCAGGATTAATCAAACAGTCGTCAATATCAATAACCCTATGAGAGTTTTCAGCATAAAATCCAATATTTAACTTATCGCCTTGCTGAGAAATAGGCAATGATATTTTATTCCTATATCTGAATTTGTTTTCTCCAATAATCACGTTTTCAGGTTTAACTTCCAAAAATGCAATTTTGCTAAAAGCATTTTTTATAGATTCCCTTTTTATTTCAAGTTGTTTTTGATATGTGATATGTTGAAGTTGACAACCGCCACATTTACTAAAATATTTACACTCTGGAACCGCTCTTTCAGATGACGGGATAATTACTTCTAAAAGTTTACCATAAGCACATTTTGACGTAACCTTTAGAATTCTATACTTAATCTTTTCGCCAACAATTGAAAAAGGGACAAAGACAACCTTATCTTCGTCCTTTACAATCCCATCGCCTTCGGCGCTTAATGCGGTAACTATACCGATTTTTTCTTGATTTTTATTTAACATTTCTATTTTATTACCCTTGATAAATATTTATCAAGAAACATTTTACAAACAAATATAAATCTGTCGTATATTATAAAGAAAACTGCACCAATTGGCGCCAAGAAAATTAATATATAATCTGCGATAAATTTTGGTAAATCATTAAAATTTAATCCCATTACACCTGTGTAATAAAAGTAAACACCATAAATTGTCGCTATACACCAAATTAAACCTATCACAAAAAAGATTTTTTTATTAAATCCTTTTTCTGTCGCAAGCATTTTTATAATGGGATATATCCCAAAAAAAACAAAGTATGCCACTATTACAAAGGAAAACAAAAAAGTTGGCAAGCA
This sequence comes from Clostridia bacterium, assembly GCA_017501885.1. Taxonomy (GTDB): domain Bacteria; phylum Bacillota; class Clostridia; order Christensenellales; family Borkfalkiaceae; genus UBA1259. The sequence continues at coordinate 419 of JAFVWA010000045.1, read as the reverse complement.
GATAAGCAAACTAATTGCCCCGCCTACTAAATAGCTAAGAAAACTTCCTTTATATGATTTCAAATATAAGGGCATCAAAACAAACACAGACGATACGACCGTGCAAAAAATATCAACAAAAGATACGTATGACCCTAATATCAAAAATATTGCAACAAAACCTGCAGATATCGCTGATAATGCTAAAACTTTACTTTTCATTACCTACAACACATGCTACAAAGCATATCCATACAACACCAAGTAGCGCAGAAAGTAAAACAATCGTTTGAGCCACCCATTTGCCTTTGAGTTTCTGGGTTGCCATCTGCACCGTAGGCGTTACCCGAACGGAATGCCCTTTCATTATAGTCCATCTTATTTTTCAACTTTGTATAAGCGGTTGAATACTTTGCATTGTTTGGATCCATATTCATTGC
>JAFVWA010000044.1 GCA_017501885.1 Clostridia bacterium | reverse complement strand
GTTTAACCTTTCCACATTCGCAAACGCCGTCGATATATTCGTGTGGTTGTTCTTGCGTTTTATCCCCACATACACATTCGTAATAGTGGGTGTTTTCTAAAACCACGGGAGTATCGTATTCGTGTTGTTTAACAGTGCCGTAAGCTCTTTCACAAATTTCACATATCCCTTTGCTAGTACACGTTGCAGTTCCACCTTTATGTTCTTCAACGTCTATCTTATCACCACAAGAACATTGTTTCCAGTGATGAGTTGCATCGCTAACAAAAATTTGCGTGTATTCGTGAACATGAGCGCTTTCTGGCTCGTTACAAGCAGTGAACACACCAATTGAAAAGCAAATCATAGTTAGTGCCGTCAACAAAATTAGCAGTTTGTTTTTCATAACAATCTCCTTAATAATTCATTTATAGTTATTATACCTTTTTATTACTGATTTGTACATATTCAAATATAGCATACTTGCTTTAACATCAAAGTGAAACTAACTGTTTTTTTGACAATAAAAAAACACGGATATAATCCGTGTTTTTATTTTTCGTGTTTTTAGAAGAGTGCAGTTATAAAATCTTCTGACGAAAATTCTTCTATATCGTCGATTTTTTCGCCTGTTCCGACAAAGCATACGGGGATTTCTTGCTCGTATGAAAGGGAGATTATAAATCCACCCTTTGCCGTGCCGTCAAGTTTGGTTAAAATTATACCGTCAAGCCCAACAGCCTCGTTAAATACTTCTACTTGATTATTAGCGTTCTGTCCCGTAGTTGCGTCCAGAACAATCAATTTATAAAAGTTGGCTTCGGGATATTCGCGCTTAACCACCCTATCCATCTTTTTAAGTTCTTCCATAAGGTTGGCTTTTACGTGTAATCTTCCTGCCGTGTCTATAATCAAAACGTCGGCATTCTTGGCTTTAACCGAAGACAACGCATCGTATACTACCGCAGAAGCGTCTGCACCTTCGCTATGCTTTACTATACGCACTTTTGCCCTATCCGCCCACACCGAAAGTTGGTCGGCTGCGGCCGCACGGAATGTGTCTGCCGCGGCAATGGTTACGCTCTTGCCTTGCTTTACAAAAAGGTTGGCAAGTTTTCCTATACTCGTAGTCTTTCCTACACCGTTTACACCTACTACCATTATAACGGTAGGGAACTTAAACTCTATTTTATCCGCGTAGTCGAGAGTTTCTAAAAGTTCTTTCTTTAATAAGTTTATAACGTATTCTTTATCCTTGCATTTTTCTTTAATAGCAACGTCTCTTATCTCGTCAACTATTTCCATAGTCGTTTGCACGGATACGTCTGAAGATATTAAAATATCTTCAAGCTCTTCATAAAATTCCTCGCCGAGCTTGTTTTTTGCAAAAAGCTCGGTGAGTTTTTTTGATATTCCGTCCCTCGTCTTAGAAAGAACTGCCTTTATTTTACTGAATAATCCCATAACGTCCTTTTTAGTTTTCCAACTAATTACGCCAAACTTTCGTCATTGTTAAACTCTGCAACGTCTGAAAGTTTTACCGATACCATCTTAGAAACACCCTTTTCTTGCATGGTTACGCCAAAGAGTGCGTCAGCCATTTCCATTGTTGGCTTTCTGTGGGTTATAACGATAAATTGCGTTTCTTCGCTAAACTTTTGCAAGTATCTTGCAAACCTGTCTACGTTGGCTTCGTCAAGCGCTGCTTCAATTTCGTCAAGCACGCAGAAAGGCATTGGGCGAAGTTTTAATATTGAGAATAATATTGCTATTGCAGTAAGCGCCTTTTCGCCACCTGATAAAAGTGAAAGTTTTTGAAGTTTCTTTCCTGGGGGTTGCGCTATGATTTCTACGCCCGCTTCTAACCTGTCTTCTACGCCCGTATAGTCTATTTCGAGCATTGCGTTTCCGCCGCCGAAGAGTTCCTTAAAGATACGTTGGAAATTGGTTTTAATCTTGTTAAAGCCTTCGTCAAACTGAGTGAGCATTTCGCCCTTGATTTTAGAGATTGCTTCCTTTAAGTCGCTCTCTGCTTTCTCTAAATCTTGCTTTTGGGTTATCATCTCGTCATAACGTTCTTTAAGAGCTTTACAGTCGTCTATTGCGGCAGCGTTGATTGCGCCGAGCGACGTTCTTCTCTTTCTTATGCGGATAATTTCCGTTTCGCCCTTTTGAGCGTCGTAGCCTTCTTCTCGCTTTGCTACCGCTGTTTCGTAAGTTTCTTGGTAGTCTTCAAAAATACTCTGTCCCATATACTCTAAGTCAGAGTCGATTTTTGCAAGCGCGATTTCTTCCGAGTGTTTCTTCTCGGATAGTTCGGAAAGTTCTACGTTTAAGTTTTCTTTCTTTTGGTCGTTGGCGTTAAGTTTTTCTCTTAAACCTTGCTTATTACTTTCAACGCTTTCAATATTGCTTCTTATAGCGTTGATTTGGTCTTGTTCTTCTTTGGTTAAAGCAATCTTCTCTTGGTCAAGTTTAATGCCTTCTATAATACCGAGAGCGCCTTCGTTAGACTTTTTAAGCCTTTGAACGTCGCTTTGCGCTTGTTCTTTGGTAGAAAGAAGTCTTTCGTTGTCTGCTTCCATTGAAGATATTTTACCCTTTAATTCGGTAATTTCTACCTGCATACGGGTGCTTTGTTCACTTAAAGAATCTCTTTGCTTTTTAAGTTCGTCAAACTCTGCTTGTTGCTTATCTGCCGTCTTTGAAGCGTTTTCTTTATCTTCTTCAAGTTTTTTACCGCCCGTTTGAATTGCTGAGTAGTCGGCGGAAATCTTTTCTAATTTTTCCTTAACTTCTTCAATTAAATCGGTGGTTGATTCAACTTCTCTGCCGAGTTCTGACAACGCCTTTTCTGCGTTAGCCTGCTTTTCGCGTTCTAACAAGAGTTGTTGACGCTTTCCGTTATATAAGTCGCCTAAGAGTGAAAGTTCGTCAATACCCTTATCTCTCTTTGTGTCAAGAGCAGACTTTTCTTCTTGAAGGGCTGTCATTTCCCTGCGCTTTTGCTCTATTTGATTTTCGGTGTCTTCTATCTTTCTTTCGCCGGAAAGTAGTCCTACCGTGTCGGTGCGCTTAGAACCACCACTCATTGCGCCCTGAGTAGAGAAAACGTCGCCTTCCAAGGTTGCCATTTTGAATGAGAAGCGGAATTTCTTTGCTATATTCGTAGCGTTTTCCAAAGTATCAACGATTAAGGTATTGCCGAGCAAGTTGCTTATAACGTTTTCATATTGCGCATCGTAAGTAACTAATTCGTTTGCAATGCCCAAAGCGCCCTTTTCAGAAAGCGCACGGGTTATTTCTATGCCGTTTGAGTGTGGACGAACGCTTGTTATAGGCAAGAAGGTTACTCTACCTAATCTATTTTCTTTTAAGTATTGAATTAAATCTCTTGCATCGTCAGGCGTCTCAGTTACTACGTTTTGAACGGCTGAGCCTAAGAGCGTTTCTAACGCCACGTCGAACTTCTTATCGTTTTTGATAAGTTCTGCAACCACGCCCTTGATTTTGGCTTTTACGCGTGGGTTTTTCTTTGACTCGTTCATCAATGCTTTAACAGACTGATGATAACCTTCGTAGTTGTCCTTTAAACCTTTATAGAAGTTTTCTTTTGTTACGAGTGCGGTTAGTGAGGAATTGAGAAGATAGATAGAGTTTTCTATCTTTGCTATTTCTTCGTTTAACGAGCGAACTTCGTTCTCTTTTTCTGCAATTTGGTTTTTGGTGTCAAATATGCTTCTATCAAGTTCGTCGATATTCTTATCGCACTTGTCTTTTTCGTTAAACTGACCGTCGCGTTTTACACATAATTCGTCTAACCTAGCGGTAAGTTCTGCAAGTTTATCCGTTAAATTTGACTTTTCTATGCTCATCGTTCCCTTGTTAACGTTGATGTTAGAGAGCGATTCGATAGATTCTATCATCTTTTTACGGTTTAAGTTGGCAAGTTCTTCGCCAAGCATTAACTTTTCGGTTACATTTAAAAGCTTTTTGCTTAAAGCGTCTGCTTTTTCGCTTAAAGTCTTTAAGTTTTGCTTAGAAGTAGAGAGTTCTTCGCTATTTACTTGCAACGATTGTGAACACTCGTCAATAAGTTTAAGGTTGTCCTTAATTTCTTCTTCCGCACGGTGAATTTGGCTTTGCAAGTAGGAAATCTTTTGTTCGTAAAGTTGCTTAGCACCCGACGACCTTTCCATTTGCACGCGCTTTTCCATAAGTTCTTCGTTTAATTTTCTCAAAGCTTCGTCTTGCTTTGCGATGTCTGCGAAAATCTTATCGTATTCTTCTTGCGCTCTGTTGTATTCTTCTTGACGAAGTGCAGTTTGTTCGTCGATACCCTTTATTCTTAAATTGATTTTTTCTTTTGCCTTGCCAACGCCTTCTACCTTACAAACGTAAGTGTTGAGTTCGTGGTATTTAAGTTGTTCTGTAAGTTCGTTGAACTCTTTTGCCTTTTCCGCTTGACGTTCTAACGGTCCTAATTGATTTTCTATCTCGGATAAAATGTCGTTATAACGGCTTATGTTTTCGTGAGTTCTTTCCAGCTTCCTTTCAGACTCGTTCTTTCTCGTCTTAAAGTGTGCAATACCCGTTGCTTCTTCAAATATCATACGACGGTCTTCGGGCTTTGCGGACATGATTTCTTCTACTTTACCTTGTCCGATTATGGTATAGCCTTCCTTACCGATACCGCATTGATGTAAGAGTTCTACTATATCTCTAAGCCTTGAAGGTTGCTTGTTTATAAAGTATTCACTCTCCCCACTACGATAAAGTTTTCTCGTAATAATAACTTCGTTGTAGTCGAGGTCAAACATTCTATTAGTGTTGTCGAAAAATAACGAAACTTCGCAATACGAAAGCGAGCGACGGTTTTGCGTGCCCGAAAATATTACGTCTGACATGCTTGAACCACGAAGACTTTTAGCCGATTGTTCGCCTAATACCCAGCGGATAGCGTCTGCTACGTTACTTTTACCGCAACCGTTTGGACCAACGATTGCCGTTATTCCGTTGCCGAATTTTATCTCTGCTTTATCAGCAAAAGATTTAAATCCGTAAAGTTCTACTTTTTCAAAATTCAAAGTTTTTTACCGTCCTTTTTTAGCGGTTAATTTGTTTAGCGCGTTATACGCGGCTTGCGCTTCCGCGCTCTTTTTAGAATAGCCTTTGCCCTCAGCAAGTCGCTTGCCGTTAAGTTCTAACGCAACCGTAAATTCTGCCGAGTGGTCTGGGCCTATCTTGCTTATTAGTTTGTATTGTATTTCCCCTAACGCGTTCTTTTGAACGTATTCTTGGAACTTGCTTTTTACTACCGCCTTAACGCCTGTTTCAGGGGTATATTTGCTTTTTTGCTCAAAGTTTTTTATGACCGTTTTAGTTATGAACTTTTTGGCTTTCGCCATTCCACCGTCAATGTAAATGGCTGCAACTAAGGCTTCATATATGGAAGAAAACAACTTGTCGTCGTCTCTTGCCGTTTTCTTTTGACCGTTACCCATAAGGATATAGTCGCTTATTCCGAGTTTATAAACGGCATCTATGAGCGGATATTTGGCAACCATTTGCGCACGCATTTGCGTAAGCGCGCCTTCGTCTCCCTTTTTGTTGTTACAAAGATACTCAGTTACGACAAATTGTAAAACGGTGTCGCCAAAAAACTCTAAAAGCTCGTTGTCTTCTTGGTTGTGTTCGTGAGCGTATGAAGCGTGCGTAAAGGCTTTTCTAAGCAAAAGTTTATCCTTAAACTCGTAGCCTATTTTACTTTCTACTCCGTCTACGTCAAAAAAACCTAAACTATTGTTCAATTATAATTTCCTCGCCTGCGAGTTTGTTCTTGATTGCTTCTGCTACGCCCGATTCTGCGTATAGAACGGCTTGAAGCACCGCACCCGTTATTGCCGAGCGTTTTGCTGAGCCGTGCGCTTTTATAACAGTTTTGTTTACGCCAAGGAAAAGCGCGCCACCCTTATCTGCATAATCCATTTTATTTTTTATGTTGGAAAATGCGGGTTTAAGAAGTAGACCGCCCATCTTTCCTCTAAACGTTGAGTAAACTTCTTTTTTAATGAGTTTTAATAAAGTACCGATTGCACCTTCGGTTGCCTTTAAGGCTACGTTGCCTGCAAAACCGTCGGTTACTAAAACGTCGTATTCGCCTGAAAGAATTTCTCTCGCTTCCATGTTTCCAACAAAGTTTATGGTCTTTAAGTTTTTAAGAACGGGGAAAACGGTGTGGTTGAGCATGTTGCCCTTTTCGTCTTCCGTGCCGTTTGAAAGAAGAGCAACTTTTGGATTTTTAACGCCCAATGCTTCTGCATAAGCGCTACCCATTAAAGCAAATTGGCAAAGGTTTATGGGTTTGCAGTCTGCATTTGCGCCTGAGTCTAATAAAAATACGCTCTTGCCATCAATTAAAGTTGGCAAAACAGGACAAAGAGCAGGACGATTTACCCCCTGTATTCTGCCGAGTTTTAAGGTTGCGCCAACCAAAACTGCTCCCGTTGAGCCTGCCGATACGAAAGCCGAAACTTCATCGTTTTCTTTGAGTTCCTTAAATGCTACGCAAATGGAACTGTCGGGTTTTCCACGAACGGCTTTTGTGGGTTCTTCTTCGCAAGTGATTACGTCTTTTGCAGGTAGAATTTCAATTCTGCTTTTATCAAAAGTGTAGTCTGCAAGTTTTTGCTCGATAATTTCAGGAATACCTACTAATACAGCGGTAAAACCGTCTTTTTGGTTAACTGCGTCAATCGTTCCTGCAATAATCTCGTCAGGCGCGTTGTCGCCACCGAATGCGTCTATTAAAATTTTCATAATCTCCCCCTTAAAATTAGTTTTCTAAGGTGCCTACCGTTCTTGGGAATGGTAGAACGTCTCTAATGTTTGAAATACCCGTTAGATACATAACCATTCTTTCAAAACCTAAGCCAAAGCCAGAGTGAATTACTCCGCCGTATTTTCTTAAATCAATATACGACTTGTAATCTTCTGGGTTAAGGTTGCATTCTTGCATTCTCTTTTCCAAAAGGTCTAACCTTTCTTCACGTTGAGAACCACCGATAAGTTCGCCTATGCCAGGAACTAAAAGGTCGCTTGCTGCAACCGTCTTTCCGTCGTCGTTAAGGCGCATATAGAATGCTTTTATTTCCTTTGGATAGTCAGTTAAGAATACTGGCTTTTTAAAGTGTTCTTCGGTTATATATCTTTCGTGTTCGCTTTGAAGATCTACGCCCCAATATACGGGAGCGTCAAATCTATCTTTAACCTTTGTTAAGATGTCGATTGCTTCGGTATACGTTAAACGAACGAACTCGTTGTTTCTAACGTTGTTAAGTCTTTCGATAAGTCCTTGGTCTACAAATTGGTTTAAGAACTTGATTTCTTCTTGACAAGTATTCATAACCCATTCGATTATGAACTTAACCATTTCTTCTGCGCAGTCCATATCGTCAGAAAGGTCGGCAAAAGCGAGTTCAGGCTCTATCATCCAAAATTCCGCTGCGTGGCGAACGGTGTTAGAGTGTTCCGCTCTAAACGTTGGTCCAAACGTGTAAACGTTTGCAAACGCCATTGCAAAGTTTTCTACGTCTAATTGACCGGAAACGGTAAGGCTTGACTTTTTGCCAAAGAAGTCTTGCTTATAATCGGTAGCACCGTTTTCCATAGGAACGTTGTCTAAATCAAGTGTGGTTACTTGGAACATTGCGCCTGCGCCTTCACAGTCGCTACCCGTAATGATGGGGGTATGAACGTAAACAAAACCTTTTTGATTAAAGAAAGTATGTATTGCAAAAGCCGCTTCGCTTCTAATTTTGAATACTGCGTTAAAGGTATTCGTTCTTGGACGGAGATGCGGAATCCCACGCAAGAACTCTAAAGTGTGTCTTTTCTTTTGCAAAGGATACTCTGGGCAAGACGCGCCTAAAACTTCAACGCTGTCTGCATTTATTTCAAAGGGTTGCTTATTTTCGGGAGTGAGAACAAGCGTGCCCACTACTTTTAAACAAGCGCCTACGTTTTGACGGGCTATCTCGTCGTAATTACTAACTTTTGCCCTATCGAAAACTATTTGGCAATTCTTAAAATAAGAACCGTCGTTAAGTTCGATAAAGCCGAAAGATTTGCTGTCTCTTATAGTTTTCGCCCAACCGCACACGGTTACTGTTTTTCCACCGAACGCGGTAGGATTTTTGAAAAACTCTTTTAACTGAATTCTGTCCATAAAAATTACACCCTTTTATATATAAATATACTTTAGTAGTATAACATATATTTTTGATATAATCAAGTTTTTTGTATGAATAATTAGTCTTTTGAGCGTTGTTTTGAACTTTTTAAAATGCAAAAAGCAGGCCGTTTTATCGGTCTGCTTTTTTATGCGTTTATTATTCTGTTCTAAGCGCGTTTACAGGATCTTTTTTAGCAGCGCTTCTCGATGGGATAATTCCAGAGATAAGGTTTAAGATAACGCTTATTCCAACGAGTATTCCCGCCGCCCCTATCGGAAGTATTGCCCTTAGTGTTGGTATTCCCGTGAGCGATTGAAGTATTATGTTGATAGGTATGCAAAGTAGGTAAGTTATTCCAACGCCAAGCAACCCACTCATTAAACCTATGAACACAGTTTCTGCGTTGAATAAATGCGAAACGTCTCTCTTTGACGCGCCGATAGAACGCAAAATACCAATTTCCTTTGTTCTTTCTTGAACGGATATCAAGGTTATAACGGCTATCATTATTGACGAAACGACGAGCGAGATTGCAACGAACGCGATTAAAATATAAGTTATCGCATCGATTATAGTTGTTACCGCACCCATCAAAAGCCCCATGTAGTCGGTGTATTTGATTTCCTTGGTAACGTCTACCGATTTGTTATATTTGTCTATCGCTGCGATTATTACGTCTTTATTTTCAAACGAAGAAGCGTATATATTTATTGCCGACGGACTTGCTAAGTCCAAGCAACCCAACAAGGCAAGATTATCTTCGTAGGTAGAGTCTGAAAAGTCCATAACCGCATCGTAGTAACCCGCAACGACTTGGTCGCTTGCTGAAGCCAAAAGCGTGTCTAACGCATCGGCATACATTTGGTCAACCGTCTGTTTATTTTCCCCATTCAACCCGAGTTGGGCGGTATACTCTGCAACTACCTTTTTTGCATACTCAGCTCTAACGCCTAATGCTAAAACAGTTTCGAGCATATTATCTATTGCTTGGTCTTCTAAGTCTGAAAGGTATTGCGCGATTGCCGTTGCATCAACCCCAGCCGTGGTTGCGTAAACACCTGATATAAAGGCGATTTTTGCTTGTTTGTTTGGATATTGCTCTTTAAGTTCTACAACTTTAACGGCAACTGACAAGTCGTCTAAAATACTGTCGATAGAAAGTTTTACTTGCGCTTTTTCGGACACCGATAAACTACTTACGTATTCCTTAAACGCCGTTGACTTTTGTGCATTGGTAAGGTCTTCCGTGCTTGACTTAAAAGGTTTTCCCGTAAACACGTCTGCGTTAGGATTTGACTTTTGGGCGATTGCCACCGCTGAGTTTTGACCGCTTTGAATAATGTGCTCGGTGAGTTTATAAGTGTAACCTATCGAGCCTTTAAGCATGTGGTTTTCAGAGTCGGGATTTGGGCGAATTACACCTACTACCTTTAACTCTAAACCCGTGTCCTTATCTTCGTATAAGGTATTTAAACCGTCGGGAATGTTTCTTCTATCAAAACACAATCCTGAGTTTGCATCGTATTGATAATATTCAAATGGGAAAATGGTCTTGTAAGTTCTATCTTTAACGTCTTGGTATGACCAATGTTTATTGTCTTCGGGAAGTTCTTTGCCGTTAACTGCAGAGTCTATTATCGCGTCTATATCTTGGTCGTTTATTAAGCCGAGTGCATATAGGGTTAAATCGTTTAGTTCGTTCTTTTCGTTAACAACTAATACTATTTCGTCTTTTGCGGTAGGCCATCTTCCCCCGTCGATTATATTATATTGTTCTTTAAGAAGTGGGTTTATGGTCGCCCCGTCAACGTCGGATAAAAGTTCTTCCCACATACCGCTTCCCATCATAAAGGTTGCGAGCATATCGTTTGAACCTTGCGCGGTAGAATCACCTGTCATTCCGCCCATATTACCGCTTCCCATCATGCCTGCCATGTATTTGCCAAGCATTTCTGACATAAGTTCGCCTGTATCTGACTTAACGACTTTGCCGTCTACGTTCTTTGTGTAAACGTCCATTTGCAAATCGTAACTATACTTTATACCCGTTATAGCGTCGCTTAATTTCGAGCCGTCCTTTTGCATTTCGCTTTCTAAGTAGGATTTGAACGAAGCAAGGTCGTTTTCTCCCGTATTTGCGCCTGCTAACGCGTTTACAAGTTCGCCTATAAGCGGATCTTTATACACACCGTCTAAGGGGTGATTTGGCTTTTCGTCACCTGCGTTCATAAAACTTTCCATAAGTGTGGTTAAGTCTAAGGAAGACTCTTGCAAGGTTATGGGATATGAAGAAAGAGTCGCTTCTTGAACGTGGTTTATGTATGCAGTTGCACCCTGCGATACTGCAAGAATAAGAGATATACCTATTATACCTATGCTTCCTGCAAAAGAAACGAGTGCCGTTCTACCCTTCTTAGTAAACAAGTTTCTAAGCGACAACTTAAACGCTGTCCATAAACTCATTTTAGATCGTTTTTCTTTTTTCTTAGTTTTCTTATCCTTATTCGGTTGACTTTCTATAAGTTCGGGTTGGGTTTTTGATTGACCTTCTTCTTGCTCGTCTAACTGATAGGGGTTGGTATCGCCCACTATCTCACCGTCTTTAAGGCTTATGATACGCGTTGAATACTGCTCGGCTATGTCGCCGTTATGCGTTACCATTATAACGAGTTTGTCTTTGGAAATCTCTTTAATGAGTTCCATGATTTGTATACTCGTTTTGCTGTCTAACGCGCCCGTAGGCTCGTCGGCAAGCAAAATATCAGGCTCGTTTATAAGCGCACGCGCTATTGCAACACGTTGACATTGACCGCCTGAAAGTTGGTTGGGGCGCTTGTTTTCTTGACCTTTTAAGCCAACCTTTTCAAGCGCAATTTTGGCACGCTTAACGCGTTCTTCCTTGCTCACGCCACCGATTGTTAAAGCAAGTTCTACGTTAGATAAAACGGTTTGGTGTGGAATAAGGTTATACGTTTGGAAAATAAAGCCTATTCTATGGTTACGATAAGTATCCCAGTCGCGGTCGTTATAACCTTTGGTTGACCTTCCGTCTATAATCAAATCGCCTTGGGTGTATCTGTCCAAACCACCGATAATATTGAGCATGGTGGTCTTTCCGCAACCGGACGGCCCTAAAACGGACACAAATTCACTTTTGCGGAAGTTTAAAGACACGCCCTTTAACGCGTGAACGGAATTTTCGCCCGCAAGGTAGGTCTTTTTTATATCTACCAATTGCAAAGCGGGTATTTGTCTATCTAAAAAACCGTTTTTGTTTTCCATATTTACTCCTTGGAAAAAAACTTCTACAAGTTTAGTAGGAACAGTATAGCATACTTTTTTTAAAATAATATTGAAAAAACCGAAAAATTTTCGGTTTTTTGCAATTTTTTTATTAATTTATATAAGTTCTGATATAAAGGTTACGAATGACGGGGTATCATCTACGGGCAAGCCTTCTAAAAGTCTTGCGGACTGATATAGAACGTTGACCGTTTTTGATAGTTTTTCTTGGTCTTCTTTATATAACTTTTGAAGTTTTTCAAGAACTGAGTGAGTAGAAGAAATTTGAAGAATTTTTTCCGCTTTGACCTTTTGTTCTGCATTTGGCATTGCGTTGAGCACCTTTTCCATTTCGATAGAAAGGTCGCCCGCAGAAATAAGGCAAACGGGGTATGTTTTAAGGTTGTCGGTAAGTTTAACTTCCTTGACGTTATCTCCTAAAATTTCCTTGATTTTTGCTAACAATTCGCCATTTTCTTCAGTCTTTTTTTCAAGTTCTTTTTTCTCGTCTTCTCCACTTAAAGAAAAGTCTGCTTCGGATACTGACTTAAACTTTTTGCCTTCGTATTCGGTCAAGAGTTTTGCAACGAACTCGTCTACCCCGTCCTTAAAGAACAATATTTCAACGCCCTTTTCTTTTGCCTTTTCAATTTGTGGAAGTGAAGATATTTGTTCGTAACTTTCGCCCGACGCATAATAGATAAATTCTTGGTCTTGTGGGGCGTTCTTAACGTATTCGGCAAGCGAAACGAGTTTTTCTTTTTGAGATGAGTAAAAAAGCAACAAGTCTTTTAACTTATCTTTATTCATGCCAAAGCCTGCGTATGCACCGAACTTTATAGATAAGCCGAATTCCGTCCACAATTTATCGTAAGTTTCGCGATCTTCTTCCATCATCTTTTTAAGCTCTGATAAAATCTTCTTTTCAATGCCGTTTGCGATAGCCTTTACTTGACGGCTTTGTTGCAAGATTTCTCTTGAAATGTTAAGGCTTAAATCGCTTGAATCTACTATGCCCTTTACAAAACCGAAGTAATCGGGAAGCAAGTCTTCGCACTTGTCCATGATTAAAACGCCGTTGCAGTAGAGTTTTAAGCCTTTCTTAAAGTCTTTTGAATAGTAATCAAAGGACGGTTTTTGTGGGAAGTATAAAATTGAATCGTAGGTAACCGCGCCTTCTATTTTTGAATAAATTCCCTTTAACGGATCGATATATTCGTGGAATTCGTTTTTATAGAACTCTTTTAACGCTTCTTCGGTAACTTGTGCTTTTGGTTTTTTCCATAAAGGCACCATGCTGTTTAGCGTTTCGATTTCCTTAACTTGTTCGTATTCGGGCTTATCTTCTGGGGAGCCTTCCTTTTTAACAGTTTTGGTCACTTCCATTTTAATAGGATATCTAATGTAATCACTATAACGACGGATAAGCGAAGTTATCTTGTATTCTTGCAAGAAGTCTGAATATTTAAAATCTTCACAGTCTTCTTTTAATTTTAATACGATTTTGGTGCCGTAGTTATCCTTTTCGCATTCTTCTATGGTATAGCCTTCTGCGCCCTTACTTTCCCATTTATAACCTTGCTTGCCGTTATAACTTTTTGTATATACGGTGATTTTATCAGCCACCATAAACGCAGAATAAAAACCTACGCCAAATTGACCGATAAGTTCTTCGTCCGTTTTGCCTTGATTTTCTTGCTTAAAGTTGAGTGTGCCCGACTGAGCGATGGTGCCGAGATTTTTTTCTAATTCTTCTTCGGTCATACCTATGCCCGTATCTTCTATGGTAAGTGTTTTATTTACACTGTCAATAGAGATATTAATTGCAAAATCTTGCTTAGCATTTTGGTCGGTTAAGGAAATGAATTTAAGTTTATCAAGCGCGTCAGATGCGTTTGAAATAAGTTCTCTTAAAAAGATTTCTTTGTTGGTGTAAATAGAATTGATCATCAAGTCTAAAATACGTTTTGATTGGGTTTTGAATTGTTTCATTTATTCACCTCTTAGAAATTTAGCACTCCTACCTTTTGAGTGCTAAAATATATTATATACTTATAAAAAAGTTTGTCAATAGATTTATGGCTTTTTTTAATTTTATTTTTACTAATTTTTGCTTTGCATTAATGAATGCTTTTAGATAAAACAAAAACGGCTCGAAAATTCGAGCCGTTTTTTATGTTTTAGTTTTATCGTTTAATCTTAGTGAACGCCATGCTCGAAGCTAGTCATTGGAGAAGTGCCTACCCAAACGTGAGTTTCGTCTGTTTTACTTTGCCAACCAGTTCTACCATAGTCTCTTGTAGTGTTTTCAATTTCCGCAGCGATTACAGTGTTCTCATTAATCTTATCTTCATTGCCAGTAGATGGATATTCATAGTCTATTCTTGCATTTCCAAATAAACCAATGTATAAGCCTGCTTCGTTTACGTTAGTAGCAGTAATGCTATTACCTAAAAGAGTGAAATCGTTCATAACAACCACTATCATTTCTCTTTCATTGCATTCTGCACCGATACCCATCAAACCACCTACTACGCTACCATTTAGCGTACAGTTTTGAACTTTAACGCCTTTTACATTAATAAGACGCTCGTCTGATAATTCAGAGATTGCTAAGCCGTAGATACCGCCAACGCAACCTGCAGTGATAGAACTGTTTACAACTGAGCAGTTTTCAATTCTAAGACCAGATGCGGTTTCTTCGTCACCAGCAGGCATGTAAATGCCTACAAATGCGCCAGCTGCTACGTCTTCATTTTCATTAATTGTCATATTTGACAAGGTGATATTCTTAATAGTAAGGTCACCCGTTACACAACCAAAGAGACCTGCTGCTAAATAATCTTGATCAGCAACAACGGTAAAGTTAGAAATTGTTACACCGCCGTCAACACCAGCAAGGGTAAATACTCTACCTCTATATTGATAGTCGTATGCTTTAAGCGCGGGAATGGTAGCACCACCAAGGTCGATGTCGTTTTGAATTTCAATAGTTAAAGTGCCAATGTTTGCTTCGTGGTTTAACATTGAAACAAGAGCTATAAATTCTTCTGCAGAAGTAATCTTGATGCAAGAGTTGGTTACGTTATGAGAAGCGTCACCACAAGTGCATCTATAAGATTTTGGGAAAACTCCATTTTCGTCAAAAAATTCCGTAGGAATAAGTTGACAATCTTGTGGTTCTGGAGATACACCGCTATTTCCACCCGTGCTTGCATTTGGGAATTGGATAGTTAAATCAGCAGCTGCGTAAGAATAGTTCATTATAGAAGTTATTTCTTCTTGTAATTCAGCATTGAATGCTATCATTTCAACTTTTACGATTTTGCCGTTTTCAAAGAAGAACTTCATTGTTGAGGTAATGCCTTCTTCCCCTTCTGGAGAGAATACGTAGCATTTTTCAGTATCGCTGTAATTAAGCATTGATAAGTCAGTCAATTCAAACATTACAAAATAAGATGCAGGTGATGCGTTTGATAAAATTTGGCTAACTGCTTGTTGATAAGCGTTTTCGGGAGCAGAAATCTTCATCCATTCGTCGCCTGACTTACCATACATGTAATATGCACCGTCGCCTACTTCAAAATAAGATTCGTTTCCGTCAACTTCAATATACATACCTTCTTCGCTAACTACGTAGGTAAGATTGGTTGATTGCTCTGGATCAACAACACCGTTTACTTTAAGAGTGTTTGAACCGCTAACTTTGAATGCAGTATAAGTTGCAGGGCTTATTGCCGTTGCAAATTGAGCATCGGTTACGGTGTATACGGTTTCACCAGGAGTTGCAGGAGTATCACCACTATTGTCACCGCTGTTATCTCCGCCTACACTTGGGAAGTTTATGGTTTGATTATATGAATATACTAAAGTGGTTGAAAATTCTTCTTGAATATTAGAATTAGAAGCACTTACAGATACCTTAACAATTTTTCCATCGCTAAAGAAAAGCTTAGTAATTGCTGATATGCCGTTTGCTGAACCAGGATTGTATACGTAACATTTTTCAGCATCGCTGTAAGTAAGTGACGCATAAGAGATTTGGTAGCCTGAAATAAGTGATACAGGACTGCTGGTCTCTAAAATTTGAGATGCAACCATATCATACATTGATTGTTGCGTAGCAATTTTCTCCCATTCCTCGCCATTCTTAACGTAAGCAAAGTAGCCGTCAGAAGTTTTTTGATAATAAGCTTCTTGACCAGGAACGTCCATATATATACCGTTAGCGGTATAGATATAAGTCATTTCTGCTGATTCATCAGGAATAACCACCCCGTTTGCCTTAGAAACTGTTTCTATTTCAACTTTGAAAGCAGTATACGTAGCAGCGTTTGCCGCACTATTAAACTGTGCTTCGGTTACCTTGGTGTTAGCTGTGCTTCCGCCGTTATCATCGTTATCATCTCCACCACATGCGGTGAAAGTGAGAGCAACCATAACTGAAAGAATTGCCATCAACAAGATAGTTAAAATTCTTTTTGTTTTAGTCATAATTTTCTCCTTTTTAGAAAATTTAATTATTCTTATAATTATGATACTACAAATACTCAAAAATGTCTATAATTTTATAAAAAATTTTTGGATTTTTATAAGATTTTTACACTTGCAAAACAAAAGGGCCGAGTTTTCACCCAGCCCTTTCAAAAAGGAAAAAGTTAATGAAGAGTGTGATTAAGTTTAGTGCTTAGTCTATGTTTATCATTTTTTTTGGAGGTTCTTTTTTGTCCTTTTTGGGATAGTTTAGTATTAGTGTGCCGTTTTGATATTTTGCCTTTATATCTTCTTCGGTTACCGCTTCGCCTACGTAATAACTACGCTTGCAAGAAATTGACCTTTCTTGGTGAACGTATTTATCGTTTTCGTTTGTTTCTTTCCTGCTTGCTTCTACC
Organism: Clostridia bacterium; assembly: GCA_017501885.1. GTDB lineage: Bacteria > Bacillota > Clostridia > Christensenellales > Borkfalkiaceae > UBA1259. The sequence continues at coordinate 2,676 of JAFVWA010000044.1, read as the reverse complement.
GTTAAATAACCGTCTGATAAAGTAAGGTTTATATCTTGCTTTTCAAATCCCGGAATATCTACAGATAGTTCATAGCCGTTTTCCGTTTGCTTTACGTCAGTTCTCATTTGATTACTTCCCGAAAAGTAAACAGGCTTAAAAAAGTCTTCAAATGTCTTGTCTAAAAGTCCAAAGCCCCAATCATCGTTTCTTGTAGTTAAAAAGTTTTTCATATATTTTCATCTCCTTTATAAAGATTTTTTATAAATTTAGCAATCTTTTCGTTTGAGTGTTAGCACTCTCTATCGTTAACTGCTAATTTTATTATACCCCTTTATAAAATATTGTCAAGCATTTTTTGAAAAAAATTCTAAAAATTTTTTGGCAATTAAAAAACCGTCAGATTTTTACTGACGGTTTTATGTTAAAATTTTTTATTTATTCACTTGTTTTATAATGTATTCGGCGTATTTTTTTGCCACGTTTTCACGTGTGACACCTTCTATTCCTTCAAAAAACGCGTTGGAATTTACTTCGCAAATAACAGGCTCGTCGCTTTCTCCAAACAGAATATCTACTCCACAATAGTCGAGTGCCAACGCCTTTGCCGACATTTCCGCATGTTCTATAACTTGCGAAAATTCTTTATCGTTTAAATCTATTTTTTGACCGTTTCCACCGAGCGCTATGTTTGAACGGAAGTCCTTATCGTTGCTTCTTATCATTGCGGCAACGGCTTTTCCGCCGATTACTATTACTCTAACGTCTTTTCCACGTTGCTTGCCTAAGTATTGTTGACACATATGGGGCGTAAGTTTTAAGTTATCTAACACCTTCAAGAGTTTTTCCCTATCTTTTGCTAAAAACACTCCGCTTCCACAAGAACCGTAACTTGATTTAACCACGACGGGATAGCCTATCTCTTTTTCTATATTGTTTATATACTCTTGCTGAACTTGACACTCGTTTCTATAACACACGGGGGCAAACAAGGTTTTTGGTAAATTAAAGCCCTTGCCCGCAAGCGCTATATACGTTTCACCCTTGTCGTCGCAAGTGCGAATGGCATCGTGACTGTTAAACAGCCTAACGCCTACTTTTTCTAACATTGAAGAAAGATATTTGTCTTTATCTAAATAAACCACGAAGTCGGGATTTCCCAAGGCGTTTTTAATATCGTTATTCTCTATACAAAGGCGCAAATAAGCTTGGGGAATAATTTCTATATCTACCCCCAATTTTTCAAACTCATCTTTAAGCCTTTGCGCTTGGTGAACGTTTTGCCCTGGTATACCAAACGGATTTATTATTATCTTTCCTAACATTTATATATTACTTATATATTATTTTGCTAAATGAAGTTTCCAACCGAGTTCTTTTGCCTTTTGTGGAATTACTCTCCACATAGTTTCCACGTCCCAAAAATGTCCGTATTTGGTTACTACTAACTCGGAATTCCCCTTAGCGCCTGCTTTTTGGTAAATTTTGTCTACCGTTTGACAAGCCGTTTTAACGCCACCTACTAAGAATGCCGTATCATTTTTACCTGCTACCACGATTAAATTTCTTGGAGCAATTAAGCACGATAGGTCTTGCATGTCAAAATACTTATAAGCCTTTGGTATATAGTTACAACTACAATGATAAAATTTAAGAATTGATTCGGGGTATGAACAAAAACCGCAACTTGGGGCGCAAATTTTAATGCGCTCGTCAAAGCATGCTGCGTAGTAGCTTGCCGTTCCGCCACCCGAGTTGCCCGTGATTACTATCTTTTCAGTATCGCAACAGTCAAAGTTAGAAAGCATGTCTATTGCTTTGCTTATATCCCACACTCTTTCTCCGATGAGCGTTCTGCCAAGCGTTATAGCCGTCATCGCTTCATAATAACAACCGCCACTCGACAAACTTACACGCCTTTCAAAGGTGTTTATCGCTTTTCTTTCACCCATTCCACGTTGTTCTATCGCAAGTGCTACAAAGCCTGCTTTTACCGCTTGAATAGCAAAAGTGCCTCTACCCGTATCATAATCTAAGGTATCGTGATTAAGCACGCGACCTACTGAACTTGAAAAACCCATTGCGTTATGACCTTGCAAAACTACCGCTACGGGCGTCTTTTCTTTTACTCCGTCGGGAATAAGAAGATAGCATGGAACTAACGCACCAACTTCGCTATAAAAACTAAAGCGAACTTGAGTATATCCGTCCATGTCAACTTGCTCTTCAATGGTAAACTGTGGCTCGCACGCGTTTTCTTTTATTACGTCAAGACCTAACAAGTCTATATACTTTTCTTTTATACTTTGCTTCCAAGTATTGTAGTCTTGATTTTCGTTAAATGCAAGTTTTGGGGTTTGTGTTGCCGTTACGTGATCGTGGCACGCTACTCCGTTATAAGACATTTTTTCTCCTTATTGTTTAACTCTTTATTTATTAGAACAATCCAACGATTTTGCCGTCGTCGGTAACGTCTATCTTTTCAGCTGCGGGAACTTTTGGAAGACCTGGCATAGTCATAATGCTTCCCGTTAAAGCAACAACAAAGCCAGCGCCTGCCGATACCTTTACGCTTCTAACGGTAACGGTAAAGCCGTCGGGTGCGCCGAGTTTTGTTTGGTCGTCAGAGAAAGAATACTGCGTTTTTGCTACGCATACGGGAAGTTTGCCAAAGCCTAATTTTTCTAATCTATCGAT
>JAFVWA010000043.1 GCA_017501885.1 Clostridia bacterium | reverse complement strand
GTTTTTGATATCCTACAAAACCTATTCCGCCTTGTCCTCTTGATGGCGTGGTAACCGTATCGCCTAAACAATTAAAGGTTCTAACATAACCCGAATTAGTTGTGCCCGCATTTATATACTCATAATCGCTTGCTTCTTCTAATATCTCTTCAGGCTTTGTTCCTACCGATATCTCGGCTATATTGCCTAATTCAACGGTTTTTATCAGGTCACTTAAGTTGTACCCCCCCCCCAGCAATATCGTCGAATGTTAAGAGTTTATCACGGTAAAATTCATATTGCGCCTTCCGAGCTGCAAGCTCGGCTGCAAGCTCTTGTGATAACAACGTGAACTTATCCAATACACGGACAATTTCACGTTGTGCCACCAGAGGTGGCAACGGAACTTGAATCTTTGCCATTTTTGACTTTGAAACGTTAAAACGAGTAACCCCGCTTGCAGTCTTCGTTATTGCTTTTCTCATTTCAGCACTTCTAAATAAATATTTCATAAAGTCTGGCAATAGCAATTCCTTATCAAACAATCTAAAGCCAAAACAAAAACTATTCAAATATAACTTTTCATCAGTTTTGACTGTCAAAACAGACGACATACCACATTCATTAGGAGTTTCCGAAGAGCCTGTAAAAATTACATCTCCATATTCTATTGTGTTTTGTCTTTCCCCTTCGGTAATTTTAACTTTTTCTTCAACGTCTAATTTTAAGGAAATATTATTAAAGACATTTACATATGTAATAAATTTTGCATTACCATCCTTAAAATCTTCCTTACTTTTTCCTGTTAAGCCACCATAAAACTCACCCAATTCAGCCATTGTTTTATATGGAACTCCATTAGGACATAAATCTTTAATTATTTTTTCTACTTCTATCATAATTAACCTTCAATTTCAGCAATTATTTTATCAATTTCTGCTCTTAAAACATTTTCCCTAGCAACTATCTCTGCAATTTCTTTATTAAGAGCAACAATATCTACTTTAGGTTTAGTATCTTCTTTTTCAACGTAAGTGCTAACCGACAAATTGTAATCATTATCTGCAATATCGGCATTAGGAACTAACTTAACTTTATAATCAATATCCGTTCTTTCGGTAAACATTTTTAAGATATTATCAATATGGTTATCACGAAGTTTATTATTATTCGTAACTTTTTCGCACTCTGTTGTAGCATCTATAAACAATGTTGCGTTATCACTCTTTGACTTTTTTAAGACCATAATGCAAGTTGCAATACTTGTTCCAAAGAAAAGATTATCTGGTAATTGAATGATACAATCTATAAAGTTGTTGTCAATTAAATACTTACGTATCTTTTGTTCTGCTCCGTTACGATAGAAAATTCCCGGAAAGCAAACTATAGCTGCAACACCATTTGTTGAAAGCCAAGAAAGACTGTGCATAATAAACGCCATATCTGCTTTAGATTTAGGAGCTAATACACCTGCTGGAGCAAAACGAGTATCGTTAATAAGCAAAGGATTTGAATCGCCTGCCCACGGTATTGAATAAGGTGGGTTAGAAACTATTGCTTCAAACGGTTCTTCATCCCAATGTTGTGGTTCAATAAGAGTGTCCTCACAAGCAATATTAAACTTATCAAAATCCACGTCGTGCAAAAACATATTTATACGACAAAGGTTATAAGTAGTTAAATTCTTTTCTTGTCCGTAAAAACCTTGTCTAACATTATTTTTGCCTAAAATTTTAGCAAACTTCAAAAGCAACGAGCCAGAGCCACAAGCCGGATCGTAAACCTTGTTTACTTGTGTTTTACCTACAACGGTAAGTTTTGTTAATAGTTCCGATACTTCTTGTGGTGTAAAATATTCACCACCGCTTTTACCTGCATTAGAAGCATACATACCCATTAAAAATTCATAAGCATCACCGAAAGCATCAATGGTATTATCCTTAAAGTTACCCAACTTCATATCACCAATACCATCAAGTAATTTAACTAACGTTTCGTTTCTTTTCGCAACGGTAGAACCTAACTTATTACTGTTTACGTCTATATCGTCAAACAATCCCTTAAAGTCATCTTCACTAACCGTTCCTTGCGCAGAAGTTTCTATAGAATTAAAAACCTTTTCTAAAGTTTCATTAAGATTTTCGTCATTAGAAGCATTCTTACGAACATTTGCAAAAAGTTGGCTCGGCAAAATGAAAAAGCCTTTAGTGTTAATCATATCTTCACGAGCTTGATTTGCTTCTTCATCAGACATATCAGCATAGTTAAAATCAACATTACCTGCCGCATGTTCATCTGCGTTAATATAGTTCGTAATGTTTTCAGAAATATAGCGATAAAACATTATACCTAAAACATATTGCTTAAAATCCCAACCATCTACGCTACCACGCAAATCATCTGCAATCTTCCATATCGCTTTATGTAATTCTTCTCTTTCTTGTTCTTTCCTTAAGTCTGCCATTTCCGTTCTCCTCTAGTCCACTATTTCCATAATATCGTCAAAAGTGCAATTCAATACTTTACATATTTTTGCTAACGTATCTGATTTAACAATTTCACCTTTATTCATCTTGGTGACCGTATAAGCACTTAACCCCGCTTTTTCTGCAAGGTCTTTTTTAGACATATCTTTGTCAATAAGTAATTTGAAAAGTTTCTTGTAACTAACCATAACCCACCTGTTTTATTAGATTATAATCTAATAATAACATATATCTAAAAATTTTTCAATGGAAAATCGAGTTATAATTATATTTTTGCTTGATTTTATAAAAATACCAATGACGGCAGTTATTACTGCCGTCATTTTATTTAAGTTTCTATTTCGCCTAAAAATGGCACTTCTATCAAATTTAACCCTAATAAACTTATCAAATCTTCATAATTATATGGATATGCGTTAGAGCCGCCATATTCTTTTTTCTTTCCATCTCTATATTCTATCTCTAAAGACCATTGTTCACCATCTAAAATTGATATTCCAAAACGTTCCGTTTGATAGCTTCTACGCCACTCTCCAATATGTAATTCGCCAAACTCATAAAGAAAATTTTCTTTATCATACCCAATATCAAATGGAGCTAAATCCCCTAAATATCCCGTTTCAAGTTTAACTTCGTTCCCTGATAAATCTACAACTGTTTTTCGTTGACCTTCAAAGAAACCCCCGTTAATAAAAGTTATTTTTGATATTTCTTCTAACTTATCGTTAAATTTTGTATCGTTTACTTCTGTTTGCCCGTATTTATAATCTCCACCCAAACTTATATAGCGTATGATTGCCATATTTAATAAGTCACGGTCACACTTATAAATAACTAAATCAGAAGGACATTTTTTATCATTTCTATATTTATAATCAGGATACTCCATAATGTTGCGTAAACGCCCCATCTTCTTTTTCATTCCACGAATTATCTTTAATAATTCATCTTCGTTTGCCTTTTTTACTTCTTCAAAAGGTGGCATATACATAAACAATTCTCCTTATAATTTATTTACTACCACAAGTCTATCATTTGTTATATGACAACCTTTGTCATAATTAAAAACTTTTCTATAAAAATTTTATTTAATTTGCAAAAAAATTACGCAGTCAAACAGTCATATAAATTTAGCCTAAAAAATCAATTTGGCAGTTAGACGTGTGCTTGTCTTGATACAAGCGGCGTCGCTTCGCTCCGCCGAGACAAGCACACGCCTAAAACTGAACAGAAAGGCTATAAAAAAATGAAAAGCATTACACCGACGAGTGGGGTTGCGCGCTGAACCGCTGGCGCAATCTCCCACAAATCGTCGTGTGTGTTAATTTGCTTTTCTCATTTCCTTTATAGTTTCTTTACTTACAGTTCCCATTAGCGTTCCTTCGTCCCAACACTTGAAATCGTCGAATAGCAGAAGCTTCTGATCGTCAACACCTATCGGGCAGGCGATATCTTCGTCCATAATATCCGATATAAAATATTGTGGTAAACCCCTAGAATAAACTATCTTTTCACCTGTTTTCTCTATATATTTCATTAAATAAGCTAATGCTTCACCCATACGTCCTTTATCTTCTATTTCTTCAAAATCACTACGTCCATACTTTTCATTAAAATACGTGTTTTGTATAGTTATCTGCCTTTTATGTGTCTTAAAACTATAATCGTTTACAGGAATAAGTTTCCCCGGCATTGTTCCACTTGGTATATAGAAAACTCCGTGAAAATGCAAACGCTTCTTTTCGGGAGAACGTTCCCATACCCCTATATATCGCCACCCTTTTCTATTTGCTAAATGATAAAAGCAATTTTTTAACACTTTCTTAAAACTGTCTTCACTATGCTTTTTATCATCATAAGTAAAGGTGCAAAAATAATTAAATTCTTGTAAGTTCGCCTTTCTAGTAAGCCTTATTCGCCTTGCTATTAAATTTCGTTGTTTTCGTTCTAAATTATCGTCAACATATCGTTCTGTATCTTCTATATCCTTAAACAATGCTTTCATTCCGTCAATAATAACTTGACGACGTTCCTTCTTCTTAAGGTCCAAAGTTTCCCTATAAAACTGTTCAAACAACGCCTTTTTTGTCGTCTTTTTACCTTTACGTTTTACTTTTTTAATAACAGGTTTTAATTCACCGTCAACAAACTCAACTTCTTCTAATACATGTCCGTTTGATAATGTTAGCGTTGACGGTATTTCGTCATATTCTGGAATAATCTCATTTTTATCATTAACTACTATTTCTTTTTCTATCTTTAATGCTTTAGGCTTTTTGGGGCGTTCAGTATGTGGGATCGCTATATAGTGGCTACCGTCGTAATATACTATCGTTTCACCATAAGCCATAAGTAAAAACCTCCTTTATTTAGTTTTAAGAAGCCTGTTCTTCGTCAACACCTTTATATAAAGAGTTCATAAAATAACTGTTTTGCATTTTTAATTCTTCAACAGTTGCTTTCTCTCCCATATACTCTAGGTAATCACG
>JAFVWA010000042.1 GCA_017501885.1 Clostridia bacterium | reverse complement strand
TAAATATCCGCCGCTTCTATTGAAATAATTCTATACCCTTGTTTCATTTTTCCTAGTCCTTCTATTGTCTGTCCTTATTATATCATAGTAAATATGACAATTTATGTCATATATTATACAAAATTTCGCTAAAAATAGCAAAGGTCAAATGTCCACGTTTAGGTACATCTGACCTTTATTTTAAAACATTCCTAACCAAGAAAGAATTGTGCACAATACAGATGCAACAACGCCCATAACTCCATAGGCAAATTTCTCTTCGCTTTTATACAGTGAAAAGCCAAAAAAGCCCCATACTAGAAGAGTTGTTAAAATGCGTTTTACAATTTCCTGTGCCACTTCAGGAATAGAGAATATAAAATTTAACAACCAAATAAAAACTGTTCCAAATATATTGACTATGTCACCTAATAGATTTAAACCAACCCAAAACCCTTGGGAAAAAGCATAAATCAATAATGCTAAGACAAGTATTAAGGGTCCAACTATGTTTATTTTGCCTTTCATTTATACAACAAAACCTCTACTTAAATATAATAGTATCAACTTATTAAATATTTTTTAAAAACGTTTTTCAGTTCAACAACTCTTTTTACTATTTGAGACATTAAAGCATTGTAGTTAGACGTGTCTTCAAAATTAAGTCCATCTATGTAAGAACATACCAACGATGCTTTTTTCGCATCTAACCTATCCCAAGAGAGCAAGAAAGAAATATTTGCTTGAATTTCTTCTTTATTTTCATAAAACTTGTCATATAATTCTTTAGAATCAGGAATCCAAACTCCAACTCTGATTTTATGTTCTTTGTTTACTAAATCTATTGAGATATGACACTTAGAAGAACCCATAGCAACATTATACCAATGGTCCGTTGTTGCTTTATGCTTATTAAAAGGTTTACCGTTATTATCTATAAACTCATTAAACCTTGTCCAAAAGTCCAAACGATTTGACATTGTTTTAGCAAAAACCTCCCCAACCTCAGAAGTTTTTGATAACGACTTAATATTCTTTGCAAAATCATTAGGTTGTTCAACAATTTTGAATTGTGGTGCAGGTTGAGAATCTCCTATTTGATAAGCGTGTACCTCAATCAAAAAGAAATCAACCGTATTATCCGTGTGCTTATTCAACCACTCAATAGCACTTGCGTGTTCTTGACGAGCCGATTCTACAATCCATACAACAACTGCCGCATCTAAACCCGAAGCGTATGTAATGATTTTACCTAAATGGTCGTGATTTGTTGCCTCAAGTTGGTTTTCTATTAAAACTACTTTTTCAGAAATCTCATCCTTGCAAATAATATCGCAACGATAATTACCAACAAACTGTTCCGTTTTTATATCAGTTAAGTTCAAACCTAATATTTCGCCTAATTCATTGATATTCTCTTCATTAGATAACCAAGCAGAAAAACCGTATTGCTCGTGTCCCCAAACTTTTCTAATGTTTACTTCTTTTAATTTACCTAATTTCATAGTTTTCTCCTTCACTTAAAATTGCACAAGCAATTTTACCACAGTAAATATGACAAATTCCGTCATTTTTATAAAAGTTTTAATTATTATTCTCTCTAACGCGCCACAACGCCATCGGGTGCGCTGAGATGCGTTCTACAATATCTTTATCTTCAAATAAAAGTTCGGGGCGATAGTTCTTATTAGCAAATTCTTTAACAAATTCTTTTTCATCATTGCTAAACACAAGTAAATCTTGCAAGTATTCTTTTATTGATGCGATTACCGTATCTTTTTTAAAACGGTCGTTTTTGTTAAGCATAGGTTTGAGTTGCCTGTTGATATCTCTATCCGTTACACCGTCTAAAATATCAAGTGAAACGTCGCAAATACTAGCATCGCCACCAATACAGTTATAGAAGATTGTGCACTTCTTAAGCATTTCTTTATCTTCAATAATACCGCTTTCAATCAGACCATAAACGTCGTAAATATCTCTCGGTTTGCAACGCCCGATTAAAGCTGCGAGTTTGCTTCCGTATAATTCGCAAGCGCTTAAAACTTTTACGTTTACTTCACTTTCGGCAACAGGAGTTTTAATAGGCTTATCGCTCAATGAAAGAACGTGCTTTCTATCAAGATAGTTTATTTCTATTTTGATGTTATCACGATTGCCTGCATTATTTATATATTGAAAAACGGCAGAATCTAAAGCAAAATATCTTTTGCTTTGTGGCGAAAGCGAATAATTCTTTTGGAATAACGCCATTTGCAAGAAGTTCCAAAGTTCTTCCTTATCTTTTTCCATTTCTTCTTTCGTATCGCCAATATAGTCTAAATCAATATCAACCGAAAGTCTTGGTAGTTCACGGTAGAAAAGATTGATAGCCGTTCCGCCTTTAAGCGCGAGTTTATCTTTCCATTTCGACGCAAACACAAACTCTAAAATATCCGCAAGGCGCATAACCTTTTCAACGTTATCTTTTATAAAGTTCGTTTCTTTTGCTATTTTAACTACGTTTTTTTGAGATAGGTTAATCATATCAGTTCTCCGTATTTATAAGTTTTTCGGGATACATAAGCCCCCAATACTTATCAGTTTTTCTCGGCAACTTTTTATTTTCGCTTATATCTTCTAATTTTATAGAGCAGTTTTGCTTACATATGTCAAAGAAGCTTTTCGAGAGCAGGTCTTTTTTAAGTAATGAAAGTAAAAATCCTGCCTTTTTATAAACGAATTTCTTGTTGTACTCTTTCAAATAGGATAATAAGGCTTGTTCGTCAAGATGTGTTATACCGTTTAACGCCATAACAAGTTCTTCAAGTCCACCTGCAAGGTCGATACGGTCAATGCAGTCGATAACCGTTCTTTCTAAATCGGTAACGACAATTTCTGCATTTTGTTCTAAACGCATTATTCCACCCTTTGCGGTATAAGAGAAAAATTTGTATTCAAGCCCATTGTATTCAAAGGGAATATTTCTTTTTTCTGTAAATACCTGAACTTCGGAAAACATTTGATTACCAAGCCCGTGAAATTCTAGTGCCGAGTGGTATGCAACACAAGCATTTTCAAAAAGTGCAGAGGCTATTTCAAAACGGCTCGCAAAAACATCGCCTGTTAAAGGATTAACTGTCGCATATAACCCATTTTTTATTTTAGCTATACGACCAATGTCAATTAATGTTTTTAATTTGGCTTGCATTCTGCGAACGCTTGTAAAATTTTCTAAAATATCTTGCGTACGAAACAATGCATGTGTTTGATAAAAATCTTCCATTTTCTATATTTTCCTTGTTTGATTATACCTATTTTACATAATTTGCGAACAAATGTCAACGCTTTTTATGTAATTTAGGTAATTTTTGTAATACATGCAACAAAATCATTGATTTTTAACCATTTCGGCTTAAAACACTACATTTATTGGGGGGTTTGTGTTTATTTGGTTAAAACAATATATAAAAGTAAAAGGTTAGAACGTCTTTGTCCTAACCTTTAGTTGAATGTTTTATTTTAATGAACGATTCATTTGGTTAATACATTTTTTCTTCTGTTCTAAGTTTGGATGCACATAAAGATTTAATGTGGTGCTAATATTAGAATGCCCAAGGATAACACTTACCGTTTTATAATCGCATTTTCCTTCAATACATCTTGTCGCAAAACTGTGCCGAAGACCGTGAAATTTCAGTTCTGGTATTCCTAAACGTTTCATTAATCTCTTATAATAGTTTCGATAAGTTCTTGGTTCTGTTGGTTTGCTGTCATTTGTTAAGACGAAAAATTCATCATTAACTATCTTTTTAAGAGGCTTCAATATTCTTAACAAATCTTGCGTCATTGGAATATCTCTAACGGAATTCTTTGTCTTAGGCGTGTCTATTAGCAATTCGGTGTATCGCTTATCTTCATCAAGCACATAAACACGTTGAATAGTTTTTCTAACACAAATAACACCATTGTTCACGTCAACGTCTTCCCAAGTTAGCGCACACACTTCTCCAATTCGCATACCTGTACTTAGGCATATAAAAATACCCAAGTTTTTGAAAGTGAAGTTGTTTTCAACGTATTCCATAATCTTACGTTGATTAGCCCTATTCAACACCTCCAATTGATTGTTCTCTTGCTGTGAAGGAAATTTAATATCAATATCAAAATGTTCAATAAATTTGTGTTTTACGGCAAATTTAAGAATCATCTTTAAGACAATTAAGATATCTTTTATTGTCTTTTGACTTAGCCCCTCCTCCAGCTTTTTAAATACGAAGTCTTGAACGTCAGACTCCTCTACTCTACACTTATCACCAAAATAAGGCAACAAGTGATTTTGGACTAAAAGCACGTACGCGGCATATGTAGATTTTTTAACATACTGCTTTTTGTCCCGCTTCCATAAATCAGCTATTTGATTTATATTTTTTTCGACCATGTTTTTTACCTCCTTTACATTAGTCTCTTAAAATTTTAGCTTTTGCAAAAACATATGTTAATCATCAATAACCTTTGATGCGAAAATTTCTTTAATGTTCCCAATTTGAGATTTAGTTCAAGTATATTAGATTGGGAGTTGAAACCGATTACCACTTTAATAGAAGAATGTTCAGAAACAACTTCTAACTTTGAAAAGTACCCATTATATAGTTTTACTATTGAAGATGGCGT
>JAFVWA010000041.1 GCA_017501885.1 Clostridia bacterium | reverse complement strand
GTTGCCGTCCACGTTTTTTCTTGTTCTACGTTAAAAACGTTTTCTCTACCAAACCAAGCGTTATCAATAAGATTGTTTTGCTTGTTGCATATCCACGAAGGAGTAAAGACTTCTGCTTTATCACGAACACGAGTAAGTTGTTCTTGTTTCGTTTTTTCCACACGGGGTTTGATAATCGTCCCGTTTTTACCCATTACCGAGAACACCGTGATTTGTCGGTCTTTCGTATATGTTTCGTCATATTGGGCGTAATCGTCCGTAGCCCAAATGATATTCTTGCCCGAAGAATTATCTTTGAGTAGAATATTCAAGAGCGTGGAGTCCAACGCCAATATGCGATTTTCTTTTATATCAACTTTAATTTCTTTCGCCATGTTAATTCCTTTTTGCTAAAATCAGTTTGATTTTAGCACACTAAACATGACAATTCCCGTCATATTTATAAAAGTTCTTATTCTTCGTCTACAACTTCCACAATATCTTCAATATTGCACTCTAAAACTTTGCAGATTTTAGCCAAAATTTCGGTGTTTACGTGTTCGTTTTTGCCGAGTTTAGCAAGCGCAGTGGTAGTCATACCCGTAGCAATACGAAGGTCTTTTTTCTTCATATCCTTATCAATTAAAAGTTTCCATAGCTTTTTATAACTGACAGCCATTTTATAGCACCATCCTTAATAAAAAATCAATTTTAATCATTATACCACATCCATCTAAAAATTTCAACTAAAAATCCAATATTTAGATTTTTAATTTTGAAAATAGTTTATCTTTATATTTGGTAGGGAAAAGCAATTTGGAATAAAATAGGAATAATTTTAGAATAAAAGTTGCTTTGAAGCGTCCATAATTTCTTACAACGTCCATTTTATTGAAAGAAAAATATCCATAAAATCCATAAATTGACGGTTAATCTATAAATTTTAGATTCATATCAACAGTTTCATTGTGCTCCTAAGGGGCCGTTGTGGGTTCGATTCCCGCAGGGACTACCAAAAAAGGCTACCGTTTCGGTGGCCTTTTTTGGTAGTAACAAGGGAAGCGAACAGTTCGCAATAAGCGTAGCGTTATTCTTGGTGCAACGCACCAAATTCCCGCAGGGACTACCATAAAAATTGCCCTTTTGGGCAATTTTTGGGCAAAACGTGGCGGTCTAAACTTAAAATATTTTTTAAGACATAAAAAAGGCAAGTAGAAAAAATTCCACTCGCCTCAATAGGGAATATATTAAGTTAAACAACAGTCAATAGGCAAACGCCCACGTCTTGGAAATTGCCTACTTTTTGAAAGTTTGTTATTTCTTTTTCATCGCTTGTTTTATGTCATTTACAAAGAACGCCAACAAATTACCTTTTTGAACCTTCTTTAATCCTAAATCTTTTCTCATCTCGTTCATTATGTCTTCCACTAAAAATAAGTTCTTCGCGGCTTTTTCAGGGTCGGTTCCATTTTCGCGAAATTGAACCCATTTATTGACTACTTTAGATGACCCCCATAGTGTAATTTGCTTGGAAAATTTAGACAAGTCTTCCATCATTTCTTTTTGCGTATAGGTAAAGCCGTTTTTACCATTTTGCTGTAATTTATAGACCATTTCTACAAATCCACCGTAAGATTCTTCTCTTTTTTGGGTAAGATATTCTTGTCGTTTTTGTTTGTGCTCAATAACTTTTGCAAAAATAGAAGAAATTATCACACCAATAATTGATACTGCTCCTGTAATTAGAGCAACAACGACGACAGCATCTAACGTTGAGGATAACGAAGCTATCCATTCCACCATTTTTACGATTCCTGAATATAATAGCTTGATTACCAAATAAGCAGCACCGCCTATTAACGCAATTATTGCTAACAGCAATATAAATCCAATAAAAAGATTCCACTTGGGATGCCTTTTAGAAAAAGGCTGTTTATTTTTATCCATTCTTTTCTCCTTTGTTATTTGATTGTGCTTGACAGTAAAGGCACAATTATGCTTGCAACTTGGATTCCTTGTTCGGCAATCCATTTGAAAAAGTCTTTAATTTTAGTCCATTTGCTTTTTCTAGATTCTTTTGATTCAACAATTTCTTTTAGTTCTTGTATTTTAGCAAGGACTTCTTTTTCTTGTTCGCTAGGAAGGCAAGCATCTTCAACTTGTCTTATTGCGTTTTCAATTTCAATCGAGATATCAATATTAACATTACTTGTAGCGCTAGCCGAAATTATTGGGCTATTTGTTACTTGGACAAGTGGTGTTTTAGTTGATGTGTCGGTTTTTCCCTCACATAAAGTTTCAGCATACCTTTCCAATACCATTTGTAATCCATTAAG
>JAFVWA010000040.1 GCA_017501885.1 Clostridia bacterium | reverse complement strand
GGCGAAGAAATGGTAGAATACCTTTCTAATAAGTTCCAAGATGACCCTAAAAATATACTTGAAACAAATATATTTGGTCGCTCACTAAATGAACTTGTTAAGGATGGTTTGGCTGATAAATTAATGGCAATCCCGAAAGACGCTCAAAGCAAAATGACTAAAACTCTCACAAAAATGGTAAATGAGAATCGTGGTGGGATGATTTGTATTTTATTATAAAAATCTCTTGACAACACGATTCAGTAGTGTTAAACTATATTAGCAAACACTAATATAGGTGAGTTATGGTAAAGTGCTTAGCTGAAAAACATGAAGTTATTAAGCAAAAAATTCAAAATATGAATAATTTTTCTAATAACATAGAAAAAACGAGTAAGATATTTTCACTTTTGGCTGATCCAACGAGAATGAAAATAGTTCTATCCTTAATGGAGGGGGAATTATGCGTGTATCATATTTGCGATATCGTTGGGGGAAAACAGTCGGCTGTATCTCAGCATTTACGTAAGTTAAAAGATGGAAAAATATTGAAATGTAGAAAAGAGTCTAATCTTGTTTTATATTCTTTGGCAGATTTGCACGTTGTAAATATAATCAATCAAGCGATTGAACATATATCATGTGATTAAAAGACAATTGCTAAAATTGTCTTTTAATTTAACAATAATATTAGTATATGCTAATATACTTATAAATGAGTTTTTATGAAAGAAGCAAATGTAAAGGAAAATCATGTTTTAGAATGTGGGTGTGGGCATTGTGGAAATCATTCTTGTAACGAAAAAATAAATAACGAGAGAACGTATCTAAGGGAAAACTTTTTTATTATCAGCCAGATATTGCTTAGTTGCTCGCTAATTGTTTTATCGGTTATTTTTAAGGAAAGCACTTTATTATCATTTTGCTTGTCGATTTCCGCATTTATTGTGATAGGATTACGATTGTTTTTGAACGTTCTTACAGGAATTTTTCATAAAACTATTTTAAGCGAAAATTTTCTAATGATTTTAGCATCTGTTGTAGCATTTGTGTTGGGTGAATATTTAGAAGGAGTGTTGGTTCTAATACTATTTACTTTTGGGGAAATGCTTGAAGATTATGCAACAAAAAAAGCGCGTAAAAATATAGGTGGCTTATCAAAACTAAAGGTAAGAGTAGTTAGGTTGATTACAAAGGACGGGGTTTGCGTAGTTTCTCCTGATAAAGTTGAATCGGGAAGTTTAATTGAAGTTATGAAAGGAGAGCAGATTCCTATTGATGGCGTTTTGATTGATTCAAATGCGTATTTAGATATGAAGGCACTAACTGGTGAAAGTAATTATATAAGTAAAAAGTGTGGGGAAGAAATACTTTCAGGCGCAATAAACGTTGGCGATTCAATTATTATAAAAACAACAAAAAATTATAATGATAGCACCATTGAAAAGATAATATCAATGGTTGAAGGAGCGGCATCAAAAAAAGCAAAGAGTCAAAAATTTATTTCTTCCTTTGCTAAAATATATACGCCAATTGTAATTATACTTGGCTTATTTATTGCTTTTTTACCGCCTTTATTCGATCAAATGAATTTTAATAAGTGGATATATAAAAGTTTATCTTTTATAGTTATTTCTTGTCCTTGCGCGCTTGTTATATCCGTGCCAATGTCCTTCTTTATTGGTCTTGGCGCCTTTGCTAGAAATGGAATTTTGATAAAAGGAAGTAATTATATTGATATTATTTCAAAATTAGATGTGCTATATTTTGATAAAACAGGAACTCTTACCGAAGGCACTCCAACGGTTGAACAAATACTTACCTCTGATGGTTATACAAAAGATGAAGTGCTTAAATACGCAATATTATTAGAGAAACATTCTTCACATCCGCTAGCGAATGCAATTTGTAAATATCAAAATGACTGTGATTTATATTCCGTTGAGAATATTAAAGAAATAACGGGAAAGGGCATGATAGGTGAGGTGAATGGGTGTAAGATATTAGTTGGAAATTCTAAGTTGTTAAATGAATACGGGATAAAAATTATTTATTCGGATTTATCAAAAACCTGTGTATTTGTGTGTGTAAATGGTATTAATATTGGTGCTATTACCTTTGAAGATAAAATAAAAGAAGACGCAAAGAATATTGCTAATAAGCTTGAAAAGATAGGTATTAAAGAAATATCAATTTTGTCGGGCGATAATGACGAAATTGTAAAAAAGGTAGCGTATGAACTTAATATTAAAAACTATCATTCAGAACTATTGCCACAGGATAAGCTAAACTTAATCAGTGAACAAAAAACAAAGAAAAACGTTGTCGGTTTTGTTGGCGATGGAATAAATGACGCACCAGCATTATCGTTGTCTGACGTTGGAATAGCGATGGGCGGATTGGGAAGTGATCAGGCGATAGAAAGTGCAGACGTTATAATTATGGATGATAAACTTAATAAACTTGTTAAAATAAAAAAACATTCCAAGAAAATTCATAATATAGTTTTTCAAAATATATTTTTTTCAATATTAACTAAGGTATCGATAATGATTTTAAGTATGTTTACTGCGTTACCTGTTTGGCTTGCAATGTTTGCTGACGTTGGAGTAATGACAATTGCTTTGCTTAATTCCATAAGGGCAGGTTTTATTAAAAAATAAACAAAAAAGCAAATCCGCATAAAGCGGATTTGCTTAGTTTTTGTATCTAATAATAAATTTTTCTAAAAGGGAAACGAGTGCATACATCAACGTAGCGAGAATACATAAAATTATGGTTGAAGCCATAACTAAGTCAAGTTTGAAAACTTGCCCGCCGTATACAATTAAATAGCCAAGACCAGCTCTCGATACTAAGTATTCGCCCATTATTGAACCTATCCAAGCCATACCAACGTTGATTTTTAACATGCTAATAAAGGTTGGTATGCTACCTGGGATCACGAGTTTTTGTAATATTTGAAACTTATTTGCCCCCATCGATTTAAGTAGCATAATTTTATTTTTATCTGTGGATAAAAAACCATTAAGCATGGTAATGATTGCAACTATTACACCTATTAATACAGCCATAAAAATTATTGCGTTGCTTCCGCTACCGAACCAAATAATAATTATAGGACCAAGTGCGATTTTGGGTAAACTATTAAGAACAACAATATAAGGCTCTAATATTTTTCTTAGTCTTTCCGACCACCATAATAATAGGGCGATAATATAACCAACTACTGCCGATATTAAAAAACCTATAACTGTTTCGTATAAAGTTATTCCAATATGATAAAGTAAATTATCTTGCACGAATAAGTTTTTAATAGTGTTAAATATTCTCGATGGGGAGCTTGATATAAATGGGTCTATTATACCAAAATGAGCAAAAAGTTCCCATGCTAAAATAATAAATGCGAGTAGGGCAATTCTCAACGACCAAACAATTGCGATTTCTATTTTTAGTTTTTTTACGTGATATAAATGATGCACAGAAAATTGCTTTTTGTTTTTCATTTGTGTAATTCTCCCCAAATTTTTTCAAACCAAATCCCAAAACTCGGCGATTCTCTTTTCTTTAATGGAGTGTCTCCACTTAAATTTGGCTGATGTATCGATTTAACCTTTGCTGGTCTATCGGTTAATACTATGATTATGTCTGACATAGATATTGCTTCAGAGATATCATGGGTGACTAAAACCGTAGTTTTTTGCTCAGCTTTTATAATTTTATAAACATCGTCGCAAACGAGCAATCTTGTTTGAGAATCTAATGCGGAAAAAGGTTCATCAAGAAGTAGTAG
>JAFVWA010000039.1 GCA_017501885.1 Clostridia bacterium | reverse complement strand
CCCGTATATGAGTAAACTTAAAAAAGAAGCGATTATAAAGGAACTGACAACGTCGTCAAAAGCAATAGAAAATATAACAGGGCAAACCCCAACGGTTTTTCGTCCACCATACGGCGACTATAACGACCTTTTGATAAAAACGGCAAAAGAACTTGGACTTTATATAATTCAATGGGACGTTGACAGTTTAGACTGGAAAGATTTATCGGCAACACAAATAGCAAGCAGAGTATTAACCAAAGTGAGAAACGGCTCAATAGTGCTTTTTCACAATCAGGGATTACATACGTGGGAAGCTTTGCCAACAATAATTAGCACTTTAAAAGAGCAAGGATATGAGTTTGTCCCAATAGGCGAACTAATTTACAAAGACAACTATACCATGCTCTCTGACGGCGGACAACAAAGAAATTCATAGGAAATTCATTGGAGGAAATATATATGAACAATTTAACGGAAAAAAACAACAAGGTATTCATAAGTGGGGAAATAGTAACAGAAGCGGAGTTTTCCCACGAAGTATACGGCGAAGGCTTTTACGAGATGAGCGTTTTGGTTAAAAGGCTATCAGGTCAAGCAGATATTTTGCCTGTGACAATCTCCGAGCGTTTAATCAACGATAAAGACCTTAAAATAGGTGTTCCAATACACGCGTTTGGGCAGTTTAGAAGTTATAATAAACTGATAGACGGCAAAAGCAAACTAATGCTAACCGTGTTTGTTAGAGAACTATTAGACGCGCCGTGCGTGCAAAACCCAAATAGCATTGTGCTTTCTGGTTACATTTGCAAACCACCTGTATATCGCACAACGCCCTTTAATAGAGAAATAGCCGATTTACTAATCGCGGTAAATCGTTCGTATAATAAGTCTGACTATATTCCTTGCATAGCGTGGGGAAGAAACGCAAGATTTGCCAAAAATCTTCAAGTAGGTGAAAAGATAGCCATTTGTGGAAGAATACAGTCAAGAGAGTATCAAAAGCGAATAACTGACGAAGACGTTAGAATAATGACCGCATATGAAGTATCTATTTCAAAGTTATCAGCAGATGAAAATGCCGAACTATTTGACGTAGACAAAGAGTTTGAACAATTAGGATATTCTTTTGGCAATACAAGTGAAAATAGTTATTACGAACAATAAAAAGGAAATAAAAATGCCCCCTGCTTTTTAGCAGGGGGCAAAATTTTTAGATTACTGAGAAATAACTGAGCATTGCAAGAATGAAGTAAGCGGTTATGAGTATTGGAAGAACGTATTTCATATACCCTTTCATCCAAGTCTTAACCTTCAAGCCTTTACCAAGGTTGGCTTCTTCAATAAACTTATCAAAACCCCAACCTTTTTTGCTCGTGCAGAAAAGAACGAAACAAAGAGAGCCGAGAGGTAAGAGTAAGTAACTAACAATGAAGTCTTCCAAGTCTTGAATAGATGTTGAACCACCAAATGGCGTAAATCCTGATAGAACGTTGAAACCAAGTATACAAGGAAGAGCCAAAACTAAAAGACAAGCGCAACAGATAAGGCAAGTTTTCTTTCTTGACCAGTTGGTTAAATCTTGAATCATTGAAATGATGTTTTCAAAAACTGCAAGAACGGTGGAGTATGCTGCAAAGAACAAGAATAAAAAGAACAAGCAACCCCAAATTCTACCGCCAGCCATACTGTTGAAGATGTTAGGTAGAGTGATAAAAATAAGTGGTGGGCCGGCATCGGGTTTAACACCGAACGAGAAGCAAGCGGGGAAGATAATCAAGCCGGAAACAACCGCAACAAAGGTGTCTAAAATAGTGATATTAACGGCTTCACCCATAAGTGAACGTTCTTTTCCGATGTAACTACCAAATATTGCCATAGAACCAATACCAAGGCTAAGGGTAAAGAAAGCTTGAGTCATAGCGCCCACAATAACCTTAAATGGATTAGCTTCAATAAACTTGTCCCAGTTGGGGACTAAGTAGAAAGAAAGACCTTCACTCGCGCCAGGCATAAAGAAACTGTTTATAGCAAGCGCAATCATTATAACAAGAAGTGCTATCATCATAACCTTGGTTACTTTTTCTAAACTCTTTTGAACACCGAAAGAGCAGACTAAGAAAGCAGAAATTATAACCAAAGAAGTGAAAAGAATTTGAAGCCAAGGGTCTGCAAGCATTCCTGTAAACTCGTTAGCAACTAAAGTAGCGCTCTTGTCAACAAAATCGCCTTTTGCCATTTTAACAAAGTATTGTAACATCCAGCCAGCAACGGGAGTATAGAACATCATCAATAAGACGTTTCCGCCAAGAGCGAATTTTCCGTGGATATGCCATTTGCTACCCTTTGGGGCTAATTGTTGGTATAAAAGCACAGGACTTTTTCGGCTTGCTCTACCGAGCGAAAATTCCATAGTCATAACAGGAATACCCATTAAAACTAAGAAAACAAGGTAAATAAGCACGAAAATTGCACCGCCGTTAGCACCCGCCATATAGGGGAACTTCCAAACGTTGCCGATACCGATTGCACAACCAGCGCTGATGAGAATGAAACCTAACCTGCTTTTTAATTTTTCTCTTGCAGGTGAACCATTTTCTTCCATAAGTTTCTCCTTTTATTAGCGTAAACATTTTATCACAAAACGCAAATTTATTCAAGAATAAAATGTATATATTTATATATTAATGTATAAAAAAACGCCCTGCAAAAAGCAGGGCGTTTAAGTTGTTTAAGATTATTCAGAATCGCGAATGATTTTAAAGTCGATTGCAAAGAATACCAAACCGGAAACGCTTAATAAGAGAGCAGGTAAAAGGGTAACTCTTATGTTATTAAGAACTTGACCGAAGGTAAGTTTAAGTGCAGAAAGACCAGAAATGATGCAAAGGAGAGTAACGATTGCGAACGCGATAGTTAATATAAGGAAGAGAATGAAAGATGATTTTACAATTCTTCTATTAACAGGTCCGTCAACGTGGTCGTTTCTCGTATTCATAAAGAATAATGCTAAGGTGCAACCAAAAGCAAGTAAGCAAATAACACCAACCAAGAGGTTGAATATTAAGCCCGTGCTATAGAAAGCACCGTATACTGATTCAGAAGGTAACAAGTAACTAACCATGTTATAACCATTAATCATCATATCAATACATGGGATAAGTAATGTAGCGCCGAGAACGAGATAAATAACGTTCAACAAAAGCGCTTTGCATGATTTAGTAATAAAGTCTGAAAGTGGTAAGTTTTCAAAATAGAAACCAGCAACTTTAAGACCGGTGATAACAATGAGCGCTAAGATGAAGAGAATTATAGCAGTAGCGCTAAAACTTGCTTCAAGTAAGAAAGCAACTAATCCGATATAACAAGCAGTGATGAATAATGAAAGAATTAAGTAGTTTCTTAATTTAACAATATATTCTTGCTTGAAGTCGGTAGTCTTGGTAAGAATGCAAAGTCTTAAAGTTAACGCGCTGAAAACAGCAACAACTATAAGACCGATTAAAACACCGATGAAAGCGATGCTCGAGATAAATAAAGAAACGTTCGCAGCATTACTCCAAGTATGGTGATTAGATATGTTTCCAAGATGAGAGAAAATAGTTGCGATATTAACGTTTTCTTCAGCGATGCCAACGTATCCAAAGAAGAAGAATACGATGTTAAGAGCGATTAGAGAAACTAACGCGATAGGGAATATTTTGTATAATAAACTTTTTAAATTATCCTTATTCATAAGTAGTCCTCCTTAGCCTATAACCTTTTGAATTTCTTTTGCAACAACCTTTGGGATAATGGTGTTGCCAATGTTTTCAATTACGAGAGTTCTATCAGAAGCGCTTTCGAAAACAGAAGAATTGTGCTTGTAGATGTCGCCTTCAGGTAATTCGTAAATGTAGTTGCTCTTAATAACAGGTCTTTCAGAGTCGCTTAAATCGATATCGAGATAAGAAGAAAGGTTAACAGGAATATCTTGAGCGGATGGGAGATAGTAGTCATATCCAGAGCCAGCAACCAAGTGATAGTATGATTCGCAGAAATCCTTTGTTAAATTTTCTTTAATAGAGTATTCGCTTCCGTCAGCTTGATAAATGTCAGCACCGAAGTTTGAAAGTGCCAATGCCCAAACAAGATTTCCGTTATATAAATATTTGTTAGCAAATTCGTTGAAAGGTGAAACGAATTCAGCGTTAGCAGCTTCAGCAGCATCGAGATAAATCTTAGCTTCTTCAGTAGTTACCCATTGGTTAACTTTAGTTGCATCAACGAAAGCCATTTTAGTTTTCAAAGCTTCTCTTTCAGCATCGTTGGTTTTACCACCGTCGTCTTGATGGAAGAAAGTGTTGAACTTAATGAGTTCAACGTCGCCGTTAACGTAAAGTTCAGCATCAAAAGCTGTTCTGTAAATTTCAAACGTTCCGTTTGCCATGGTAATGTCTAATTGAATTTGTGCATAGTAGCAAGTTGGAGATTCAACAAAGAGTTTGATTTTACCACTTTGAGAGTTGTTAACCCAACGTTCGCTAAATACTGATGCAGCAACGATGTAAGCAGAGCCGTTTTCTATGTAACCCTTTTCCCAAGAACTTCCCGTGTTGTAAGAAATCGTAGCAGATTCAACAGTAGTTTCACTGGTTTGGTTAGTAACTTTGTTTTGATATCTATAAACTTCTCTTTGAGAGCCGTAATATCTAAACACTGAACCAACAGCAAGGTTAGCAGCTGCTTTGTTGGCATTCATCCATTCTAAAGCAGTGGCAAAACGGGTATCTTCTTTGTTGTATTTACCAATGATTTTGTTGTTAAATACTTTTAATGAAGAAGTAGAACCGTCAGGGGCATAAACCATAACTTTGATAGCCGTAAATTTAGCGGAAGATTTGATATAACCAATCGTTATGCCATCGCCTTCGCTATATCTAACTTTAATAGCGCCGTCTTCAGAGCCTTCGTAAACGAAAACGTCTTTAACGTCCATAGTCATAACTTGGTTGGTTAAATCACTATCAGAGTAGATAACGATAGCTTCATCAGCTTCTCTCGTGTCCATACCGAGTTCAGTTGCAGAGCAGTAACCGATACTTGTCCAAGTAGAATAGTCGCCTTTTCCGAAAGAGTCGTTTTGGTATTCGATTTTAACCATACCGTTCTTCATGTCAAGATCAACGAAAGAAACAAAGTCTAGGTCGTTAGCAAGTCTTCCGTAACCCTTAGAGTTTTTGTTAGAAGCGTGAAGGTCGGTAACCCTACTTGCAAAGCCATCAACGTAAACAGGTACGTAGTCAACTTGTTTGTCGTCGGCAGCGTTCGCTTGCTTAATGTACAGAGAGTATCTGTCGAGAGACAAGCCTTCATCGAACTCAAAAGTATAAGTGCCCGATTTACCTTCAAGCACCTTGTTGAGTTCGGAGATATTGGTAACTGATTCATTCTTACCGGAACCCTTGCCGTCAAAACGAGCATCTTTACCGATAGGAAGGAACAGTGCTGTGAGCGATAAAATCGCGCACACGATGAGAGAAACATACTTTTTCATCTATCATTCTCCTAAATAAGTAATAAGTATATAGCAATTATAAAGCAATTCGCCTATTCTTGTCAAGTGTCCTAACGAAAATTATATATAAATATTTATATATAAATAGTGAAAGTCAATATAGTAATACACGAATGTGTAGAAAGTCAATATAACAATAAAATTCACAAAATAAAAAAGCCCGCAGTAAGGCGAAAAAAGCCAAGCTACGGGCGATAATTTTTAAAAAATTTATTGATGATTAATTTTCCTTTTTTCTTAAAAGGAAGAAGGTAACCGAACCGCTCATACAAGCGGTAACAGCAAGAATAATAAGCACGTTTCTAATGGTGGTGTTAGGTTTGTCTTGAATAGTTTTTTGTGAGATGTAGCCTATTTTCCAACCATCAGCATCTTTGTAAGCGATTTTAGCGATTCCGTTTTTAGAGGAGAAGTATCTAATGG
This sequence comes from Clostridia bacterium, assembly GCA_017501885.1. GTDB lineage: Bacteria > Bacillota > Clostridia > Christensenellales > Borkfalkiaceae > UBA1259. Next base: position 5,269 of record JAFVWA010000039.1, on the reverse strand, counting down.
TTGCATCACTTGTAAGCGAATTTACTTTTTGGGTGCATTCCTCGTCAGAATAAACGCTACAAGCGTCTACCGTTTGAATGGTCCAAGAAGAATAAACGAAATCTTCGCTCAAAACGTCAACAGTAAAATCGACAGGAATATACCCAACGCATTTTTCACCATCAAAAGTAAACGTTGCATAATAGAAATCTCTGTCAGCAAAAGAGAAGGTGTTTTTGGTGGTAATTTCCGCGCCCTTTTCAAGTCTCATCTTAGCGCCGTCGTCAGAAAGAACGTATAAATCACTTTGAGTGATAATGGGGAAGTAATAAGCGTGAACGGCAGTAGAAATAAATGCAGTTTTCTTAACCGTGGTAGTTAAATTATCATAGGTAAGAGCGGTGGATTTTTCAACTAAAACCACGCCTTTTTGTCCTACTAATGCAAGGTGATTTATCTCGGGAATCTCGCAAATGAGAATGTAGCATTCTTCGGGGTTAGTAAGTTTATCAAAGCAAAATAAGTCGTTTTGGTCAACGGTTACCGAATAAACGTTAGCGCCCTCTTTTACTTTGTAGAACTTTAAGCCGTCAGCGTTAGAGTCTCTATCGGTTAAAACGTAGTTTGAGGTAACGTAAGTTTGGTCAATAGCCGTGTTGTTAAGAGAGCGAGTGAAATAAATAAACTCGCTACCTTCGCAAAGGAAATACACTTCTTTTTTATCAAAGCAAGTGGCAAAAGCTTTAGGAGTTCCTTTGCAATCTGCAATTTTTACCGCTTGGTTATCCACTATTTGATAAAAACCGTCTGACTTAATAGCGAACACGTTTCCGTTAAGGTCGGAAGAAAGTTTAATAATGTTTTCCGCTTGGTCAAAAACGTAAACGTTGCCAAAAACGTCTATGGTAAACACAGGGTTGGTTTTCGGAGAAAGTTTTTCTCCGTATTGACTAACAGTTAAATCAGTTTGGTCTATTTTATAAATAACTAACTGGTTTTCCAATGTGGTTAAAGCGTAGTAAAAGCCACTTTGATAACAAACGTCATGAATAAAACTTGCTTCAAGTGTTATTTCTTGCGCCTGACTTTGTCCCTCAATTGATAGGAAAGTAAGAGTAGTGGAATCTTTTATGCCTAAGAGTGAGTCCTTACCAAGAGCAAACGCCGAGGGGAGTTTTTCGTCAAAGAAGTCTTCGGCAAATAGGTTAATGAAACAATTTTTATCGTAAGCGTTAAAATTCTGGTCTTTTTTAATAATTGTAATTCTATCGCTTGAAAGCACGCCAATATTGTCGCAGTATCTTTCAATGTCGGTGGCAGAATCGGTGATTCTATTAAATGCCGTTTTATTTTTAGCAATAGCAAAACCCGTCCAAACGAGAGTGTCGTTTTCAATAGCAAATTCTTGAACAGCGCCCACGCCCGAATCACTTATGAGCAAGTTTTCACCATTAAAGCAAAGGCTTGTTGGGGTAATAAGTTTTCCCAAATCATCATCGGTATGTTCGTGAGTAAACTCAGTATCTTGCGGATTGTCGGTAAAAGTAGTCTTTTTAACTACTTGTTTATTTTGCAAATACTCGATAAAGTAAAGCATGTCGCCTTGGCAAATCATATTTTTGATTTCGCCGTGAGTGGTGTAAACAAGGTGTGTGGTCGTGTCTTTGTGCGCGTAAACTGAATTGCCTTTAACAAAGAAAATTCTGCCCGTTTGGTCAACGCAAATGGGGGTAAGGCTGTCCACGTCTAAATCGGCAAGCATTTGGCTTTCGATTTTTTGTTTAATAGTCGAGCCTTCAAGTTCAAACAAGTAAACTGCAGCACCGCTACGAACAACCAAGTAGTTTCCCTTAACGTCAAAAGTATCTCCGTTTATAGTGTCGGTTGAGTTGGGGTATAAAAGTTTACTTATTGAAAGGTCGGAAATATTGATAAGGTTTAAAGAGTTGTTTGCAAGTAAAAGAATAGTATTTTGGTCAAGCATCTTAATTTGAGTTGGGTTTTCAACGTTAGTAAACTGTTCAAACTCTTTTCCGTCAATGCTAAGCCAAAGAGTTTTATCCGTTCTAATTAGTGCATATCCCCTGTTGAAAGCAAGTGCGTCAGAAGGTGTTTGAGAACCAAAATCAAAAACTTCGTTAACCCCGCTCGGAGCAACCGTTTGGTAAGAAATCGACGGAGTATTTTGCTCTGCAATAGCAGAATTGCCACCAAAACCTAAGAAAATCAAAAGGGTAGCAAAAAAAGTTAAAATTACAGTTAAAATATATTTTTTATTATTGCGTAAAACTTTCATAAATAACATTTTATCATATAAAACTTCTTTTGTCATTATATATATAAAAAATTTTCGACAAAAATAGCAAAAAATAAACAAAAAATAAATAAAGAAGTTTGTCATAAGGGGGTAGTAATATGACAGAACTTGTCATAAAATAAAGATACGCTTAGGGCAAATAAACAAATGTTCGGAATAGAAAATTATATACCAAAGATGATGCCGTTAAAACTTTCGGAAGAGTAAAAGGCTACGTTTCATTGCTGGCGAATTATTGAAACGTAGCCAAAAAAACAACCACCCCTTGCAAGGCTGTTTGTCCAAAAGAAAAACGAAAGGTATACCGCCCTGATGTTGGGCAATTTCCGATGGGGGAAAGCCCCCGAAAAAAATATTTTTGGAGAATTTTCTATGAAAAATACATACTGCAAATGCCTGCTTTACGCATACCCAAACGTAGAGCAACTATTAGACCAATTAGACACGCTAGCCGAGAAAAAAGCCTTGGCATCAATGGATGATTTTACGCCTTGTTTAGAACAATGTGAAAAGATACTTTCCATAACCGAGCAAAAGGACGTTTTGATTATGATTAAGCTAAAAACCGAGCAAATTTTAAGTGGCTTAACGCATGAAGAATTAGACCTTTTAGACTACAAGTATTTTAAGCAAAAACCTAAGGAATATTATAGTGGTTTTGACTGTTCAAGCAGAGCGTATTTTAGAAAGCAAAACAAAGTTTTGGACAAGATGAGTTTACTTTTTGAAAAGGCAGGTTTTACCGACGAATGGTTTACGAAAGAGTGTCTTAAAAACGACTTTTTCGTGCGCTTATACGCAGGCGTTAGGGAAAGGGAAGACAGCGTAAAAAAAGAGTCGGTTAAACGCCAAAAACCAAAGCCGATAAGTTACGCTCAAAGCACTTATGAGACCGTTCAAAAATCGTGTTCTCTTTCAGCGTAAAAAGACGATTAAAAATCGTCGTCAACGAAAGTTGTGGCGGTTTCGGAAGGTTTTTTACGCTTTACAACAAGACAAAGAGCAATCACCCCTGCAAGGGACAAACATATAATAATAGCCGTTTTAAGCCCGTCAAAATTACTTGACGGGCTTTGTTTTTTGCTCGTCTCAACAACTTGATTTGAATTGTTTTGTGGCAAAGGAATAGGGTGAGTTGGCATGGTAAAAGGTTTAAGATAACTCTCTTTAACAAAGCCTAATTTATCGTTGTAGCAAACTAAATACAAATTTTCTTCGCCTTGCTCGAAATAAGATCCGTAAAGGGTAAGCGAGCGGTCGGGAAAAATGTGGTAAACCCCCTCTTTTGCGTCGTTATCGGCATATAACATACACGAAGAAAGCGTTGTGACCGTGGCTTGCATGTATGGTGACTGAACGTCGTAATCAATGCTGATAAGCATGTCTTTTGGCACAAAGCCGTCAATGGCAGGTGCAAGTTCGCCAAAGCATTCCACGTGGTAAAAATTCTCGTCTTCTTCTAAGATTTTAACAAAATACGAACAGGGTAGATAAAAAAACGGCTCGCCTTCCGACTTGTCTAAATAGAATGGGGTTTCGGAATCTACAACGCGCATGTAAACCGATTGTTCAGCCTTAGCGTCAGGCACGTCCTGACAGTAACTTATAAAAAACGCGCTCAAAAACACGAGTGGCAGTAAGAATAAAATTTTAAGTTTCATAGTAAAGGCTATTCTACTATGTAAGAGAATGCGATAAGGGGCATATATTACCGAAAATTTTAATATAATGTCAGTTTCTAATAATGGTATCAATCGTTTGACTTTTTAGCATTTATAATGTATTATAAAGTAGTTATAAAATTAAACGGAGAAAGAAAATGAATTGGTTTGAATTTTCGGTGCTAATTGCCTATTTCTTATTCATGATAGGCATTGGCTTGTGGTTTTTCCTAAGAAAGAAGAATCAAGGGGAAAAAGACTATTTCCTTGGTGGAAGGAACATGAACGGTTGGGTATCTGCATTATCTGCAGGTGCTTCGGATATGAGCAACTGGGTTTTAATGGGCTTACCGGGAGCCATTTGCGTAGTAGGACTTGGCGAAGTATGGATTTCTATCGGCTTAGTTATAGGAACTATTCTTTCATGGATATTCGTAGCGCCAAGGCTTAGAAGATATGCTATCAAAGCAAACGACTCTATAACTGTTCCACAATTTTTTGCAAATAGATTTAAGGAAAAGGGCAACGCATTAAAAATAGCGTGCGCAATTATATTCGTAGTGGGATATTGCTTGTATGCCGCATCAAGTATAGTAGCTTGCGGAACAATATTACATACGATTATTCCAGCGTTAGATAAAAAACTCGCAATGATAATTGCCGCAGTGGTAATCGTTGGATATACCATGATGGGTGGTTTTTCAGCAGTATGTTGGACGGACTTCTTCCAAGGAATGATAATGCTCATAGCATTGATGTCTTTGCCAATAATCGCGTTGTTCGTTTTAGACGGAAATCCTGTATTGTCAGCAAACCCACATTTTTACAGCTTTTTCTCAACAGGGTCGTTCGATTGGACGAGTGTCGCAGGAATTTTGTCAGGCTTAGGCTGGGGATTAGGTTATTTTGGAATGCCACATATAGTAGTTCGTTATATGGCAATCAAGTCTGAAAAAGAAGTTAAAAAATCAAGAATAATCGGTATCACTTGGACAACGCTTATTCTTATCATGGCAACCGTTGTAGGTTTAATTGCAAAAGAAAATCTTGGCGGAAGCATTTCTTCGGCAAACAAAGAACAAGTATTCATTGTGTTGACGAGAGCGGTATTTGGCACGGGCGCACTTGCGCTTATAGGCGGATTATTGCTTTCAGCAATCGTTGCCGCAGCAATGAGCACGGCAGACTCTCAACTCTTGGCGTCTTCTTCAGCATTCTCGTCTGATATTTATAAACAAGTAATTAAAAAAGACGCTAGTGATAAAGAAATGCTTTGGGTGGGCAGAATAGTAGTTCTTGTTATAACGATAGT
>JAFVWA010000038.1 GCA_017501885.1 Clostridia bacterium | reverse complement strand
CGATGAATCCCGAAACTCGTTCTTTAACGCAAGTTACGTTAGACGACGCGATTGACGCGGAAAAGTTAATTACCACGTTAATGGGCGACGAAGTTGGTGAAAGAAAGAAATACATTTTTGAAAACGCTAACTTTAATAAAGTAGATAACTTTGCAAAAATCAAACGTTCTTAAAAAGGGGGATAAATAAAAATGTCTGAAAACAAAAAAATAATTTTCTCCTCTTTAGGAGACGTTCTTAAAAACTCAATGATTCCGTATGCGGAAAACGTTATATTAGACCGTGCTTTGCCAAGGGTAGAAGACGGCTTAAAACCCGTTCAACGCCGTATTTTATACGCGATGCACGAAATGGGCTTAACGCACGATAAACCGCATAAAAAGTGCGCTAAAATCGTCGGCGAATGCTTAGGTAAATATCACCCACACGGGGATAGTTCGGTATACGGCGCGCTCGTTCACATGGCGCAAGACTTCAATATGCGCATGCCACTTGTAAACGGACACGGTAACTTCGGAACGGTGGACGGCGACTCGGCGGCGGCGTATAGATATACCGAAGCAAGGCTTGAAGCGCTTGCTTTAGAACTTCTTCGCGATATAGACAAAGACACGGTTAAGTTTAACCTTAACTTTGACGACAGCTGTGAAGAACCCGAAACACTTCCAGGTCGTTTCCCCAACTTATTAGTAAACGGAACAACGGGTATTGCAGTAGGACTTGCAACAAATATTCCTACGCATAACTTAGGCGAAGTAATAAACGGCACCATTGCATATATAGAAAACCCCAAAATTTCATTAAGCGAAATGATGAAATACATTCCTGCACCCGACTTCCCAACAGGTGGATATATCATTTGCGGAGAAGAACTTGTCGAAGCATATAAAACGGGTAGGGGCAAGATAAAGATAAGGGCGAGAGTAAATATCGAAAAGGAAAGCGGAGATAAACAAAATCTCGTCATCAGCGAACTTCCTTATCAAGTAAACAAAGCCGAACTCTTAAAAAAGATTGTAGAACTTAAAGAGAGTAAGAAAGACTATTTAGGAAACATTACCGACGTAGTTGATGAGTCTGACCGCAACGGTATGCGCGCGGTGATAAAACTCAAAAAAGACACCGATGCAAAAGCCGTTCTTAACTACTTATATAAGAATACCCAACTTGAAACTTCGTTTGGTATCAACATGGTTGCCATTGCAGACGGAAAGCCAAAGCAACTTGGACTTTTAGAGATAATTTCCTACTACGTAAACTACCAAAGAGAAGTAGTTTTAAGAAGAAGCAAGTTCGAGTTAGAGCGCGCAAAAGAAAGAGCGCATATTTTAGAAGGCTTGATAGTAGCCGTTAAGAATATCGACGAAGTAATAAAGATAATTAAGTCGGCAGAAAACACTCAAGAAGCAAGGGCAAATTTAAGAAAGCGCTTTAACTTAACCGAAGTTCAAGCAAACGCTATCTTAGATTTAAGGCTTGCAAGACTTACAAAACTTGAAGTAACCAAGTTAGAACAAGAACTTGCCGAACTTAAAAAGCGTATCGAAGAACTCACCGCAATCATAGGCAGTAAAGCAAAGCAAATGGCGGTAGTGGTTAGAGAACTTAAAGAAATAAAGAAAAAATACGCAGATGAACGTCGTAGCCACCTTATCGAAGGCGGTAAGGAAGTAGATATCGCAAGCGTAGAAAAAGAACTTAAACAAATAGACGACTTTGTAGTAGCGTGGACGGAAGGCGGAGCGTTCAAGAAGATGACCGAACGCAACTTTAAGTCAAGCGAAAGAAAAGTTAAAGACAGCGCACAGGCAAGCGAGTTTGTAAAGATTTACTGCCATATTAGAAGCGACCAAACGCTCTTAGCGTTTACTAACCTTGGAAACGTTTGCAAGATAGATATGGAAGTAGCGCCCGAATGTAGATATCGTGATAAAGGCTTTAAGTGGACGGACGTAAGCAAGGAAAGTGCAAGAAATGAATATCCCGTTGCATTCTTTGCGTTAAGTAAAGCGTTCAACGAAAAGACCGAAAGGGAAGAAGAAGTATTGCCAGAAGGCGGACTAATATTCTTCACACAAGACGGTATGGTAAAACGTTCAGACTGGACGGAATATAACCTTATCAAACCTTATTATCAAGGTATAAAGTTAAAAGACGGCGATAAACTTGTTTCAGTAGAACAAGACCTTCCAGATACCACGGTTGCTTTCATAACAAAGAAAGGCTTAGTAGCAAATGCAAGAAAGGACAGTATGCCAACTCAAGGCAGAGTAGCAGGCGGTGTTCGTGGCGTAAAACTAAACAAGGGCGATGAACTCGTGTTTATCAAACAAGTTGACGAAGAAGGCGAGTTTGTAATAATCACCGACACAGGCTTTTATAAGAGAGTTCTATCCGTTGAAATAGAAGCAATGGATAGAGACAGAAAGGGCATAAAGATAGTAGAACTCGGCAAGGTAAATAACGTAGTATACGCAGGTTACGTAAAACACCCGTTCGACTTAGCGGTAATAGATAACTTTGGCGTAGCATTTACGGTAAACACCGAAGACTTATCTATCGAAGGCAGAACGACAAAGGGCAAGACCTTAAAGAACGAAAACAAAAAGCGCATGCCCGAAAAAGTATTTAGAATTTACTAAAATTTAAACAAATATACCCCTGTCATTAAAGGACGGGGGTATTATTTTTTTAAAACTGATTGATAAAATAAAAAATATGTGATATACTAATTACGCTCAACGAACTTAATATATGTGAAAAATGAGTTAAATTATTTTGTAAAGGGATAATTATACTTTTTTGACGCACTTACATATCGAATTTGATAAAATGCAGATTCTACTTATGTAAGTGTTTAACCATTTCACATAAAGTTTGTTGAGCGACAATCGGAGTCTGCGTTTTGGTGCGTTAACTTCGGTTGGCGCACTTTTTTATTTATAAGGGGAAAGTATGAAAACTTGTTGTTTCATTGGGCATAGAAATGTCGAAAAAACTCCCGAACTTTGTGAAAAAATAAGAGAAACGGTTGTGCTACTTATCGAAAAGCATAACGTTCAAAACTTTTTATTTGGGAGCAAAAGCAAGTTTAACTCCTTATGTGTAGAAATAGTAAACCAAATAAAAAAGCAATATTCTAAAATAAAACTTACATATTTTCGGTCGCATTTTCCCTATATAAGTCAAGAATATAAAAATTATCTTTTAGAAGATTTTGATGATACTTTAATGCCTAAAGGTGTAGAAAATGCAGGCAAAGCTTCTTACGTGGAGCGCAATCAAGCGATGATTAAAGAAAGTGATTTCTGTATTTTTTATTTTGACGAAAATTATCAACCGCCATTACGCAAACTAAAAAAAGGTTTTATCGCCATTCAACCTAAAAGTGGCACAAAAGTTGCTTATGACTTTGCACTAAAAACTAAAAAGCGAATTATCAATTTGTTTACCAATTAAAAAAACTCGGCTAATTTTAGCCGAGTTTTTTTAAGTCTTAAATTTAACTTTATCTTTTTTGCAAATTCTTTGAGCGGTAAATCTTCCCGTTATAACGGCAGGTGGCAACCCACCGCTACGAAGAAGCCATTGACCGGACATATAAAAGTTTTTAAGCCCCTTAATTTTACCGTTGTGCATTAACGACTTTCCTTTATACGTTTGAACAAACCCTTGGAAAGAGCCGTGTCTACCATTTAAGTAGCGCTGATAGGTAAGTGGAGTTAAAACGTCGATAATTTCTACTTTATCTTTTAGTTCAGGGTAGCGTGTCAAATACACGTCAAGTAGTTTTTGTGCGACTTCACGCTTTTTAGCTTTGTAATCGCCTTGTTCTTTAATCTTTTCCCAATAGTAGAACATATCGTCGTTTCCACTAAGAGTTGCTTGAACGACCGTGTGGCCGTCAATCGTCAACGTTTTGTCGTAAGAGTAGTTGCGATAAGTTGCCGAGAAATGGTCTTTTTCTAAACTGATAGGAGTATCAAAATAGATTTTATGGGATAGTGGCTTTTTGGTCAAATCGTCTTTAATTTTGAAAGCCGCAGTCGTATAGGTATAAATAGGATATGTCTTTTCTTCGGAAACTCTATCGTCAATTTCTTTAAGGTCGAATTGCCCTTTAAGAAGATCATTTAGTGCATGCACCGCAGGAACGGAAGAAACAACCCAGTCGGCATCTAAAACTTGTCCATTTTTAAGGGTAACGCCCTTTGCAACCCCGTCTATAACGTTAATCTTCCCAACGGGCGCTTTGCAAACAAGTTTTCCGCCAAGCGAAAGGTATTTATCCTTGATTCTGTCGGCAAACTTTTTAGAACCGCCTTCGGGGATTCCACCGTCTTTGCGAGTAACGTGCGAGAACATATACAAGAAACTCATCAAGTTATAGTTAGCCGACATGTGTTCGGAAAGCCACTTTCTAATATACTGGTTTTTAAAGTTTTCAGCATACTTAGCGCAAGAAATTTTAGACGTTTTGTTAATGTAATAGTAATCGCCCGCCATAGTGAAACCGATTTTTAATAAATCGATTAAATTCATAAGGTCAACGGGTTTTTTAACAGGCGCGTCAATACGTTCAAAACGTTTGACGAGTTTGCAAAACTTCTTAATTGCCTTTTTGTCTTCGGGGGCAAAGTTGGTAAGTTCCTTTTGTAGTTTTTTTAGGTCGCTCCAAATAGTAAACTTTTTATCTTTGCCAAAATCAAGCGTATAAAAATCGTCTTGTTCAAAAATTTTAACGTCAGGGGTAAGTGCGCCCACGTCTTCCCAAAGTTTGTAGGTAGGGGAGTTTGGGTTAACACCCACAAGCCAATGAATAGAGCCGTCGATGTAACAGCCTTTTCGTTCCCAACCCGTGCAAGCACCGCCTACTTCGGGGTTTTGTTCTAACACCAAAGTATCGTAACCGTTCTTTTTTAAATAAATGGCGGTGGTAAGTCCTGACACGCCACCGCCAATGATGATAACTTTTTTATTCATTTATTCCTTATACGTTAAAGCGGAAAAGCACAACGTCTCCGTCTTTAACCACGTAGTCTTTACCTTCGCTACGCACTTTACCTTTTTCTTTTGCTGCGTTGAAACTTCCAAGTTCAACTAAAATATCGTAGTCAACGATTTCCGCACGAATAAAGCCCTTTTCAAAGTCGGTATGGATTTTACCTGCCGCTTGAGGCGCTTTTGTTCCGCTCTCTATTGTCCATGCGCGAACTTCCTTTTCGCCTGCCGTTAGATAACTGATAAGTCCTAATAGACGGTAAGAAGTTTTAACGAGCCTGTCAAGACCACTTTCGGTAAGTCCTAACTCGGTTAAGAACATGTTTCTTTCTTCTTCTTCAAGTTCGGAAAGTTCTTCTTCGGTTTTAGCGCAAATAACCATGCTTTCGGCGTTTTCGGTCTTTGCAAAATCAATTACCTTTTTAGCGAGTGGCAAATCGTTTTCATCTTTCCCCATGTCGTTTTCGCCAATGTTAGCAGTATAAATAACAGGCTTTGCAGTAATTAAGAATAGAGTGTTTAAGTATTCCTTTTCTTCGTCCGTGCAGGGGAGTGTTCTTGCAGGTTTAAGTTCGTTTAAGTGATTATATAGCCTTGCTAAGAACTCCGCTTCAATTTTATATTTTTTATCGCCTGTCTTAATCATGCTTTCAGCTTTATCTAAACGCTTTTTAACACTTTCAGTATCTGCAAAAATAAGTTCTAAGTTAATAGTTTCAATATCTCTCAAAGGGTCGATAACGTTATCAACGTGAGTAACGTTTTCGTCGTTAAAACAACGAACAACGTGCACGATAGCGTCCGTTTCTCTAATGTTTGCCAAGAACTTGTTGCCAAGACCTTCGCCTTTGCTTGCACCCTTTACTAAACCTGCAATGTCAACGAATTCAACAACGGCAGGAGTAATCTTTTTGGTGTTATACATTTTGCCCAAAACTTCAAGTCTTGGATCGGGAACTGCAACTATGCCAACGTTTGGCTCAATAGTGCAGAAAGGATAGTTTGCGCATTCAGCGCCCGCTTTAGTGATAGCGTTAAATAAAGTAGATTTACCAACGTTAGGCAAGCCTACGACACCTAATTTCATCGTTCGTCTCCTAAAAAGCTAATAAAAAATAATGTTTTATACTATTATAATCTAAATTGCTCAAAAATTCAACTTTTTAACTTGCTTTTTTGAACAAAAATATGCTATTATACTAACGAATAGGTATTATTATGAATTACAAAGAGTATATTGCAGGGAAATTAAACATTGACGGCGTTGATAAAGACACGCTAATTACCTTTATAGAAATCCCCCCAAACACCGATATGGGCGATTTTGCTTTGCCATGTTTTAAGCTTAGCAAGATATTAAGGTCAAGCCCTATCCAAATTGCTGAAAACCTTGCGTCTTCTTTTGAATGCGACGGCACGGTTAAAGAATGCACGGCAGTAAACGGCTACCTTAACTTTAAGATAAATAGAGACGATTTTGCAATCACGCTTTTATCTGAAATTCTTGATAAAGGCGACCTTTACGGAAGCGATAAAATTGGCGAAGGCAAAACCGTTTGTATAGACTATTCTTCAATCAACATTGCAAAGCCTTTCCATATAGGGCATTTAAGCACCACCGTTATCGGAAGTGCGCTCTGTAAGATTTTTAGATTTTTAGGCTATAAAGTAGTGGGTATAAACCACCTTGGCGACTACGGAACACAGTTTGGTAAACTTATCGTTGCGTTTAAGCTTTGGAGTAGTGAACAAGCGGTTAAGGAAGGCAGACTTAAAGAACTTACGAGAATTTACGTTAAGTTCCACGACCAAGCAAAACTTAATCCTAAACTTGACGATGAGGCGCGCCATTATTTTAAGCTTATTGAAGACGGCGACGAAGAAAGCAACAAACTTTTTGAACTTTTCAAAAAGATTACCTTAGAAGAAGTTGATAAGATTTATAAACTCTTAAACGTTTCTTTTGATTCGTATGCAGGCGAAAGTTTTTATAACGACAAAATGGCACCTATCGTTGAAGAGTTGAAAGAGAAAAATCTTCTTAAAGAAAGCGACGGCGCATCAATCGTAGATTTAGAAGAATACGATATGCCACCATGCTTAATATTAAAATCAGACGGTTCTTCACTTTATGCAACTCGTGATATTGCCGCAGCCGTTTATAGAAAGAACACCTATAACTTCGACAAGAACTTATACGTTGTAGCATACCAACAAAACCTACACTTTAAGCAATTCTTCAAGGTGCTTGAACTCATGGGTAAAGAATGGGCAAAAGACTGCATACACGTTGCCTACGGCATGGTATCTTTGGAAAGTGGTTCAATGAGCACCCGTCAAGGCAAAGTAGTTCTTTTAGAAGACGTTATTGCTAAGACCATAGAAAAAGCGTATAAAGTAATCGAAGAAAAGAACCCCGATTTAAAGGATAAAGAACGCACCGCAAGGGCAGTAGGCACGGGCGCAGTAATCTTTGGCGCGCTTTGTAATAATAAGATAAAGGATATCGTGTTCTCTTATGATAGAGTATTGTCGTTTGAAGGCGAAACGTGTCCTTACGTTCAATACACGGTTGCAAGATGTAACAGTATCTTAAATAAGTGTGGCGAGCCTGATAAATATCAACTTCCAAGCATCAATGCGGACGAATACGCCGTTCTAAACGAACTCGGCAGATTCAAGGAAGTAGTTAAGTCGGCGGCAGATAAATACGAGCCGTCGCTCGTTACTCGCTATGCGCTAGACCTTGCTTCTGCATTTAACAAATTCTACTTTACTTGTAAAATCGCAGGCGAAGAACAAAATATTCGCAACTTCCGTCTAAGCATAACCAAAGCGGTTAAAACCGTTTTAACTAATGCATTGGGACTTTTAGGCATAGAAACCGTTGAGGAAATGTAATGAATAAACTCGTTATCTTTGACTTTGACGGAACCCTTTGCGACACTTTGCCTGATATCGTTTACTTTGCAAACCAAACGCTAAAAAACGCGGGATATGAAGCCAAGCCATCTCAACAAATAAGAGATACGGTGTGCCTTTCTATTGCTGAGATATTTAGTTTGTTGACAGGTGAGAAGCAAAATAGTCAAATCGTAAAAGATGCAGTTGCATATTATCAAAAGAGCATTAAAGAATCTAAAAGCCCAAGGACGGTGCTTTACGACGGTATAAGCGAATTACTTGCAAGCTTAAAACAGAACGGCTGTAAAATTGCAATTCTAACAAACAAAGCGCAAGATGAAATGCAAGTAATTTACGACAGGCTTTTTAGCGAATATGCGTTTGACGAGGCTATTGGTTTAAGACAAGGAATTGCAATAAAACCCGATCCGACCGAAATCTTTAACCTAATGAAAAAATTCGGTGTAGACAAAGAGAATACCTATTTTGTTGGAGATGGGGATACCGACGTTTTGGCAGCGCTTAACGCAGGCGTTAACTTGATAGCCGTAACATACGGGTATAGGGATAAAGACTATTTACAAAAACTTGGCGCAAGGAATTTTGCTAATACGCCAAGTGAAATATTAAAATACATTTTGGATTAATTTGCGCAATGGAAAAGGCAGTATTATTTGATTTAGACGGCACACTACTTGATACCGTTCACGATATAGCAGATAAGGTAAACTCAGCCCTAATTCACTTTGGGTTTGCTATTCGCACTCTTGACGAAATAAAGCAAAGAATAGGTAACGGCTCAGAGTATCTAATGAGAAATTCTCTACCCGAAGGTGTTGAAGAAGAACTTTTTCAAAAGATATTTAGTTATTTTAAGGGGTTGTATTCAGGAGAAAAAGACCCCAAAACCCGTCCGTTTGACGGCATAAAGCAAGTTTTGAAAACCCTTAACGAAAGGGGATACAGGATAGCGATAGTAACCAATAAACCCCAACCTGCAACTGATAAAATTTGCAAAGAACAACTATTTGACATATCGTTTGACAAGATAGTAGGTCAGTCTAACGGAGTAAAATGCAAGCCTGATAAAATGGCAACCGAACAAATCTTATCAAAGTTTGGCATAGAAAAGCAAAACGCCTATTTTGTTGGTGATGGAGAAACGGACGTTCAAGTTGCAAAAAACGCAGGCATAAACGGTATATCCGCACTATGGGGATATAGAACAAAAGAACAACTCGAAAAGGCGGGCGCAACGGTTTTTGCAAAAAGCCCACAAGATTTATTAAAACTTATTCCTTAATTTTTTAGCCATTGTTGATAGTGGCAAACTTTATTTTTTACTTTTCCCATTATTATGGGGCATTTCAATTTTTTTCAAAATTCCCTAAATTTTATTCAAATATATACAAAAAGGAGCGATTGTAATTGAAAACCGATTATAAAGTCGTAATAGTAGGTGGCGGTGCATCAGGACTAATGTGCGCCGTAGAACTTTTGCGCGTTAAAAATTGTATTAGCGGAAAAGACCTTTTAATTTTGGAAAAAAACGATAGGGTTGGCAAAAAAATCGTTGCTACGGGTAACGGACAAGGTAATCTTTGTAACGTCAACGTAAATGAAAACTGTTATCACGGTGATAAAGCATTTATAAAGACTTACTTAGAGCATTTAGAAAGAATAAATATCCAAGAATACTTAAAAGGTTTGGGTGTATATCTTACTACTGATAAAGATGGAAAACAGTATCCGCTATCAAAACAAGCAAATTCCTTTTTAGATATATTAAGATATAATCTTGCAGGGAAAGGTTGCGAGATACAAACGGGCGAAAAGGTTATAAAAGCGTGTAAAAAGGGCGATATTTTTATCGTCGAAACGGATAAAGGTAAATACACCACTCAAAATCTTGTATTAGCCTTTGGCGGAAAGGCAGGCAAACAGTTTGGCACGGACGGAAGTTCTTACGTTTTAGCCGAGAGTTTTGGGCATAAAACAACCAAACTTTTCCCATCACTCGTTCAACTGAAAACCGATTTAACGCAAATTCGTGGGCTAAAAGGTTTAAAAGAACGCGCCCGACTTACCGCATATGATGGGGAAAAAGAGTTAAAACAAACGGTTGGCGAAATTCTCTTTACCGACTACGGAGTGTCGGGCAACGCGGTGTTTTCTTTGTCGGGATATTTAACCGACGCAAAAAACCCAAAAATCAAAGTAGAATTTTTGCCAGACTTAAATATTGAACAAATATCTCGAATATTATTAGATAGGAAGTCAAATTGCTTTATCCCACCAGAAGACGCACTTTTAGGACTTATAAACAAAAAGATAGGTCAAGCAATACTTAAAAGTTCAAAAGCAAAAAACATAGAGCAAATGGCAAACGCGCTTAAAAACTTTTATATAAAAGTAACGGGGGATACAGGCTTTAACAATGCGCAAGTAACCCGTGGCGGTGTAGATACTATTAGTATTGACTCTTTAAGTATGCAAAGTAAACTTTGCAAAGGACTATATATCTTGGGCGAAGCGCTAAACGTAGACGGCAACTGCGGTGGGTATAACCTAACATTTGCATTCGTAAGCGGAATAGTTTGCGCTGAAAACT
>JAFVWA010000037.1 GCA_017501885.1 Clostridia bacterium | reverse complement strand
TCTTTTAGTCGCACTTTACCGAGCGCTACTTCCATTAAATCGTATTTAACTTTCTTTTCTAGCCCTAGCGCCACGTCAAGGTTATTGAGCCCGATATCCGCGTCAACAAGCACCACTCGTTCGCCCCTTATAGCGAGTTCCATTCCCACGTTAGCAACAACCGTAGACTTCCCTACGCCCCCTTTTCCGCTAGTAAAAACGATACGCCTTCCATTCATAAAACCCTCACCTAATTCTAACAACTTAAGTAAGGCAAAAAACGTCTAAATATAGGAAAATATACAAAAATAAAAGGAAAAATTAATTGAACTCTACCAAGCTATCAATACTTGTTTCAAAAAATTTAGCCAACAAAATAAGGTAATACATGGTCGGTTCACGCTTACCATTTTCCCATAAGCTGATAATACCCTTACTAACGCCTATGGACTTAGCGAGTTCAACTTGACCTAGTCCCCTTTCCAGCCTTAATTCTTTTAAATTTTTAGCAAAACAATTATTTCCCATACTTATATTTTCTCACATTTGTAAGAATTATGCTTGACTTCTTACAATAGTAAGAATATAATTTAGTAGTATTAATCACATAGGAGAAAAGAAATGGAAGAAAGCACTCACAATTACGTATATTTCGGCATGTATCCGCAAAGTTTAAAGGAAGACAGCGTAACAATATCAACAAATGAAAAGGATATTATATATTGTGGCTTTCACACGGGCGCTAGACAGGGCGAAAATAAAATCGAAACGTATCAACTACCCACTAAATATTATTTAGGTAGTGACGGTGCATATTATGAAAAAATCAAGTCTTACAAATATTTAAATGCAAAAAAATTTTCAAACGACACCTATATTTTGCCGGAAAATGAATATTATTTTAGAGTTGAGCCAATCAAATGGAGAGTTTTAGAAATAGACAAAAATACTAATTCAACATTACTAATGTGTGATTCGATTATAGATGCTCACGCATTTGATAATACTAGAATATATCCTGAATTTATACACAAGTATGAAAAAGGAAGTTGTTATGACGAAAAAGATAATGGATATAATAATTACGCACATTCAAGCATAAGAAAGTTCTTAAATAATGAATTTATCACGAGAGCATTTACTGAATATGAAAGAAGCCTTATAGTAACGTCACCAGTATATAATTCATACGTTAAAAATAAATTTGCTTGTGAAGATACACTAGATAAAGTATTTTTACTATCAAAAGATGAACTAACGAATCAAAAGTTTGGATTTGTTAATAACGAATATACACCAGACGTAAACAAACAGTTAGTTCCTACCGATTTTTCAAGAGCAATGCGTGTTTATACTAACGATAACAGATTGTATTCTAAATCTGATTTTTATAGAGATAACGGCATATGGTGGACACGCACGCCACATAAGTTAGACGAAAAAGCGACAGATAAAGCATCTGCAAATATCCCCTTTGTAAATCTAGTTAACTATAACGGAGCTATCACTTATTACTTTTCAACTCAACATAAATATGGTGTTGTTCCAGCTATAAGAGTATCGTTGAAAGAATTAAACAACTATCTAAATCAAAGGAAAAAATGATTTATTTAATATGTTTATCGTGTATCACACTATAAAAACAACAAACACCTAGGATTTATAGCTTAGGAAGACCATTAAAATACTCTCTCCTCTTTAGGGGCGATTATAAACAACAACCATTCCCCTTTAAGGGCAACGTATTTAGGGACGATTATAAACAACAACCATTCCCCTTTAGGGGCAACGTAGAATAGCACACCACCGCCAACGGCGGTGGTGTG
>JAFVWA010000036.1 GCA_017501885.1 Clostridia bacterium | reverse complement strand
ACAAAACACATAAGTCAAATTATTTTTAAGTTTGTTCATCATAGTCGTTTTCTCCTTTACGTTTATTTTATATATTTTATTTTTTATTGTGGAAGCGCAACTTCAAACGCCGTTACGCTCGTATCCCAAAGTGAGATTTGGTAAGTCGTGGTCATATAAAGTTGACCGTTCATATAATATATTTCGCTATGATAGAAAACGAAACCGTCTTCATTTAACTTTCTAACGCTCGTTGTTGTCAATCCGTAAGAAGCCATACTATTATCCTCCAACGTATACACTTCACAAGTTTGTCCTGCAATTTGTTCGTTTGCGCCTTGTAAAAAGTCAGACACTTCGTTATCAAATAAAACGTCCGAAACTACGCTCATAAATGAATGATATTTAAGTTGAGAATAGGTATCTTCTGTATTTTCCGTCCACGTACCGTCAAAATACGTGTATTCCACCCATTCCGTCCCGCGATACTTCAAACAAGATATAACACCCAACGTATCGATTAAATAATCGTTTCCTATTTTCGTTACGGTATATTGACTATCATTTACGTCAACCAAAGTAAATTTTACGTTGGTCGGCAAGTCGCTAAAATCAAGCTTTTCATCTTCAACGGGAGTATTTCCGCTTTGATTTCCACTACCGTCCTCATCGATTTCTTCTGCAAGTTCGATAGGAACTCTTACGATAGATATCAATGCCTTGCCGTCTTCTTCGCTAATTTCTACTTGATATTGATAATCGCCTACGTTTTTAAGTCCTCCGAAAAATCCTGCCGTTGAAAGAGCCGTTTCGTATGCCTCCGCTTCGCTCACGTTCGTTCCGTACACGGTTACGACCTTTGCTCTGACTTGCGTTGCAAGTTCAACGTATCTGCGAGCTTCTTCCAATTGTTGTTTAGTTTCAGCATCCAACAAATGTTCGTATGGAGCAAGGCTTGCAATCATTTGCTCGTAGTCTTCAACGCTAATCATTTCATCGGTTCCGGCATCGTCAATATCAAAACTCGTTCCGCCCGAATATGCGGGGATTCCGCCTGCACTAAAATCCGAAAGATTAAGCCCGTTCCAAGACGTATACGTTCCCGAATTTTTCTCAAGCATTGCAGTGATACTCAAAACTTCCACGAGTTGATAAGTGCTTGGATGATAGGTTTGAGACATCGTTGCCAATACTTGAAGAACGTCGCCGTTGGTAAGCGTCTTTTCATAAACGCCTTCGTTCTCGGTAAAGCCTTTTTGGGTAAGAGCCGTGATATACGCACTCTCATCCGCTTCGGTTGCCCCAAACACGTTGATTTGTACTTGCTTCATATAACCGATAGACGCATCCGTTATTTGATATTCGCCCGTTCCCGTATAAGCAGGAATGCTTGCTCCGAGTGCGTTTTGGATTTGCGTTGCAGGCCAAGTATCAATCAATCCCGAAGGAAAAGAAACTTCTTCCGCTTCGTAAATATCAAGATAAAGTTCGCCTGCCTTGAAACTTACACCCATAATCGAGAAGTCTGCGGTTATGTAGTAAGATTCGGCTATCATCGTTTTACTTTCTTGCGGAGCAGCTGCCGCCGTTGCGTAGGTGTAAGACATAGGAACGACTACGGATGCCTCATTTGCGTTTGCGCTCATCGCGCTCGCTCCACCTATCGTCTTTTCAGCCATATACGTTTTCATATAGCCGTCCGTTGTCTTTTCTGCCGATTGCCCACCGTAGGAATCGTAACCTTGACCTTTTAGCCAAGTAATGGTATTATCCAAACTCTGTTCGTTAGAGCCCGTCCATTTCATTGAGATTTCACCTTCGGCGGTTACGTTGCTGAATGCAAGCGTTACCGAAATTTCAGCCGTAAACGAGCCTTCTATTCCCGCTTGCTCCCATTGTTGTTCCGGCGGTGCAGTTTTTCCTCCACCGCCCGTAGGATTGTCATCTGTAGAAGCGGCGAGTGAAAACGCCATCATTAACGCCATTACCATTGATACGATAAACGTAAATTTCTTTTTCATTTAAGTTTCCTCCATAATAAATTAAAATTTGTCGTGGGGGTTAAGGTTCTTTTATTATT
>JAFVWA010000035.1 GCA_017501885.1 Clostridia bacterium | reverse complement strand
GCAGAAGTTATACTTTTAGCAAAGACATTGCTTGATAAGTTGGGTGTAAAAAACATCTCTCTTTATATAAATAGCATAGGCTGTCCAGAATGTAGACAAAAGTATAGCCAAGCACTAAAAGATTACCTAAAACAAAATTTAGATAATCTCTGTCCATTGTGCAAAGAAAGAATGGAGAAAAACCCACTCCGCGTTTTAGACTGTAAAAACGAAGAATGTAAAAAGATAAACGCAAACGCACCCGTTATTTTAGATTATATTTGCGACGACTGTAAAACCCACTTTGAAAAAGTTCAAAGTTTATTGACTCTTGCAGGTGTTGACTACAAGGTAAATGCAGGAATCGTTCGTGGACTTGACTATTACACCAAAACTGTTTTCGAGTTCGTATCCGACAATATCGGTGCGCAAGGCACCGTTTGTGGTGGTGGACGTTACGACGGACTTATTGGTCAGTTTGGTGGAAACGACGTTCCAGGTATAGGTTTTGCCGTTGGAATTGAAAGACTTCTAATGCTTTTAGAAAATACGGGCGTAGAAATTCCTGACAACAACAGCGTTAAACTATATATAGCGCCGATGGGCGAAAAAGAAGCGCAAAAGGCTTTTGAAATAGCATCGGAACTAAGAAATAAAGGTGTTTCTTGCGACGTTGACCACATGAATCGCGGTATTAAACCACAGTTCAAATACGCAGATAAAATAGGAGCGGAATACGTTGCTGTAATAGGTTCAAACGAACTTGAAAACAACCGCGTTAACTTAAAAAATATGAAAGACGGCACGGAAAAGCAAATCGCGTTATCTGATATCGTTGAACAAATTATAAAGGGTTAACATGCAGGAAATAGCCATCGTTGAAAAGGTAGACGGAAAAAATGCTACCGTCAGGGTTGATAAAAAAGACGAGTGTAGTAAGTGCGGAATGTGTTTGTTTCCCAAGAATGCAAACTACCTAACGTTTAAGGCAGAAAACGTCGTAGACGCAAAAAAGGGCGACACCGTTTTGATAGATAGAGTAGAAGGCGCAAAACTTACGGCAATAATTTTGGTATTTTTAGTGCCGTTAGTGCTAATACTTTTATCGTCTTTAATATCGATAACGGTAATAAAAAAAGAAATATGGATATTATGGCTAACACTCATATCCGTCCCTGCGTGGTTTTGCGTATTGGCGCTTATAGACAAAAAATACGGAAAAACTCAAGCGAAAACCACTAAAATAATAAAGGTATTAACAGAAAGTGAAAAGGAGAATATAGATGAACGAAATTAAAGAAATTTTAACCGAACAAGAATTTGCCGATTTATTGCTTGAACAAAAGCCTATCGTAGTAGACTTTTGGGCAACGTGGTGTGGACCGTGCAAAATGCAAGCCCCCATTCTTCACGAGTTTAAGGAAGAAATAGGCGACAAGGCAATCGTTGCAAAGGTAGACATAGACGTAGTTGAAAAACTTGCGGTGGAACTCGGAGTAATGAGTATTCCTACCATCATGATTTTCAAAGACGGCGAACTTAAAGAAAAGGTAGTAGGTCTTACTTCAAAGGCAAAACTATCAGAATTATTACTCAGAAACATTTAATAAAAAATCATTTTTACAGGAGATAAACAAATGATAGACTTATCAAGCATCATGAAAGCAGATCCCGAAGTATTCGAAGGTTTGCAAGCAGAACTCAACAGACAAAGAAACAACATAGAACTTATCGCAAGCGAAAACATCGTTAGCGAAAACGTTTTATTAGCAGCAGGAAGCGTTCTTACGAACAAGTATGCAGAAGGCTATCCAGCGCATAGATACTACGGTGGTTGTGAACACGTAGACGTTGTAGAAACACTCGCAATTGAAAGAGCGAAAAAACTTTTCGGTGCTGACCACGCAAACGTTCAACCACATTGTGGCGCAAACGCAAACTTCGCAGTATACGTAGCTCTTTTACAACCTGGCGATACCATTATGGGTATGAACCTTGCTCACGGTGGACACTTAACCCACGGTAGTAAAGCAAACGTATCAGGTAAATATTTCAACGTAGTTCCTTATGGTGTTTCTAAGGAAACGGGCGCAATCGACTACGACGAAGTAGAAAGAATCGCTTTAGAATGCAAGCCAAAACTTATCGTTGCAGGCGCAAGCGCATATCCAAGAGTAATCGACTTTAAGCGTTTTAGAGAAATCGCTGATAAAGTAGGCGCATACTTAATGGTAGATATGGCGCACATCGCAGGCTTAGTTGCAACGGGCGAACATCCAAACCCCGTTCCATATGCAGACGTTGTAACCACGACCACACACAAAACCCTTCGTGGACCACGTGGTGGTATGATTTTATGCAAAGAAGAACTTGCAAAGGCAATTGATAAGGCAGTATTCCCAGGAACACAAGGCGGTCCTTTAATGCACATTATCGCTGGTAAAGCAATCGCATTAAAAGAAGCAATGAGCGAAGAATTTAAGGCTTATCAACACCAAGTAAAACTCAACGCAAAGGCTATGGAAAATACCTTCAAAAAACACGGTATCAACATGGTTTCAGGCGGAACGGACAACCACCTTATTCTCTTAAACCTTATTGGAACGGGAATGACGGGTAAAGAACTTAACGATTTAACCGAACAAGTTAATATCACCTTAAATAAAAACGCAGTTCCATGGGATCCTGAAAAGCCCACCATCACAAGTGGTGTTCGTATCGGAACTCCTGCTATCACTACTCGTGGTTTTAAGGAGGCAGACTGTGAAAAGGTTGCAGAACTTATCGTTAAGATTATCAAAGAAAGAGAAGCTTGCTTCGACTACGTAAAAGCAGAAGTTAAAAAGCTTATAGAAGCACACCCAATTTATCAAGGAGTATTATAATGAGTTACAAATCCGTTTTAGGCTTAATAGAAACGGAAATCGCCATAAAGTTTATAAAAGACACTTTTGAGAAAGAACTCGCAAAAGCACTAAATCTAATCAGAGTTTCCGCGCCTTTATTCGTTCAACCAGAGTCAGGGCTAAACGACAACTTAAACGGCTACGAAAGGGCTGTTCGTTTTGACGTGCTTTCGTTAAAAAAGGAAGTAGAAATCGTTCAATCTCTCGCAAAGTGGAAAAGAATGGCGCTTGAAAAATATGGCTTTACGGCAGGAAGTGGTTTGTATACCGATATGAACGCAATAAGGCGTGACGAAGACTTAGATAGACTTCACTCGGTATACGTTGACCAATGGGACTGGGAAAAGATTATCACCAAGGACCAAAGAAAGCTTTCATACCTTAAAAAGACTGTAAAGTCCATATATAAGGTATTCTTAAAGGTAGCGAGTGCGGTAAATAAAAAATACCCACAACTTACATATTCTTTACCAAAAGAAATCACCTTTATTTCCACTAAGGAATTAGAACAAAAATATCCAAACTTAAGTAGGAAAGAGCGTGAACACGCTATCACTAAAGAAAAGGGCGCTGTGTTCCTTTATAGAATAGGTTGGCCACTTTCTGACGGCAAACCACACGACGGCAGAGCGGCAGACTACGACGATTGGAAACTCAACGGCGACATCTTGCTTTGGTCGGACGTTT
Organism: Clostridia bacterium; assembly: GCA_017501885.1. Taxonomy (GTDB): domain Bacteria; phylum Bacillota; class Clostridia; order Christensenellales; family Borkfalkiaceae; genus UBA1259. The sequence goes on along the minus strand of JAFVWA010000035.1, from coordinate 14,626 downwards.
TAGGTGTTTCAGTAGAACTTTCTTCAATGGGAATAAGAGTTGATAAAGACAGTCTTGTAAAGCAAGTAAAGAAGAAAAAAGAACTTGAAAAACTCTCCACACCATACTGTCAAGACATCTTAAACGATAAATTACCATTGACAATCGGTGGTGGTATCGGTCAGTCAAGAATTTGCATGTTCTTCTTAAAGAAAGCACACATTGGCGAAGTTCAATCGTCCATTTGGTCGGAAGACTGTATAAAGGAAAACGCCCAAAAAGGCATTCATTTGTTATAATGGAAAAGGCTTTTTTAAGAACTCAAAATCTCATAGGCGAAAAGGGATTAAATAAACTTCAAAACGCCCGCATTGCGGTTTTTGGAGTGGGTGGAGTAGGTGGTTTTACCGCTGAAGCGCTCGTTCGTAGCGGAGTCGGTATACTCACCGTTATAGACGGCGACGTGGTAGAACAAAGCAACATAAACCGCCAAATAATAGCCACAAGTCAAACGGTTGGAAAAGACAAGGTTTCGGTTATAAAAGAAAGGTTATTATCCATAAATCCCAACGCGCAAATAAACGCCGTAAAACTCTTTTATCTTCCCCAAACGGCAGACCAAATAGATTTAACAGAGTTTGATTATATCGTAGACGCAATAGACACGGTAACCGCAAAAATCGACCTTATAAAAAGGGCGACTGAAAAAAACGTTCCCATAATCTCCTGTATGGGAACGGCAGGTAAAACCGACTTGACAAAGTTGATGGTAACCGATATAACTAAAACTCAAGGCTGTCCGCTCGCAAGGGTAATGAGAAGGGAACTAAAAAATGCTGGCGTAGGAAAATTAAAAGTAGTATTTTCTAATGAACAATCGCAAAAAAACGAGAGCGAACAAGTTGAAAAGCGTAATAGCGGTAGGGAATGCCCACCGTCAATGATTTTCGTTCCAGCTTCGGCAGGCTTACTTTTAGCGCAAGAAGTAGTCAGCGATTTAATAAAAGGTGATTAAATGAAGTTTTTAATAGCGTCGGATATACACGGCTCGGCATATTACACACAAAAGGTTTTAAGCCTATTTGAAAAAGAAAAGGCAGATAAGCTTATACTTCTTGGCGATATCTACAATCACGGACCGAGAAACGTATTGCCTAAGGATTATAATCCAATGCAAGTGGCAGAACTTTTGAATGGAGTAAAAGAAAAACTTATCGTTATAAAGGGCAACTGCGATAGCCAAGTAGATAGGATGATTTCCGAGTTCGATTTTGTTGAAAATATGGTTATTGTTAGTGGGGGTAAATGCGTTTTTCTAACTCACGGGCACGAATACAATAAAGATAAACCCACCAAAACTAAGTTTGATGGGGTTATATACGGACATTTCCACACGGGCTTTATAATTAAAAAAGATGGCACGACTTACGTTAACGCAGGCTCAACTTCGCTCCCTAAAGAGCAGACGCCAAACAGTTACGTAATAGTTGAAGAAGGCGTTGTAACCTTAAAGGATATTGAAAGAAAGGTTATAGCAACAGAAAAGATATAATAAAAATATAAAAACAAAAAACGGTTTAAGACAATCTTAAACCGTTTTTAATTTGCATAAAAACAACTAATTACGCTCTTTCAACCTTACCGCTCTTTAAGCATCTGGTGCAAACGTATTCCTTGCTAACTGTGCCGTTAGCATTTTTAACGCTTACCTTTTGAAGGTTAGCTTCATATAACTTAGGGGTTTTACGGTTAGAGTGGCTAACCAAGTTACCGGAAAGTTTACCTTTTCCACATACGCTACATACTTTACTCATATCAATATCCTCCGAATGGAATTAAGTTTCTTATAACTTTAAATACAATACCATAAAACAAAACAAAAAGCAACTTTTTTAGCAAGGTTTTTACAAAAATTATATAGAGAAGATAAGCATATTTTAAAAAATTTCAATTATTTGGGTTAAAGTGTTGCAAAAATGTTGTAAATAATGTAAAATATTAATATCGCAAAGAGTAGGAGTTATTATGGCGGTAAAAACAAACAACATTTACGGCAAAATAATAATATCTGACAAAACGATAGAACACTTTGTCTATCAAATCGCAATGGATTGTTATGGGATAGTTAAGTTCACACCCAAAAACGCCTTTGATGCAGTTGTCAGTTTTTTAAGGTTCGGTTCCAAAGTAAAGGGCGTAAAAGTCAAGAGTGCAGGGGACAGGATCACTATAAACGTGTCTGTAATCGTAAAATACGGCGTATCCATAAAAGCGGTTATCGAAGCGCTTAAAGAAAGTATTCAGTATAAAGTAGAGCGTTTTACGGGAATGATAGTTAACTCTATAAACGTAAACGTAATAGGCGTAGAGAGATAAAGCGATAATAAAGAATTTTCCCCCTTTTATAGGAGTATATATATGCAAAAAACGATAAACGGTTCGCTCTTTAAGTCAATGATGATGACTGCGGCGAAGCTTGTAGAAATAAATAGAAACACTTTAGACGCACTAAACGTATTCCCTGTTCCAGACGGAGATACGGGAACAAACATGTCAATGACTTTACAGTCTTCTATTAAAGAAATTGTAAAGTGCCAATCAAATAAAATAAGTGAGTTAACGGACGTAGCAAGTAAAGGCGCGCTCCGCGGAGCAAGAGGAAACTCAGGCGTTATAACTTCACAAGTAATTCGTGGTATTTGCCAAACGCTCGGCAAAGCTGACGAAATCGATACCAAGGTATTTGCAAACGCGCTTATGAACGGCGCACAAATCGCATACGGTGCGGTATCAAAACCAAAAGAAGGCACAATCTTAACGGTTGCAAGATTAGTTGCCGAACACGCAATGAGCGTATATCGTCGTCATAAAGACTTCGAATCGTTCTTTGAAGAAATCATTAAAGCAGCAAAAGAAGCCGTTAATTTAACCCCAACCTTGCTTCCTGTTCTTAAAAAAGCAGGAGTAGTAGACGCGGGTGGTAGAGGCTTACAATTCATATTAGAAGGTATGCAAAAAGCCATTCTTGGCGAAACGGTAGAAGCAGACTTAGAAGTGGTTGAAATTGCACAAGCGCAATCTTCATTCGAACACGTAGATATAACAAGTCTTGGCAACATTGAATTTGCATACTGCACGGAATTTTTCATTATTAACCTTAAAAAGCAAACGACAATGGCTGATATTGAAAGATTTAAGGAATATCTTTGCACTATCGGTGATAGCGTAATCGTTATCGGTGACTTAGAGTTCGTAAAAGTTCACGTTCACACCAACCAACCAGGTCAAGCGCTTACCAGAGCATTGGAAATGGGCGAACTTGATAAACTTAAAATTGAAAACATGTTAGAGCAAAATCGCGCTCTTATGAAAGAGTTTGAAGCAGAGAAAAAGCCAATCGGCATGATGGCAGTATCTGCAGGCGACGGCATAAGCAGTATTTTCAAGGATTTAATGGTAGACGCTATAATCGAAGGCGGACAATCAATGAATCCATCTGCAAGCGACATAGCAGACGCGGTTGCAAGAATAAATGCGGACAACGTATTCGTTTTCCCAAACAACAAGAACATAATCATGGCGGCAGAACAAGCAAAATCGCTTGTAGAAAACAAGACTTTGCACGTTATCCCCACCAAGAACATACCACAAGGTTTTGCAGCAGCGCTCGCATTTAACCCTGACCTATCAGTAGACGAAAACAAGGTTAATATGATTCATGCGCTCGATACTGTAACGGTAGGTCAAGTAACTTACGCAGTTCGTAACACCAAACTTTATGGTTTTGAATTAAAAATCGGCGACATAATGGGACTTGACAACAAGAAAATACTCGCAACGGGTAAAGACGTAAGTCAAGTAACAGTAGAACTTATTGAAAAACTTCGCAGTATAGAAGAAATCATCACTCTCTACTATGGACAAGACGTAACTAAGGAAGAAGCCGAAGCGCTTCAAGCGACTATCGCTGAAAAATACCCCGATTGTGACGTTGAGTTACACTACGGTGGTCAACCTATTTACTACTATTACATTGCATTAGAATAAAAAATTTGGGAAAGACAAAGTTCTTTCCCTTTTTTGTAGGGGCATATGGAATTAACCAAAATTCGTGGAATAAACGAAAAACGCGAACAAGAATTGAATAAACTTGGTATAAAAGACACCGCAGACTTAATGCGGCACTTTCCGCGCGCCTATCTTGATTTGCGAGTTCAAAGCCCTATAAAAACAGCGTATCACAACGACTTTGTGTTGACAAGTGGTAGGGTAATCTCAGAGCCTGCCGTTAGATTTTTCAAAAGGACGGGAACAGTCAAAGTAAATTGCGAGCAAGAAGGCTATTATTTTTCAGTTATATGGTTTAACCAACCCTACGTTGCAAGTAAACTCATTCCAGGGGAAGAATATCTTTTTTACGGTAGAGTTAGAAAGGAAATGGGGGTTGCAACGCTCGTTAATCCGTCTTTTGAACTTTGCGAAAAAAGTTTTAGACTAAAGGGCATAGTTCCACAGTATTCATTAAAGGGAAGTCTAACGCAAAAAGTGATGAGAGATAGCGTTAGACTTGCGGTAGACATAGAAAAACCAAAGAGCATAATCCCCTTTGATTTACAAGCGAAATACGGTCTTTCCGATTTGTATTCAGCATATCGCGAAGTGCATAATCCCACAAGTTTTGAAACGCAAAAAAAGAGTGCTGATAGAATAGCCGTTGAAGAATATTTTGCGCTCATTTCCGCCTTTCGTTTTATAAAGGGTGGTAGAGAACAGGTTAGAATAAATAAATATAAAACAAGTTCGCTTGATTTAGTTGACTTTATAGTAAGGCGTTTTCCTTTCCAATTTACCGAAGGTCAAAAAAAGGCGGTAAACGAGATTTTTGCGGACATGACGGGAAGTTCTGTCATGAACCGTCTTATGCAAGGGGACGTTGGAAGCGGTAAAACGGCAGTAAGCCTATGCGCAATGTTTATAGCCGTTCATAGCGGTTATCAAGCGGTGTTGCTTGCTCCAACAGAAGTGCTTGCACGTCAAAACTATCAAGCAGTAAAAAAGGCGTTTCCCGAGTATAACGTAGACCTTTTGACAGGTTCTATGACAGCAAAGGAAAAACGCACGGTAAAATCAGGCGTTTCGTGTGGTTTTACCCAAATTTTAGTCGGAACTCACGCTGTGCTAACAGATGACGTAGAGTTTAAGAATCTATCACTTTGCGTGTGTGACGAACAACAGCGTTTTGGCGTTGCTCAAAGAAGCAGTTTGCTTAGTAAAGGCGTATCGCCCGACGTTTTGGTTATGAGTGCAACGCCCATTCCAAGAACGCTTTCACTTATCTTTTTTGGAGATTTAGATATAACCACCATCACCGATAAGCCTGCAAATAGAATACCCATTCAAACAAACGTAGTCCCTGAAGAAAAGTATGCAGACATGCTCGGCTTCATAAAAAGGGAGATAGAACAGGGTAGACAAGCATATTTTGTATGCCCAAGAATAGAGGGAGACGAAGAAGGCGAAATAATCTCTGCAACCGAACTTTACGAAGATATTAAAGAAAGGCTAAACACGGTTAGCGTGGGACTTTTGCACGGCAAAATGAACGATAAAGAAAAAACTCGAATAATGACCGAGTTTAAAGATAAAAAAATTCAACTTTTAGTATCGACAACGGTAATAGAGGTTGGCGTTGACGTTCCCGACGCGTCCGTTATGGTAATTTATAACGCAGAGCGCTTTGGACTTTCTGCACTTCATCAACTTCGCGGTAGAGTAGGTAGGTCAAATATTAAAAGTTATTGTTTTTTAACAACTTCGGCGCGTGACGGATTAGCCATTGAAAGGCTTAAAATTATTAAGGAAAATACTGACGGTTTTAAGGTTTCTGAAATGGATTATAAACTACGTGGTTCGGGCGACTTTATGGGAAACCGTCAAAGCGGAAAATTCATTCACGACTTAGGCGATTTGAATTATAGCACTCAGGCAATTTTCCTTGCAAAAAGCATAAGCGACGACTTCTTTAATTCGGGCAAAGACCTTTCGGCGGTGAGAGAAGTGGCAATTAGAAAATACAATAAGTTAAAGGATATAACTCTAAACTAATGTTATCGTTAATAAAAAAGGGACTTAGCGGTAACACGCTTAAAATAATAGCGCTTATAACAATGACCATTGACCACGTCGGTGCAATACTTTTTCCGAATGTTTGGTTTTTAAGAATTATAGGCAGAATTTCCTTTCCTATTTTTGCCTTTGCCATTGCAGAAGGATGCTATTACACGAAAAATAAGACTAAGCACTTTTTGTTAGTCTTTATACTCGCCATAATTTGTCAAGTCGTGTATTTTATAAACGATAGAAGCCTTTATATGGGAATACTCGTCATTTTCTCATTTTCTATCGCCTTGATTTATGCGTTTAATAATGCCGTTAACAGTAAGAAAGCACTTTGGTGGTGTATTTTTGGAGTAGGGGTATTGCTAACCGTGTTTATAATGCACTTTCTACCGATAATCTTTCCAAATAGCGGTCTATATTTTGATTATGGCGCACCGGGAGCAATGCTTCCCGTATTTATATATGCGTTTAAGGGGAAGCGGCAAAAGATATTCATAACAGCGCTTGCGTTAATTCCCGTTTGTGCTATAAATTGGACAATACAATGGTGGTCGTATTTAGCATTAATACCACTTTGTTTGTATAACGGAACAAGGGGTAAACTAAACATTAAATATCTATTTTATTTATACTATCCCTTGCATTTATTAGTTCTTTATGGAATTTCATATTTGATTTAATAAAAAACACACGCGGTCGCGTGTGTTTTTAAGTTTAAAATATTATTGTTTAGAAACTTTTTTATGTAAGAATAAGAAAGTTAAAAGTCCTTGCAAGGGGATACCTATTAAGAAAACATACCATAACTTTGCAGGTGGATTATTAAGAGCGTTAAGCAAAACTAAAAATACCGCAAGAATGGTCGTCCAAACGAGTAGGGTAGAAAAAGCAAAGTTCCAAATATTTTTACCCCAGACGCTTGTTAAAACTAATAAAACTATAAGCGTAACGGGAATAGCAATTATAAAAGCAAGCCACGTTTCTGTAATAGAAGGGATAATAATGCCTAAAAAAACATAAGCAAGCGTAGCAACAAGCCAAACGATACAAGTTGCCCAAAGCCCAATGGCAAGGCGTTTTTTACCTAAATTAGCAAACGGCTTTTTAATGGGTTTAGGCTCGCTTAGTAAACTGTCCACCGTAACTCCAAAAAAATCAGCGAGTTGTTTTAGAACAACTATTTCAGGAACGGCTTCCCCACGTTCCCATTTAGAAACTGCTTTGTCGGAATAATTTAGTTTTTCACCAAGTTCCGCTTGCGTAAGTTTAAGAAGTTTTCTATGACTTGTAATATTCTCCGCAAGGTTTTGTTTTATATCCATATTAGTATTTTATCATACTTTTAGTATAAAATCAATAAAAATTTTGTCTATTTTTGACTAACTCTACTGTTGGTAGAGTTGGAAAAACGACTCTACTTTGGGCTTTATAAATCGTAGAAAATAAAGGAGTTAAAAATGGTTGTAATTTTTAGGTTTTAGGTATAACCTACACTTGTAAATAAAAGCGAGGTCAAAAATGAAAATAGCAATTTCAGTTGAAACAACCGCGGATTTAACTTTAGAACTCTTAAAAGAAAACGATATTAAACTCATACCCTTCCCGATAGCGCTTGGCGAAGACAACTACCTTGACGGAGAAATAACGGCAGACGACATTATCGCATACGTAGATAAAACCAAAAAGCTTCCCAAAACGTCTGCAATAAATCAGTATTCATATTCTGAGCACTTTGAAAACATATTAAAAGAGTATGACGGAATAGTTCACTTTTCCATCTCTTCAAAACTTTCTTGCGCATGCGAAAACGCTATGAGAGCGGCTGAAAATCTTAAAAACGTGTTTGTTATCGATACGCTCAGTCTGTCAACGGGAATAGGTTTGCTTGCATTATACGGTGCACAACTCGTTAAGCAAGGCAAGTCAGCAAAGGAAATATATGACCTATGCAAAAAAAGAGTTCCATATATTCAAGCAAGTTTTGAACTTAATAGAGTAGATTATCTTTATAAAGGCGGAAGATGTAGCGTATTATCTCTACTTGGCGCAAACATATTAAAAATTCGTCCACAAATAATAGTTCAAGACGGAAAGATGATTGCAGGCAAAAAATATCGTGGAAACTTTAAGCACGTTGTAGAAAATTATTGCTCTGACGTCTTAGAGCAGTTTAACACCCCCGATTTAGAAAACGCATTCGTTACTTACACCACAGCGCCAGCGGAAATAGTTGCGATTGCCGTTAACTATCTAAAAGACGCAGGCTTTAAGAATATTCACGTAACAAGGGCAAGTGGCACGATAACGAGCCATTGCGGAGAAAACTGCTTAGGAATTCTTTACTTAAACGACGGCAACTCACAATAAAAATTAAACAACAAAAAAATCTCGGTTAAAACTTAACCGAGATTTTTGTTATTTTAGGTTAGCCTTAAATACTCTCAATGCGTTTTTATAGCATATCTTTTCAATTTCGCTATCTTTATAACCGTGTAAGGATAACGCTTCGATAAGTTTGGGGAACTTATCGCAAGAGTTGATTTCAATATCGTTAGGCACTCCGTCAAAGTCGCTTCCAAAAGCAAGGTAGTCAACGCCAATAAGATTTTTAACGTAGTCAACGTGTTTGATGGCGCACTCAATAGTGTTTTTACCCACTTCTTTATCCTTGTCTAAAAATCCACTTGCAAAGCAAATACCCATCACACCGCCGTTATCTGCGAGTTTTTTCATCATATCGTCAGTAAGATTTCTTAATCCATTATTTATTCCGCATGCGTTGGAGTGCGATGCAACGATAGGCTTAGTGGAAGTCTTGATAACGTCGTAAAAACCCGCGTCAGACATGTGAGAAAGGTCAACGATAATTCCTTTTTGATTCATACGTTTAACAAGTTCAAAACCAAACTCTGTAAGTCCCGTTTTCACGTTTCTCGTAACCCAGTCAGGTCTACCGTCAACGTATTTGCCATAGTTTGGGTTGCCAATACCATTTTTGACGTTGTGATTAAGGCATATCATTCTAAGCCCTCTATTGTAAAGGGTATCAAGATTGTCAAACGAGCCTTCAAGCATAAACCCGTCTTCCATTGTAACCATAGCGCTCATAACGCCGTCATCAAAGTTCTTTTCGATATCCGAGTAACTTTTAATAATTTTAACGTTATCAACCCTTTGAACGTCGCGTTCCAAATAATCAATCATTCGGTTAGCCGTTTCAAAAGGCTTTTGGTCTTGTGGGATAGTGAATAGGGCAAAGCATTGCAACCCAATGTTGCCAACTGCCATTTTTTCAAAATCAATAGCAAAGTCGTTTTTAAGAAGGTCAGCATTTTTCCCGTCTAAAAACTCTTTGTCGATTTTCCATAGAGTGTCGCAGTGAAGGTCAATAACTTTCATAATCAATCCTTAAAAATATTTATAACAGTATTGCCAACCATCTCGCGCATAACGAAATAGTCAATGTAGTCGTGTTTATCGTAAACGTATTCATGGGCAAAAGATTGCAAAATGTCCATAGCAAAATGCACTTTTTCGTGGATATTTTCGCCGTTTATACCATGTTTAACCAAAATATCGCTGAGTTTTAAGGTGATTTGGTCTTCAAGTTCAATAAACTTAGTGTTAACAGCTTCGTCAGAACCAGAGAGTGCGTGTAACGCTTCGTGAATCTTGTTGTTGCGTTTGTGAATTTTAATAACTTCATCAATAACTTTTGGAACAACGTCTTCAATATTTAAAGGAGTTTGAAGTTTGTTAAACATTTTAAGCAAAGGCTCTATAACCTTGTCAAGGTAAATTTCTAAAACGCAAATAAGAATATCTCTCTTATCCGAAAAATACCCGTAAACTATACCCGTAGAAACGCCTGCGCGCTTTGCAATTTCCGCAGTATTAGTGCCGTAATAACCAACTTCGGAAAAAAGCTCGTATCCAGCGTTAATGATTTTGTTTTTCTTTTCAATACTCCGCTCTTGTTGCGGTTGACGAACTGTTTTTTTCATACCTTATATATTGTAATATATTAAAGAACAAAAATCAAGCGATATAAAAATTTTTTCAAAGAAATCTGAAAAAAGTTTCACATTTTAGTTGACAATGTCGAATATAAATGATAATATATGACCGTAAACCTGAAACAAGTTTCACATTTTGGCAAAACTAAGAAGGAGATAGAATGAAAAAACTAAGTGAATTTGTAATTGGCGAAAAAGGAACTATCGTTAAAGTCGGTGGAGAAGGCAGAATTAAGAGAAGGCTTTTCGATATGGGAGTAACTCCTGGTGCACAAGTAATGCTTCGCAAAAAAGCACCGCTTGGCGATCCGCTTGAAATAACCATTCGAGGATACGAATTGACTTTGCGCAAAGCAGAAGCCGAGTTTGTTGAAATGGAGGTAAAGACATGGTAAAGAGATTTGCACTTGCAGGCAACCCTAACTGTGGAAAGACGACGCTTTTTAACAGTTTGACGGGTTCAACGGCACACGTTGGTAACTGGCCGGGCGTAACGGTAGATAAAAGGGAAGGGCTTTATAAAAAGCTTTCAGAACCCGTTTCTATCGTAGACTTACCGGGTATATATTCGCTATCTCCATATACCCCCGAAGAAGTAATTTCAAGGAATTACATATTAGATGAAAAACCCGATTGTGTAATAAATATAGTTGACGTAACAAACTTAGAGCGTAACCTATACTTAACCACACAAATTATGGAAATGGACGTTCCCGTTGTCGTTGCGCTCAACATGGTAGATATGCTCGACAAGCAAGGGGACGTGATAGATGAAAAAGAACTTGAAAAGCGCATAGGTGTTCCCGTAGTTAAAATTTCAGCATTAAAGTCAACAGGACTTGATAAACTAATGGAAAGAGCCTTTGAAGCAAGCAATCAAAAGCGAGCTTCGACGAGCGTTTTAGATAATTGCGAAATAGCGCATCTTATAAGCGACGTTAGAATCGCGCTTATGGGACACGATATTGAAAATCCCTTGTTTCACGCGATAAAACTTGTTGAAAACGATGAGTTGGAAGTTCAAATGCACCCCAACACCGTAAAGATGGTTGAGGAGTTCAAAAAGACTTACGTAAACCCACTTTTCGGAACGGATTTTGACGCATTAATAGCAGACGCAAGATATAAATACATATCAAAACATTTTTCCCCACTTTTAGTAAAAAAGCAAGCGGGGGATAAACTTAGCAAATCAGATAAAATAGATAGAGTATTAACCAATAAATGGGCGGGCATACCGATATTTTTGGTGATACTATTTAGTATATTCCACCTAACGTTTGGCGAAGACTTTTTATACTTAGGTAAAATCTTTTCGTTTGCAAGCTTAGAAGAATTAGGTTATGGCGATAGTTTTGGAACTTCACTTCTTGCATGTTTTTACGACGGAGCGGTTTTTGCACCGGGCGTAATACTGTTTAACCTAATGGATTTATTGACAAGCACGCTGTTTGGATGGATAACCGACCTTATAGCAGGGTGGGGCGCATCTCCCGCAATAGTAAGTTTCATTGGCGACGGTGTTCTTGGTGGACTTGGCGGAGTTTTATCTTTCGTTCCACAAATAGTATTTTTACTTTTACTTTTGTCAATATTAGAAGACACGGGTTATATGGCTCGCGTAGCATTCATTTTAGATAGATTATTTAGAAAGTTTGGTGTATCTGGCAGAGCATTTATCCCAATGATAATGGGTTTTGGCTGTTCTATCCCCGCAATGATAAACACCAGAACGCTTGCTGACGAGAGAGAAAAGACCATGACGCTTCGCACCATACCATTCTTCTCTTGCGGTGCGAAACTACCTATCCTTGCAGCCATTTCAGGGGCAATCGGCGCGCTTCTTGGAAGCGACGGTGGAATAATAAGTTTTGCAATGTATGTGCTTGGTATGACCGTTGCGGTGGTTAGCATAATAGTTATGCGCAACACCACGCAAAAGGGCGATATAGCGCCGTTTATAATGGAACTTCCCGTATACCATGCACCAGGATTCCGCAACTTAATGATACTTTTATGGGATAAAACAAAGCACTACGTAGAAAAAGTATTTACGGTAATTTTACTTTCTACTATTGTTATATGGTTCTTGTCTAACTTTAGTTGGAGTTGGGAATTCTTAATGCAAGAAGTAGACGGCGAAATGGTAAACTTACGAATGAACGAAAGTATTTTAGGTTCAATCGGTATGTTTATTCAACCAATATTTACCCCAATGGGCTTTGGTAGTCAACTTAACCACAACGGTTGGGTGTTTGCCGTTGCAGCGATTACAGGACTTATTGCAAAGGAAAACGTAATATCCACGTTCGGCGCTTTGGCTGCGTGCGTAGCAGGCGGGCTAATAGGCACGGAAGACGGTGTTAGCGAAGTGGTTGCAATAATGGGTAGCGTTGGCGTAGCACCATCAGCGCTTTGGCCTGCAATGATAGCGTTTATAGTATTTAATATGACCACCATTCCTTGCTTTGCAGCGGTAGCAGCAGCAAAGGGCGAAACGCCTAAGGGCAAATTTAAGTGGACGTTGCTTTTCTGGATAGTATCTTCGTTTATTGCGGCATCGGTAACTTATATAGTTCTTTCTTGGTGGTGGACGTCGTTTATAGTAGTAGCGCTAATTGCGGTAGTAATTTACGTAATAACTACACTCAATAAAAAGGGTCAGTTGAAAAGGAGCAAATAATGATAATTGACATTATCATAATATCTTTGTCGGTAATAGCGGTTGGCGGAATAATCTTTACGATTATTCGCAACAAGAAAAAAGGCAAGTCCGCATGCGGATGCGACTGTGCAAAATGCCACTCGTGTTCGTGTGGCAGACCACAAACAGAACAAAAAAAACAAGACAAATAGCCTTAAAAACATAAATTTCTCTTTTCTTTTGCCCTCGTGAACATAGTTCTCGGGGGCAAAGAATTGTTGCAAAAATTTTTATGAGTGCTATAATTTTAACAAGGAGATAATATGACTACTAAAAGGTTTTCAGTTGGCGGAATGACGTGTTCTGCGTGTTCATTGGGAATAGAAAAAGCCGTGCGCCGTCTAAATGGTGTAAAATCGGCGCAAGTTTCACTTATGGATAAAAGCATGGTAGTGGAATTTGACGATGCTCAAATTTCACAACAAGTAATCATTGCAACGGTAGAAAAACTTGGCTATACCGCAAGTATATTTGGGGAACTTAAACAAGAAAACGTCGTAGTAAAAATGAAAAAACGCTTTTTCATTTCTCTTATTATACTTATTCCACTTATGTATCTATCAATGGGGAAAATGATAGGGCTTCCTGTGTTTAATCAAAAGATAAATTTACCTATTCAAGCGGTAATGGCGCTTGCCGTTATGATAATAAACGGAAAGTTTTTTACAAACGGATTTAGAGCGGTTAAAAACCTTTCCCCAAACATGGACACTTTGGTTAGTTTAGGCTCGCTTTCCGCATATATTTATAGCGCGGTAGAAACAGTTTTGCTTTTTACAGGTGCTGTAGTAACCCACGTTTTCTTTGAAGCGTCAGCCATGGTGTTAGTGTTAGTAACGCTCGGCAAATGGCTTGAGGAAATTTCAAAGGGAAAGACAGGGCAAGAGATAGAAAAACTCGTAAAACTTATTCCTAAAACTGTAACCGTGATTAGGGAAGGGAAAGAAAGCACCATCTTAACAGCCGAAGTATTAGAAAACGACCTTGTGGTAGTGAGAGCAGGCGATTACTTAGCAGTTGACGGAATAGTGATAGAAGGTCATGCAACGTTAGATAAGTCGGCAATAACAGGCGAAAGTCTGCCAGAAGAATGTGTTGAAAACTCGCTTGTTTCAAGTGGAAGTATAGTTCGCTCAGGATATATAATAGTCAAAGCGCAAAAGGTAGGCGGACAAACGCTCTTTTCAAAAATAGTAGAAGCGGTAAAAACGGCAGGTTCAAGCAAAGCCCCCGTTCAAAAACTCGCGGATAAAATATCAGCGTGGTTTGTTCCAACAGTAACTCTCATCGCTCTTTTGACGTTTGGCTTATGGATGTTAATCGAAGGTGATTTATATAGAGCGTTTAACTTTGCAATAAGCGTTTTAGTAGTATCCTGCCCGTGTGCGTTAGGGCTTGCAACCCCCGTAGCCGTTATGGCAGCAACGGGAAAGGGCGCGTCGATGGGTATACTGTTTAAGGACGCGGAAAGTTTGCAGAAGGCTCAGGACGTAACGTGTGTTCTCTTAGATAAAACTGCAACCCTAACGGTTGGAAAACCCGTTGTTACCGACTTTGTTAATTACAGCGATTTTACCGATGAAGAAATTTATAAGATAGCCTACGCATTAGAGCAAAACTCAAACCACCCCTTGGCTGACAGTATAAAAGACTTTTGCATATCTACCGACAAAAAGGTCGAAAACTTTTCTTACGAGATAGGTAAAGGCGTTAAGGGGGAAATAGACGGCGAAGAATACCTTTTAGGAAGCTTTGGCGTAAGTCAGTATCAACTTGATAAGTATCAAGGCAAATCGGTTATTACCTT
>JAFVWA010000034.1 GCA_017501885.1 Clostridia bacterium | reverse complement strand
TTTAAGTTCTTTAATCTCCTCCATTGTGTTCCGTAAGATTAATACTTTATCAGTGTAATCACTATTTGTCCACACGTCATCAGCCATCGCTACTGAGCTCGTTGTTTTACCAATCCGACGAGGAGCGATACATAGATAAACCTTTTTACCTTGAATAGTTATGGAGAGTGTTTTTAAACGGTCACGAATGTTAAAATATGTTAGCATATTAATTATTAATGTCCTTTATTACTAAAATACGGTTTAAGAATTGTAGTACCATTTCTCTAAATTGTGGGAGTGGTATTTGTTGTATAAACCTTTTATCTGCTGCTAATTTATTTAAACCCTCGCTACTAATTAAGAATGGTGACGTTTCTAAATAAATACCGTCAATGTTAAAATTACTTGCGAAGTCGATGGCTTGATTAGTTAGGAAGCCGTTTAAACTAATAAACTCACCGATTGACTGGATTGTTTCACTTGTTGGATTAAACTTTTGCCCCACAAATGTTGGTACTGCGAATTTCGTCCATTCACCTTGTGTTAAAATATCTTGCATTAATGAGCTAATTACTGTTGCACCACTAATATTCTTTTTATCTGCATAGTGAGCTTTGATTTTATTAATTTGTTGCTCCATTGTAAATCCTGATTTAATCATATCAGTGATTGAGCTCATTTGACTCATCCCTGCTTGAATAACTCCAGGGATGTTACCAATCAATGCAGAGCCGGCAGCACTGGCTCCTGCCTGTAAATACCCCAACACACCATTAGCCACATTAAATGCCATATTTTGTTTTTGGATTTCGTAGCTGGTATTTGTGGAGTTAATTGTGCTGCTCACATATTGTTTAAACGTATCATTAATAAACGGTAACGGTCCTGATAAACGATAAATGCAGTCTTTTGGATTGTCGTATTCATTCATTAAAATTAAGTTGGTTGTGCCGTTATAAATAAACAACCCTCTCTCAGCATTTGTAATACTGCTGGACGACACATTAAACTTTTCATTAAATAAATATTTAATAAAATTAAATTGTTGCCCACTTAATGCTTTTGGCATATACAGCTCTATTCACCACGGTAATGCATTGCTATTTTGATAATATGATGATAAAAAATTAAATTTATTTGTATAGTTACCTGACGGTGATGTTGAATTATTATGCTCTACCATATACTCAATAAAATTCATATCTTTAACAGGTAATCCATCTTTATTCATATGAAGTGTTAAATATGTTTTACCATCCCACAATGTTTCATAATTATAATTGTTTGTAAAACACGTGATTGGTGGCCCTAAAAATAGCCCATCCACTAAATTAACAATTTGACTATTTAACAGCAACTCTTTTATATTTGCCCATGAGTTTGAAACTGTATGCACTTCGTCACCTGATACTTGCTGTGATGCACTTTTTAACTGTAATACAATTGCAGTATCGAAAGAGTCTGTGTTAGCACCATTTGTAAAAGTGGAGTAAAATTGTTTTAGATCACTAACGCTATAATCATCAGCGTAACGTTTTGGATTGGGTGAGTATGCTAATATTGTTCCATCAGTTTTCTTAATGTTTATTCCTGCGATGTATGGATTATATTTAACATTCGCAGAATAAGTGAAATCAAAACTATATTCGATGTAAATGTTATCTAATGTTGTAATACTTGTGTTGCCTTTGTTTCAGTATGCTCAAAACGTGCTATCTGGGTTCGGTCACTTACTTATATCTCGATAATCATATGCTGACCCCTTACCAGCCATAACACTAATATCAAATGTTCCACCAATGTTTAAATATTGTTGCACTAAACTTCTTAGTGCATTATAATTATCACTCCCACGCACACCAATGTTTGTAACACAGTAAGTATTCTCTAAACCACCACTCGTGCTACTTAATATTTCAGCAAATTTAAGATTAAAATTAGCGTTTGTAATGTTTGGATTGTTACCTAATCTCGCTTTTTTACTTTTAGCACCAGGGTAGCTTGGACCATAATTACTCATCGTCACTTTATTTGTATTACGTGCTAACGCATTAACGCTCCGACTATCTCCATTATCGTAATAGAAAACGAATCTCCGGGTTGGTAATGTTACAGTTGACGAAGCCCCCTTTTTAGTAACTGTGACATTATTAGTTTCACTCATTATCGGTACTAATGTGTAGCTTGTATTATTAGTTTGCGTTTTTCTAATAATTGCATATACGACCGGGTTGACACCGGTTGAGCCTAAATTGTATGTATAATTTGAACTATTAGATGGTTTATAACCGAACTTTCATTTGCCGTTAAATGTGATATTTTGTTGTATTAACGGATCATCGTGCATTACCCCAGGCGTAATCTTTTGACTTCTTGTTGTAGTTAATTTGATTGGATTACTCGTATAAATGTTATATAATTGCCGAATAAAAGTGGTATAAATATCTAACTCATATAAATTAATAAATCCATTATCATTGATTGTTAATAACTGTTTTAAACGATAATAATAATTTTTATTATTAGCATTAATATTAATTAATTTAGGTAATTCAGCATCATTAAAGTCGGTTCATTTAAAACTAACTTCCATAAATTCAATCGACTGCATTTTATAGTTAGCGTTAATATCTTTATATGGAGCATTATTAAGAATGTCCTCTAATTCATTCATAGACGGGAAAAAGTTTTGGTTGTTAGTTCACCAAATCTTTTTCGTACTATTTTCGTATCAAACTCTTAATCTTGTATTAATGGTGTCTACCTCGATTAAAGAACTCGTCTTCGTTTAATACATCCATTTTAACATATTTAAAATTATTTTCGATGTTTAATTTTCTACCATCCAAATGTTTTAACCCGTATTTATAGCAGTAAGTATCAACGTGGTTCAATGACCCGTAAACGTTATGCTTCTTAAAACATTCGTACGCCGTTTCATATTTACAAAATAAACTGTCGGTAGTATGATTACATTTAGATAATGTATTAATGTGGTATTTGAAGTCCATAAAATTACTAATTAGTCGCGTATTGACGTCTTTTATAACGCCTTCTGGCGTATCATATAGATTACTCATTACGTTTAGCGGACTATAAAATGTGCGGTAATTTTCTGTTTCGTTACAATATACATCCTGCGCTACCGCTAACGGTGCAAATAGAATGAATTTAATATTATTTTTATTAAACTCCTTGACTATTTCTTTCATTAATGAAAATGGTGGGTTGCCTAATACAACATCGCCCTCCTCGTATTGAAAGGCACAAGCATCATTAACAAAAACAGCTGGTGGGTAGGACTTTTTATTCTGATTAAAATATTTTTTAAAATTCGACCATTCGTTGTCGTCATTTCACGGGAATACTAATCTTTTAAAGTGGTGTAAAACTGGTTTAATATAGATCATATAACGGCGCACATCGTCGTATTGCGTATAATATTCATCATTTTTTAATTGTTGTGCGCGGTTTAGTTTATTTACCAAAGAACTCACGAAGCTCCTCCATTCATTTTTCAATTCTGTCTAACTGAGTAACACCGGCTGGTTGTATAGTAAAACCATATTTTCACACGTAATGTATATAATCTCACATTTCTTTTAGATCACTGAATGGTGAATGTCTTAAAAGCCACTCTTCGAACCGTTCATAAGACGGTCCTTCACACCCGTCGATAATATGTAATTTATCATCCAGAAATGGTCATCAGAACCCTAAATTATCGAGGTCGAAGCCGAACTTACGTTTAAACCGTTCTTTGAACGATGCTGACTTTTGGTTTGAAATTCACACAATAAACTCCTAAAAATGTTGCAACCCCGACTGGAACAAACTTAATTATGAACTTAATAATTGTATCACTATCATTAATAAGTATTAGTCCCTCCAGGGAAGCGATTAATCAACTTAATGTGGCAATCGTCGGTATTATTCAATTATACTTTAATTTATCTTTTTTGCTCGTTAAAAGTATTCTCGCCTGAAATGTTAGGGTTGATAATATTTCTAATATATACATAATTATTAATATTACACCGATATTAACTGTGGTGTCAAATAGTCGCCCTGTTATGTTAGTTAAGAAAGAAATTAATAAAATAAATATTAGTAATGCAACGTTTAGTGCTGCTGTTAATATAAATAATGGTCGATATTTCTTAAACATATTAATTAAATCCTTTTTTAATTTGCTTATCAACGGGTTCTAATACGATCCCGCTTCTTACCCGTTTAGGTGTTAGTCCACAATTATATACTATTGTCCCGTCTTGTATTTCTGCTAAACTTTTTAACGAACTAATACCACCAACCTTACATTTAATGCCTTCAACTTCATAACGTTTAGCCCCTAATATTCTAATTTTAGTTTTGGACTCTTTGATAAATTCAATGCCTCAGCCACCGAGTTCTTTTGTATCCATTGCTTTAATTTCGTCGATCTCGTCCTGACTTAAATTTGCTAATAAAATGGAGTCAGTATCACAATATACAAACGACTCATTAGGGTTCTTACACACTTTTAATAGTGTGTTTAACAGATATACGCGAGTGCAAGCGGTGGTAAATGCAGCGATGTGGATGTTTCTAAACTTGGTGGACGGCTCGTTTAGCACTTCCTCGTAGCCGTAACAGTTTAGGTTGCCGACATTATAAACGGGGTGGTTGTTTTTAAAATGGTATTCGCCTGTTTTTGTTTTAATGACTGCTTCAGGACTTTTAGCGTATAGATAGCAGTCATATGCATCTTTCTTACAAAAAGACCCGTACCCTGCATTTAAAAAGATCTTTGTCATCGCACATAATGCGCTCTTGCCCTCTTTTTTATAAGTGGACTTATCTTTGTATAGTTCGCTTTCTAATTTTGTTAAAAAGTTATGTGCATTATAGTAATAGATATTAATAATATCGTAACTAATAATATAAAACTTTTTTAACGTCATTAATTCATTCTCATATAAATAGATCTCGAATGGTTCATCCTCTGCTTTTATATATCTGTTTTTGACTTTATATGATTGTTTTTCACCGAATACATTATTAAACTCCTCTTCCTCATATTGATTAGTCATATTTGGGAAGCAAATAATGTTGCACTTGTTATGTAAGATCTCCACTTTTCTAACTAATAAATGATAAACCTTAATTTGATTACCATCGTCTGTGAAGTCCTTAACTTCACCGTATGGTAGCAGTTTATTCATAAAACTCGGGTACGCAGAATTTATGTCGATCATTACAACGTTATTAACTGTATGCTCACCTTGGTAAATGGGATTAAACTGGCACAGACCACCACGTAACAATTTACGCCCGATCTCGTTGTTTGCTTTACTGATCCACATATATTTACCGGCATCCTTAATAATTTTATTATTAAGTGTTAATGACTGATATAGTGCTGTAATTGTTAGATAATCATAGACGGTTGTGCCCACTAACCATTTTTTAGCTCGCACTAACTCGTCTAACTTCTCCATCGCTGTTTGAGCGATTAGGACGTCATTATAGATATAGTCAATATATTTTTTAGGTACCTCGTCTAAACTTTTAAACGGCTCGACGTCATAGAAGTCATCATTCCCCTCGTTTAATTTGCTAATACCTAAATCTCGTCCGAGTGCTTTTATTGACGAATTTAGCATTAATAGTGAGCATTTAAACGTAACGATGGTACCCCTAATATTTGCCTTTAAATAGTAAATACGCGCCCCGTTTCTAAATATATAGAAAGTGTTGGGGGCTTCGCACAGTCCGTAAATATCATATAAATACCCGGACTGCTCTAAATGCTTACTAATGAAGTCGCCATCAAAACTTAAATTATGAAAATAAACGATATCATAATTAACAACTTCATTAATAAATTCTTTAATATCAACTCCCATCTTGGTGTAAGTGCCGCTCATTAAACACCACAACCAGACGCGAGTATCTTTGTGTTGTTTATAATACTCGGTGTTGATTGTAACTGTTTCAAAGTCGGCGAACGCTACTCTACCCAAGTAAGAATAGATCGCTGACAGGAGTTAATTTATCTAAAAACTTTTTAAATATTGCTTGGATCAATTTTGGTGGAATGTGGCTGCGAGGACCTGCTTCACCAATCTGATAATCATTAATATTTTCTGCGTTTTTGAATTTTGGATCTAATTTCAAATTATAAACTTGTTCGCCTAATTTTTTACGTAATAATGGACCTGGTAGCCGTTCACTAATTGTAAAAGTAAATTGCGGGAAGTCTTTATGCCATTGACGTTTTGTCGTTTTGTCTTTTATTCAAAAACTCCCTGGATTGGTTTCATTTAATTCTAAATTCATATTACTACAAAAAGTTGTCGGTTTTGGCATTAGATCACCATAGTTACCATAATAAGTGTCGTTCATCCAAATGTCCATCGTTCTGTAATCGTTTAATAGTTTATAATCTGTATATAATTGCCCTAATAAACGCCAAATTAAACTATTTTTAGGGTTTTCTATATACCAGCATTTGGGCTTATACATATCGATTAATTTCATTGTAGTATATAAACAATCACCCCCTAATTGAGCGCATTGTGCGTAATGTTTATAACTTGACTTTAATATGAATTTATTAGCGTTTAATGCGAAGCTTTCATAGTCCCGAATTGTCATCTTACCGTTTTTAATATCTCACCCCGCTGTGCCACCGTTTTTCATTGATAAAATGGCGCTAAAACTTTGGCATAATGGTGATGCGACAATGATATCAGGATTGGGAATGTTACGTTCTTTAATAACTGATAGAACTTCATTTACATTCCCTAAATTAACGCTAATACAATGGTCATCTAATGGTTGCGTAATATCAAATGTATAAATATCAAATATGGACTCGTCTTTTAAGGCGTTTCTAACACTGTGTTGCCCGCCGCCAAATAGATCTCAAACCACTAACTTTTTCATTATTGCGGTTCTTTTTTCTGTAATTTATAATCCAAAACGCAACGGTTGTATGTTTTTATGAAGTCGACTAATTTTTTCTCTAATATAGTAACATCGAAGCCTGCATCCTTCATTTTCTTAATTTGTTTTGAATAGTAACCTGCAAGCATTATTTACTTCCAAAATTCTTGCTGTATTTATCAATTAATAAACTTAATAAGAATTTAGGTGCATAAACGACTGCGTCGATGTCTTTGTTAATTTCTAATGTATAATCTTTACCGTTTAAACCTTTAAAAGTTTCATTAAATGGTAATGTAATAGTTTTATCTTTAATCATAGCAATGACGCATCTAATTTGACCGCCTGTTGCTAATTCAACTTTCTTTTTACTTGGTGTTGCTGTAGCAGCAACTTTAACGTTATTAACTGTAAATGCCATATGGCTCTCCTAATAATAAAAATATACTCATCATCCCACCCTACCAACCATATTGTTAAAACTCTATCACTACGTCTATTGTGTAGCCGTATTTTCTAATCTTTGTTGCTAAAAAGCGTGCTCAATCGAATTCGGGCGGCATCCCGCTACTTAATTTCATTCGTTTATAATATAATCGTTATGAAATTAAGTAGCGGGATGCCGCCCGAATTCGATTGAGCACGCTTTTTAGCAACAAAGATTAGAAAATACGGCTACACAATAGACGTAGTGATAGAGTTTTAACAATATGGT
>JAFVWA010000033.1 GCA_017501885.1 Clostridia bacterium | reverse complement strand
TTTTACCATATTCTCGAGAAGAATCGCTTTGCGCTTCCACCACTTTGCCACCAAGATGATGCGCTAAAAGCTGACAGCCGTAACAAATACCTAAAATCGGAATTCCTAATCGGAAAATCGCTTCATCGGGATGCGGCGAGTTTTCTTTGTACACGCTCTGCGGTCCACCTGTAAAAATGATTCCGATAGGATTAAATTCTTTGATTGCTTGAATGCTTACCGTATGCGGTTTAACTTCCGAATAAACGCTACACTCTCGCACCCGTCTTGCTATAAGCTCATCGTATTGCCCGCCGAAATTTAAAATTAAAACTTTTTGATTTACCACGGATTTTTCTCCTTATAAGTCAATCTCCACTTTACTCCTTTCAAGTCCATACAATATAGGCTTGATTGTTTTAATATATTCTTCAACCTGCTCTATACATCTACCGATATATAATTGGGGGTTCAGCAATGCTTTAAGTTCATTTTCTACTATTCCGATTTCTTGTTCTTTAGCAAGTCTAGAAAGCAAATCACACTCCGCCCCTTCTTTCATTCTTGTCGTTGCCTCCATTGAACACTTGCGAATAATTTCGTGAATCTTTTGTCTATCACCCCCGCGTTTCACCGCTTCCATCATGAGATTTTCGGTTGCAATAAACGGGATATATTCTTTTACGGCTTTTTCAATAATTTTTTCATTAACTCTAATTCCGTCTGTAACGTTGTGGCATAGTCTTAAAATTGCGTCAGCACATAAAAAGCCTTCAGGTAAAGCTAAACGACGGTTTGCGGAATCGTCAAGCGTTCTCTCTAACCACTGGGTAGATGCCGTAATATGCGCATTCAATGCGTCCGTTATCAAATATCTTGAAAGGGAACAAATTCGTTCGCTTCTCATAGGATTTCGCTTATATGCCATTGCCGATGAGCCGATTTGATTTTTCTCAAAAGGTTCTTCAATTTGCCTATCATGTTGCAAAAGTCTTATGTCATTAGCCATACGATACGCGCTTTGTGCAATAGACGACAAACAATTTAATATTCTGCTATCAACCTTTCTTGGATAAGTTTGTCCACACACATCAAAGCACTCAGTAAAGCCAAATGCATTACTAATTTTCTTATTCATCACATCAATCTTTATCGTATCACCGTTAAACAAATCAACGAAACTTGCTTCTGTTCCCGTAGTTCCTCGACTACCTAAAAATTTGATATTTCTCAACACAAAATCTATTTCTTCAATATCCGATACAAAATCCTGTAACCAAAGAGTTGCTCTCTTCCCAACCGTTACAAGTTGAGCTGGTTGATAATGCGTATAACCAAGCGTTGGAACTTCTTTATACTTTTCGGCAAAATCACAAAGATTAGCAATTACTTTTAAAAGTTCGCCTCGAATATAAGTAAGTGCATCACGGTAAAGTATAAGATCGGCGTTATCAGTAACAAAGCAGCTCGTTGCACCTAAATGAATAATACCCGCTGCACTCGGTGCTACTTTTCCAAACGCATAGACGTGCGCCATTACGTCGTGGCGAACTTCCTTTTCTCTTTCGCTTACACACTCATAATCAATATCGTCAATATGATTTTGCATTTCTTTTATTTGTTCATCGGTAATCGGTATACCCAATTCTTTTTCTGCTTTTGCAAGGGCAACCCAAAGTTTACGCCAAGTTTTATATCGCGTATCTGAAGAAAACAACTCCTTCATATACTCTGATGCGTATCTGCTTGATAATGGTGATTCGTAAATATTTGTCATTGTAAGAAAACTCCTTTGCCTTCCTGTTTTATTTTCTGATAATTATACTGTTTCTTTCTGGTCCTACTGAAATATAGGTTATAGGACAACGAATTGCCTTCTCTATTATAAGAATATAATTTTTTGCTTCTTTCGGTAAATCTTCCCATTTTTTAATAGAAGAAATATCGCACTTCCATCCGTCAACGTATTCTATTTTGGGTTTTGCATATTTCAACATCGCAGGGAAAGGAAACTCATCCGTTTCTTTTCCGTTTATTATATACTTGGTGCAAACAGGAATTTTATCAAGATAACTCAAAACATCCAATTTCGTTAGCGCGATTTCTGTCGCGGATTGGACATCCACCCCGTAACGTGTTGCAACCAAATCAATTGCGCCAACCCTTCTAGCTCTCCCCGTTTTTGCACCAAACTCCACTCCTGCATTTCTCAATGCCTCAGCTTCTTTGTCAAATATTTCCGCAACAAATGGACCTTCTCCTACGCAAGTTGAATACGCTTTTACCACACCAACTATATCGTTAATTTTTGTCGATGGCAGACCTGATCCAATCGATACATAAGCCGCAGTTGTATTCGAAGATGTCGTATAGGGATAAATACCGTAATCAAGATCTCGCAGCGCACCAAGTTGTGCTTCAAATAAAATATTTTTTCCTTCCCTTTGTGCTGTTTTAAGATATTTACCAGTATCGCATATATAAGGCTTTATCCTTTCACAGTATCTTTCAAGCCATTCATCAATTATTCTCATCGTATAAGGTCGAGCGTTATATACCTTTGTTAATGTTAAATTTTTCCATTCAAGTAAATCTTTCAAGTGTTCTCTTAACTCGTTTGAATAAAAGAGTTCACCCGCCATAATTGTCTTTTTTTGATATTTATCCGAATAAAACGGCGCAATTCCTTGCTTGGTTGAACCGTATTTTTTATTAGCTAAACGTTCTTCCTCTAAAGCATCCATATCTCTATGCCAAGGCAACAATAGTGACGCCCTATCGCTAATTTTCAAATTTCCCGAAGTAATTACAACACCTTTTTTCGTCGTTTCTTCTATTTCTTTCCATAAATTTTCTGGATCGAGCGCAACGCCATTTCCTAAAACGTTGACTACGCCTTGTCTGAAAATCCCCGACGGCAACAAATGAAGAGCAAATTTACCATATTCGTTTATTACGGTATGTCCCGCATTGCCACCACCTTGGAATCTAACAACAATATCATATTTTTCGGTCAACAAATCGACCATTCTTCCTTTCCCCTCGTCACCCCAATTAATTCCGACTATTGCACAATTTGACATAATCACTCCTTATTGTTATTTCTTTCCAAAAATTCTTCTAAATACTTCTTGATATGCTTCTTCTACGTTTCCCAAGTCTCTACGGAAACGGTCTTTGTCCAATTTCTCGTTCGTGTTCACGTCCCAAAGTCTGCAAGTATCGGGGGAAATTTCATCCGCAAGAATGATATCACCATGGAATCTACCAAACTCGATCTTAAAATCAATAAGTTTAAGATTTGCATTTAAAAACATGCTTTTAAGAACCTCGTTGACTTTGAATGCATACTTTTTAATCGTTTCAATTTCCTGTTCCGTTGCCAATCCTAATGCTTTTGCATAGGAATCGTTAATAAAAGGATCCCCTAATGCGTCATTCTTGTAAGAAAACTCAATAGTGGGTTCAGCCAAAATAGTTCCTTCCGCCACGCCTAAACGTTTTGAAAAACTACCTGCAGCAATGTTTCTTACTATGACTTCAAGAGGAATAATTTCTACTCTTTTCACAGCGGTTTCTCGCCCGCTCAATTCCTTGACGTAATGCGTGGGAACCCCTTTTTTTTCTAATACTTGAAAAAGATAATTGCTCATTCGGTTGTTGATTTCTCCCTTACCTGCAATTATCCCTTTCTTTTCGCCGTTAAAAGCGGTTGCCGAATCTTTATAAGATACGATTAATACGTCCTTATCCTCAGTTGTAAAAACTTTTTTCGC
>JAFVWA010000006.1 GCA_017501885.1 Clostridia bacterium | reverse complement strand
GAGTTAGGTGACGACTTAAAATTACCACCAGATTATTTTCAGTTTATTATTGTTGATGAATGTCATAGGTCGATTTATGGAAAGTGGAAAAAGGTTTTAGATTATTTTAAAGATGCTAAGATTTTAGGTCTTACCGCAACTCCTACACCTGAAGCGTATGCTTATTTTAATATCGGTCCAAATGCTAATAAGCCTATAAAGAATTATACTTATGACGATTCAATCGTAGATGGTGTAAACGTTCCGTCAAGATTATATAGCATAAAGACGGCGGCAACTATTCACGGAGGCACAATAGATAAGGGTGAAACAGTTAAAGAACAAACACGTATTAATGGTGAAGAGAAGGAATTTGAAACTAAAGAGCGTTTGGATTATTCTCCTAATCAGTTAGACCGTTCAGTTGTAAACCCAAATCAAATTAAATCAGTTTTGGAAACATATAGGGATATTATATATACAGAACTTTATCCTAATAGAGAACCTAAATGGGAATATATTCCCAAAACTTTAATTTTTGCAAAAGACGATCACCATGCGACTCTTATAGTTAAAATGCTAAAAGAAGTTTTTAAGGAAAAGTTTAATGGAGAAGTGCCAGAGCATTTTGCAAGAAAGATTACATATAAAGAAGGCGATTCTAACGCTTTAATTCGTGATTTAAGAACTGAAAAAAATTTTCGTATTGCAGTAACAGTTACGTTAGTGGCAACGGGAACAGATGTTAAACCTTTGGAAATAGTGTTGTTTATGAGCGACGTTAAATCTGAAGTTTTATATACGCAAATGAAAGGGCGTGGTTGTCGTGTTATAGAAGATGATAAACTAAAAGAAGTAACGCCAAATGCTGAGACAAAAGATTGCTTCTATATTGTTGATGCTGTAGGAGTGGCAGAAAGTGATAAGACTATGCCTAAACCTAGTGACGATAATGGGAAGAGTAGAATACCTACTTTAGAGCAAGTAATAGAGCATTTATCACACGGTGAGTTAAGTGATGATAATTTAAAAATGCTTTGTCACTATTGTTCGACAATTCAAAGACGTTATGAAAACAATGCTTTATTTAGAAGACATTTAGACAGGTTTATAACTACATTTAATTTTGCTCCAAGAACTCTTGCGAATACGTTAAATGAGGCTTTAACACAAGGTAAATTACCACCATATTATAACCCATCAGAAGATAATTCTATTCGTTTTTCTATGGTGTCAATATTGATAGGCAATTTAGAAGCAAGAAAACAATTATTAGAATTGCAAAAAGGGTATTATCTTTACACGCCTGATGAGCCAGACGAAGTAATTTATAAAGGCTTTTCTAAAGAAAGTGCTCGTGAGTTTATAACGGTATTTGAAAAATATTTAAGTGATAACAAAGACTCTATTGAAGCGTTAAGAATAATTTACAACTCCGAAAAGGTTGCTATAACACATTCAATGTTGTGTGAGTTAAGTGATAAACTTATGGCGGCGAATAGGTTATTTACACCTTATCATATTTGGAATAATTATAAAATGCTTGATTCAGATGGTGTTGTTGATGAATTAAACAAAAAGCAAAATGTAAATGCTTTAACAAACTTAATACAATTAGTTCGTTTTGCGTTTAAGAAAAATCTTGTTTTGACAAGTTTATTTGGTGGTTATATGCAAAGGTTTAACCTTTATTGCGGACAAGCGCAACGTGAGCT
>JAFVWA010000032.1 GCA_017501885.1 Clostridia bacterium | reverse complement strand
CCAAGCGCTTCTATTGCAAAACGTAATTCTTCAAAGTCAAAATAGTTTATTTTATCGCTTTCTATTGCCGTCATCAAGAAAGGCAAAGCACGTTCGTCGCCATATTTTCCTAAATACCCCGCATATAAAGGAATATTGTCTTGATTTTTGGCAAACTCTGCAACTAAAATATCAAAAATTCTATCGTCGTGTTTTGCATAAGAAAGAATTTGTGTTAAATACGCTTTTATTTCAGGACTGCTTTCCTTAAAGTCGGCAAGGATATCTTCCTTAACACTCTCTACCATGTTACAAAGAAGTTCGGTAGCAAGTTCTTTAATGCTTTCACTATAATCCCAAAGTATAAATTGCAAATACCTTTTTGCTGGCTTTACACTTGATAAACTATCTAAAATATTCATTAAATAAAGGGTAAATTCTTCTGAATTTTCCTCGTTTAATTGCTTGACAATTGCATCTTCGTTAGACTTGTCGCTCTGTAATGCTTCACACAAAAAATCACTTACTGCAACGTCTTTTTCAAGATGCTCTTTTAAGCACTCTAAAAGTTCGGTAACGGTAAACTGTCTGTAATATTCGTTTGGTGTTTTTCCGTCTAATTCACTCAACTTTTCGTTGCCAAACTTTTCGTAGAGAACGGGCATTTGGTCTTCTATTTCTTCGGGCTTTAACTTGCCTACGTTTTTATAAACAAAATCCGAGATATAATTGTCAAAAATTGAATCCATATCAATTATTTTTACCATTTTTATCACCTTTTACTATTTTTAGATAGTCCTTTACTATATTTGCTCTTGCATCGAAAAACTTACATACGTAATCGGGATTGGTAAGTCTTTCTAATTTACATAAGCATACGGCTATCGCGCCTATTTCTTCGGGGGTTAGCCCTGCTATGTAAACTTCTCCGCCAAGTTTTTTATAAACCTTGTTTATTGCAAACGCTATTTTATCAAACGCGTCTATATTCCAGTATGTCATTCTCGACAAACATATCGCGTAGGCTGCTACAAAAACGTCACCGTCTATTCGATTTTCACACACAAGTTTTTTGGGTTTTACTTTGACAAGAAAATCGTTTGCTACAACAGAAAAAGTTTCCTTGTAGCCTGACAAAACAAGCATTGTAATTATAGCGCGCTTTGTGTCGCCCGACACGTCTATATCCATTAGTGCGTTAAGCATAGTTTTTTCTGCCCATTTTGTGTTGGAGTTGGATAAAATAAACACCGAATGTTTAGCGTATTCGCCTTCTTCTTGAATCAACGCCCACTTAATAATATCTTGAACATCTTTTCTCTTTATTTGCGTTAAACCCTTTTTGGGATCGGAAAAAAGTTCGCTTATCTTTCTTTTGTATGCTTTTACTATACTTGGTGGAAGATTCTTAACGTAAGGTAAAGGAAATATGTTTTTACTATCCCCTGCGCCGTCAACGATTGCTTGCAAGTATTCTGCGTAAAATTTTGCGATACGGTCGTTTGGATAAATTCTATATATTTGCGAAAAAGCACGCGCGCTATCCGAAAACTTACCTAAATTTGCAAGAGAAACCGCATAGAAGAAAGACATAGTTACGTCGTAAGTTCTTTCCTTTAATATCTTTTGCAAACAAATATTTGCCGTTTGGTGGTCGTTTTGTTCCATCGAACAAGTTGCAAGTTTATAACATTCTTCGTTTTGCCAAGCATTTACTTTAAGCGCTTGCGAATAGTAGTATGCGCTTTTTTCTTTGTCGCCCTTTGCATGATACAAAGACGAAAGGTTGCAGTATGCCGTTACGTTTTCGCCATGTCGAGAAAGAGAATCCTTGCACACTTCTATCACTTGTTCGTCCTTTTTGTTTAGGAATAGCGATATTGCAAGTTCTCCGTTCGTTTGCTCGTTCATACATTCAAGCGGTATATCGGAATAAAGTTTTTCTGCCCCCGAATAGTCGCCGGCAGCAAGCGCTTGTCTTGCAAGTTTTTCCTTAAAGGAAAAGTCTGCTCTATCAAAGGGATACGCCACGTAATATGCCGAACGCTTATCAAGTGTTTGGTTAAAAAAGTTTAATACTTCTTCGTCTAAACCCTCTTTAGAAATATAACCGTCTTTTGAAAGTTTTAAATGAAAATAATAGCTTGAAACAAAGTAATTGTCCATATAAAAATAGTTTATGGCAAGTTGTTCATACGCTATCGTTTGCTTTGCCTCTTCACAAACGGAAAGATATAAAAACCAATAGGCGTTTGAGAGTGAGATTAGTCCCATTTCAGAATAGCAATCTGCTATCTTTGAATAGACACTTGGACTTTCTTGTTTTTTAAGAGCGGAAAAAAGCAAACCGAGCGCGCTTTCATAATCGCCCTGTTCCATTTTTTCGTTGGCCACGCCATAATAATTATCAATTCCACAAGGAAATTCTAATATTTTGCCCTTTTCTATAATGCCCATTTTTTATCTAAAAAACCTTTCAACGTCCTTTTTATCAAACTCGTATTGAGTGCGACAAAATTCACAGACAACACTTATCTTTCCATCTTTTTCTATTATATCGTTCAGTTCGTCTTTGCCAAGAGATATTAGTATTTTTTCTAAATATTCTCTACTGCACAAACATTGGTATTTGGGATTATACTCGGTGTATTCCATTCCCTTAAAATACTCGTTTAACACGTATTCTGCTCCGTGTTCTTCAATAATTGTCGACAAATTAGACAAAGAATTTACTATTTCTTCGCCCTTTATAAGCGCGTCGTCAGAAGCCCCTGGGAATGCTTGAATTATCACACCACCTGCGCCTATACATGTTCCGTCTTTACCTATTTTTACTCCTAACGCAATCGCGGTGGGCTGTTGTTCGCTAAATACGTAGTATGCAGTAAAGTCTTCGGCAATTTCTCCACTTACAAGTTCACAACTTCCAGAATACGGATCTTTAAGCCCCATGCTCTTTATAACGGTGATTCTACCATTTTTACCT